>CAWKIC010000001.1:0-22077 GCA_963849615.1 uncultured Bacteroidales bacterium
AGCCTGATTTCCGTTCAACCCGAAAGAACCTCTTAATTTCAGCTCATTAAAGAGATCTTTCCATGGGAAAAATTTTTCCTTTGCAAGATTCCAGCCCACCGCAACAGAAGGGAAAATGCCCCACTTGTTTTTTGTACCGAAACCTGAAAAACCATCCCGTCTGCCGGTAAGAGTCAGAAGATAGCGGCTGTCGTAGGAATAGTTAAACCGCAACATTTGCGAAATAAGGACACTCTGGTCATATGAATAGTTTGGACTTACAACTTCAGCCTGTGGGGCTGCATACCATGACAGAAAATCATGAGGGAATCCGCTGGCATTCATTCCATCCGAGCTGTTTTCATTTTCCTCAAAACTATATACTGCTGTCGCAAAAAAGCTGTGCCGGCCAAAAACTTTAGTATAGGATAAGATATTCTCAAGAACACTATTATTGCTGAGGCTCCGGCTTGTATTTGCCGAACCCCTTACTTCATATCCTGTCCCGGTATTTCTTCCTGCATAGGTACCGGTATCTCTCGATCTCTTCCTGAGTCCAAAATTGGTCCTGAAGGTTAACCCATCAACAAATGGAAAATCTATAATGGCAAAGTTATTTGTTGCAATCTGGAATGACCTGTCCTTATCATCCATGAGAAGGCTTTCAAGCGGATTCTCAAAATAGATATCCTCTTGCCACGGGTAGATAATCTGATTACCATTTTCATCAAAGGGAACGCTTAACGGATTCATCCTCCAGACACCTGAAGAAGGCGACTGACCGCTCCTGTCATCAAAGGATAAGTTCGTTCTGGTCCCTATTTTAAGCCAGTCGGTTACATTGATGTCCAGATTTATACGATTGGTAATTCGCCTGTAGTTATCATTTACCTGTACTCCTTTCACATCCAGGAAGCCACCCGTAACATAATATTTGACCTTGTCAATACCACCTGACAGTGAAAGATTATGCTGCTGACTGTATCCTGTCCGTACTGCAAGATCAACCCAGTCAACCCATTTTCCTGAATTATAAACTTCCTGTTCTGTCTGGGTTATGCTTCCTGGTTCGCGTTCCGATTTAAATTTATAAAATTCTTCACCTGTCATCAGATCAGGTAAATTTGAGGGCTTCTGTATGGAATATTTGCCATCATATAGAATAGTTGCTTTGCCGGTAACCCCTTCCTTTGAAGTTATCAGAATTACTCCGTTAGCTCCGCGTGAGCCATAGATTGCTGCTGATGAGGCATCTTTCAACACTTCGATTGACTGTACATCATTCGGATTAATATCGCTGATCTGACCGCTGTACGGGATTCCGTCCAAAACGATCAACGGATCATTACTTGCCAGGATTGAATTACGTCCTCTGATCATAACTACCTGGCTGGGTGCAGCTCCTGCTGCAGTTGTCTGTATCATAACACCTGGTATGGCTCCCTGGATAGCCTGAACAATATTCAGGTTAGGAGCCATTTCCAGCCTTTCTTTAGGCATGGATGCAACAGTCCCGGTAATGTCGCTCCGTTTTTGTGTGCCATAACCAACAACTATAACCTCATCCAGATCAATAGCAGATTCCTCTAAAGTCACATTAAATACTGTCTGGCTTCCCATCTCAACCTCTTTTGTAGTCATACCAATAAATGAAAAGGTCAATGTTCTGGCTTCCTCAGGCACCAGCAGGGAAAAAACACCCTCAATATCCGTGACGATTCCGATTGTCGTTCCTTTAACCGATACCGAAGCTCCGATGACAGGAGATCCGGAGTGGTCAGTAACCTTTCCTGTGATTCTTTTACCCTGTTGATCTCCAACATTTGCCGTAAGGTCTACAGGGGACAGAACTATTTGTTTGTCAAACAATTTGTGTTTTACTGTCGTCCCGGCAAATAACAAATCAAGTACTTCATCAATCTTTACGTTCTCGACATGAATTTCAACAATCCGGTCGACATCAACAATTTTACTGTTGTACAGGAAGAAGAACTCTGATTGATTTTCAATTTGTCTGAGAACCTCTCTAATAGGTTGATTTGTGCTTTCCAGTGAAAGTTTGGTATTCTGAGAGTAGGATTTTACGGCAAATACCTCAGAAATACTAAAAATCAATAGAAGAATCATTAATCTCATAAGTCTGAGTGTTTTAGGGGTAAAGAACAGTTTTAATAGATTCCTGTTTTTTTCATTAAAAAATTTCATAATTTTACAATTAGTTAGTTTAGTATCAAATTAACTTAAGACTTTTCAGCAGAAATAGATGAAAAGTTTATCGATTCTCAGGGAGGTGCAGCAACACCTCCCTGATTCTTGAATAAGGGGTTAGTATTTTTTCATAAGCATCTATTTTATTTTTGTAATTACAATTTTAGATTTAGTAAAAGTTCCATCGCCCAGAAACTTCTGTTCTGTTCTCGTATATCTTATCGGAGCTGAGATCATTAAAAGGTCAAGTATTTGAGTCAGCGACTCGTTCTTAAATGTGGCAGTATAAACATAGTCCTGAACATCAACCCCTTTCAGTTCAATTTCTACATTAAAACGGTGGCTTAACCTTCTGGCCACCTCACTCATCGGATCATCCCGGAAAATCATAATTCCTTCTTTCCAGGAGGTGTACTTGTCTATATCATCTTTCTGAATTGAAATGGTATTTCCGGAATGATTATACGTGATTTTATCACCAGGTAATGTCAGGGAAACGGGTTTGCTTTCCTTGTTATCGTTTTCGGATACAAGGACATTACCGGATTCCAGAATAACCTCAATATCAGGATCGTCAGGATAGTTAACCACAACGAACCTGGTCCCTTTTACTTCAATATTTAGTTTCCCGGCATTCACAAGAAATGGATTTTCGGGATCCTTAAAAATATCGAAGTATCCCTCTCCTGACAGCTCAACCTGCCGGACTCCTCCAATAAAAGAACCGGGATATTTAAAAACTGAACCTGAATTTAACCAGACGTGTGAGCCATCAGCTAATATAAATTCGGTTTGAACCCCTGCAGGAACCTTGATGGTCTGCCATATAATATTATCTGCACTGACTACCTTATTACCTGCTGCTGAAAATGTCATATATAAGGAATAAAGGAGTAAAGGGATAAATAACAAGGCAGCTATCCGGGACAAAATGGAGAACAGTTTTCCGTCAGGAAGCCCGGATCTGATTTTTTTACTACCGATATCGATTTTTTGGTGGAGATCTGAGAGAATTCTGCTCATGGAATCCTCGTATTCATTTTGATCCACGCAGGAACTCAAATACGAGCCAGCCTCCTGTTCAAGCATGTAGTCATTCTCCGGATTCTCCAGCAATTTTAATATCTCTTCGGCCTCCAGCCTGGTGCATTTACCATTTTGATATTTCAAAAACAGAGCTGAAAACCTTTCCTTTTTATGATTATCGGGCATTTATTATAATATTTAAATTTGTAATCAGATTAGATAGTATTATCAAAATAAGCATGGGTTATTTATAATACTACGTTGGAGAAGGCCTCTCCCCCCTTCCGGAATGGAAATATTTAAAGAAAAAAAGAGATCGCTGGAAGAATTATTATGAAATTCTTACTTATCCGGTCTTTTATATATTTGATAGCCAGATTGATATTGTTTTCAACTGTCTTCTCAGAAATATCAAGTTCTTTTGAAATTTCTTTATAGGAAAGACCTTTAGTCTGTCTTAAAGTAAAAATCTCCCTCCTTCTCGGAGGTAGTTCCTGTACAATATTTTCAACATTATGAAACAGATCCTTTGAAACAAGGAATTGCTCCCCGTCATAAAATGAAATGGCATTCATCAAAACATAATCCCTGTATTTTCTATCCTTGATTCTTAACCTGAATCTATCCATTGTTACATTGTAAGCTATTGAAAACAAGAATGATTTAAAGGACTGACCAGGATCGATGATCTGACGTTTTTCCCAGACTATCAGGAAAGTGTTTTGAACTACCTCTTCGGCTTCTTCTTTAGATTTAAGAATTGATTTCGCAAAACAGAAAATTTTGAAGGCATATCTGTTAAAAAGCTCGTCAAATGCCCCGCTGATACACTGAGACAATTCCCGGACCAGTTCGGAATCCGTTCTGATTATCATTGCCTTCAAGGCGAAAGGAAATTAAACGACCTTAAATTAGATAAAAATCCAATCCAATCCTATTACAATCTGATTCTAATAAAAATCTCGGAGTGAAATTTTTGCAAATGGATATGAACCCTAACCCTGAAGGGTTGTTGAAAAAGTCCCTTATCCGCAAAGTACGCCAAGATATCGCAAAGAACGCCAAGCTAAAGCACCTAATTTCAGCTCTTTGCGAACTTCTGCGTTGCCCCTTGCGTCCTCGGCGGTTAATGGATTCCAGTTCTTTGAGACAGCCTCTATCTTGCGTTTACTTCCTTTGAAATATTCAATCTCATACCTATATATATCATCCTTCCAAAATCGGGATACCCGACTACGGTTGAATATCTTTTATCTGTCAGGTTGCGTACCCTGAGATAGATCCTGGCAGGTATAATGCCATTCAAAGTGTAGCCTCCGTTAAGGTCTATTGCAAAAAAATCTCCCAGAGGCTGGGGCCCTGCATCTTTTGGAGCGAACCTCGTATTTTCAAACTGCGATACATACTTGCAGAATATATTCAGGTCAAAGTTCTTTTTATCAAGCGAAATTCCGGCGCTTGTTATAACCACAGGGTTTTCCCTGTTAACGATCATTGCTCCGTCGGATCTCAATTTCGACTTCATGACCGCGATATTGAAGAAAGGCTCGAAAAGATTCAACAGCCTCGGCGAGACAATTTCAAACTCAGCGCCGATCTGGTTCTGATCGCGGTTCACATATAACTCTCTGATCAAGCCTGTTGTAGTGTCAGTGAAGGTTGTACCGCTCAAAGCTATTGCCCTTTTCTGGATCACTCCAAAAGTAGCCAGGGTCACCCTGCCTGAATTGCCAAGCTGTTTCACAATACCAAGGTCGAGCTTAAGTCTGGTCTCATTCTGAGGTACGTCCAGATTTACGTCAAGCGCTCCTTCCCTGGGTTTTACCTGCCCCACAGCCGAATTAAAATTCACCGAGACAGTGCGGCCTGCACGATATGAAGCGCCCAGACTACCCTGGAGTGTGGCAGGTTCCCATATATCATGCAGGGGAGTTACATTTCTGAATGCACTTCCCTCGCCCTGGATATTAAAAGCAGCATAATCTATAAGGTAAGTTCTGGTAAAGCGCAGGCCCGCATCAAGAGTTAAAAGACCAATCCTCTGCTCGTCAACAATGACCCCTGAGAATGTCTCTGTGTTACATTCCTTACCTGTATAAAATCTCTTGCCGTTTGGAGCGGACCAATGATCATAAAGACCTCCAATCCTGAGCGTATTTGAATTGAAGGGAGAAACAGACTGCATGAAATTCAATCCCCATTCTATATCCTTTTCATTTGTCGAAAGGGTGGTTACCTCATCATTGAATTTGGGATTCCTGTAGGAGTAAAACAGTTGCAGTTCGGATGAGATATTTTTGCGGGGTTTGTAGATCATCTTCACATTTGACAGCACCGACCAGTATGGATCAAAGTTCTGGAGCATGTTGATATATCTCTGGTCGGCGGGTGGTTCTGCTTTTGTCAGTTCCCGATTGCCATCAAGGAAATAGAGACTTCCCAGCACATTTAGCTTATCCGACAGTTCCCAGTTAAACCTTGAATAGAGTGTTCCCATCGCTTCTTTCGAATGTTTACCCGATGGTCCGTCGCTTCTGTCAAATCCGGCGCCTGCCGCATATGCAAAGCGTCCGATCCTTCCGCCACCCGACAAATGAGTATGAATGCTGTTAAACGATCCGTATTCAAGTTCAAGGGAAGCCTCAGGTGTATCGTATTCGCGGGTTTTAATATTGATAAGACCTTCAATTCCCGAAAGACCGGTCAAAAGAGCTGCACTTGACCGCACTATCTCAATTTTTTCAATATCTGATGCAGAGATAAAATAGGGAAGCTCCTCGAATTCCTGCTGCCATATCCCGTTCAAAGCATAGTCGGGATAAGGATATTTTTGTCCGCGCACCGAAAAGAACTGCTTTACCTGCCTGCCGCGTGTCTCTGTCAACCCTCCGGGAACATAGGTCATGGCATCGATCAGATTGACAGCCCCCTGTTTTTGAATCTGCCGGACAGTGATTGTGCTTATCGCGGGAAGCAGTGAAAATGGTTCTGTATATGGTTCCTTCAGGAGGCTTCTGTACTCCTTAGGTGCTGTAATATTAACTGAATCAATTTGATACAATTTTGTGTCCTGATCAGACCTGTCCTCCTGAGCTTCCAGATTAACTGAAACCGCAATCAACAGTATCCCAGGAATTAATAAATCTTTAATAAGTGGCTTTTTTAGTTGCATTTCTTTCTCCTCATACTATTATTAGAAAAACTTACACAGAGTTCCACAGACCTGCCTGCCGGCAGGCAGGGAAGACACAGAGTTACACAGAGTTAGATCGCCACCTACCCTGCAGGCTGGCCCCTTCGCTAAAATCAGCCACTGGCTGATTTCTTAACGCTCGGTCCCCTAAAGGGGGCTATAATTTAAGTCCCCTTCAGGGGATTTAGGGGCCGACTTCCCGGTGGAACTCTGTGTAACTTCTTACATTCTTTAAACAGCATAATTAGCAAGAACTTTTTGATAATTATCTCTTTTAACAAAAATTAAGAATTAAATTCTCTATTTTTGGCAGTTAGCGTCAGTTACAATTCTGTAAAATATAGAGAATTAAAGTAATGCAAAAGATAATCCTGAAAGTAGCCGCAGTAATTCTTCTTCTTTTCACTATTCCCCCGGTATACTCCCAGTACTATGACTGGCCAATGTGGAGGTATAATCATGAAAGGTCGGCATCCACACCCGAACAACTGGCAGATAAGCTTTACCTGCAGTGGGAAGTTCAATATGCTCCCCGGATCCCGGTCTGGGACGATCCCCTGAATCAAAATCTGATGCAGTTCGACAGGATTTTTGAGCCAATCGTTGCCGGCAACAAAATGTTCCTTGGCTTCAACGACCAGGACAAGGTTGTTGCCCTTGATCTGAATACCGGTAAGGAATTATGGCACTATTATGCTGACGGGCCAATAAGATTACCGTTGGCTGAAGCCAATGGGAAATTATATTTTACCAGCGATGATGGCATCCTTTATTGCCTTAATAATAACAATGGATCACTTGTCTGGAAAGTTGAACTGGCCCCTGCATCAAACAAGCTTCTTGGAAACAAAAGGCTTATTTCAATGTGGCCGGCAAGGGGAGGTATTGTTATCAAAGACAATGTTATTTACACTGCAGCCAGTATTTTCCCCTTGATGGGTACCTTTATTTATGCAATCGACACGAAAGATGGTTCGGTAATCTGGAAAAATGACGGAACCGGAAGCAACTATATTCTTCAGCCTCACAGATCTCCGGCATTTGCCGATGTTGCTCCTCAGGGCTCCTTTACCTTAAGTGGCAACAAACTTCTTGTTGCCGGCGGAAGGACAGTTCCTGCAGGTTTCGATACCAGGACCGGCGAGGAACTTTTTTATCACCTGGCTGCCAGTGGAAAGACAGGCGGATCTTTTACCTGCGGTAACGACCGGGTCTATTTTAATCATCACAGGGGAAGAATGACTTATATGTATGACTCCAATACAGGAACCGTAATTAAAAAAGATGCCGGAGAATATCCGGTTGTTGACGGAAACTCCATTTTCTTCTCTGGTAAGAATATAATTGCGACTACACTTAACTCAAAAAACCAGCTCGATACAATCTGGACCATGGACGTGCCGGCTACCAACGAACTGATCAAGGCTGGTAATTATCTATATTCCGCCGACAGCACAGGGATAAATGCATTAAAGCTAAACGGCAACAATATTCCGGAGCTGGCGTGGAGTCTCGCTTCCGATAAGATAATTGACCGGCTTGTAGCCTCAAACGGAAAACTAATTGCAGTTTCAAATGATGGTACAATCAGGGTCTTTGGAGACAAGCCTGCTGCAAAGATTGCCCGTTTTACGGGACCCGAAATTTCAGTCGGTGGTTCTGCCAAAGCGAAGAAGATCATAAGTTTAACAGGAATTACAGATGGATATGCTCTGGTTTTAGGAACAAATGATGTTAAGCTTCTTAAGGGACTTGTCTCTAAAACATCCCTGTCGGTAATTGCATACGGAAAGGATGCGGCCAGAATAGCATACCTGCGGGAATATTTTGATCAGCTGGGTGTGACTGCAAACCGGATGAGCTTCCTTCAATACGACAAAACACAACCGCTGCTTCCCAAATATTTTGCTTCCCTGACGGTTGTAAGTGATAATGATTTTCTTAATGGATATGATAAGGATGTCCTGAACCTCATTTTTGAATCCACCCGACCGTATGGAGGTAAAATCTTTATAAGGGCTAAAGGCAAAGAGCAGGATCATCTTTCAGGATCCTTCAGGGAGATGGATCTCTATGGGGCTGAGCTGGCTCCTGACAAAGGATTTACTATTATTTCCCGTAACGGCCCGCTTGAAGGGACCGACAGCTGGACAGGGAACTACGGCGATGTGGCAAATACCATGAAATCGGATGATAATCTGGTGAAGGCGCCTCTGGGTATCCTCTGGTTCGGCGGCAATTCAAACCTTGATGTATTGCCGCGTCATGGGCACGGTCCCTGTGAACAGGTAATCGACGGGAAACTGATTATTGAGGGAGTAAGCTGCATCAGTGCACGGGACGTGTACACGGGCAGGGTGCTCTGGAAAAGGGATTTTCCAAAACTTATGGAGGACTCATGGATGGTGTATTTTGATGAATCCTACGATGGTGAAAGCCCTCTTGATACGAAATACAACCAGGAGCATCTGGCAGGATCCAATGCGAGGGGTACTAATTTCATTGCAACAAAAGAATATGTTTACCTCATTGAAGGAAATAAATGCAGTGTAATCGACATTAATACCGGAGAACTTGCCAGGACCTTTACGACAGGCGATGAGAGAACAGAAGAACTTGGATATATCGGCGTGTATGAGGATCTTCTTATACTGGGAAACAACTTCTCCGAATTTAAGCATATGATGGAGAACGATTCGATAGCAATTGAAGATCCCGGGTTCACAAAATTTGATGTCTCGGCAAGCCAGGAACTGGTAGTACTCGACAGGTTCAGCGGTAAAAGGTTGTGGAACATTAAGGCAAATACCGGATTTATACACAATTCGGTCATAGCCGGCGACGGTGTGCTTTTTTGTCTGGATAAACTCCCTCAGTATCTTGAGACTAAACTTAAAAGAAGGGGAGAGACTCTCCCTGGCGAATCACGGTTGCTCTATCTTGACATAAGGACAGGAAAGAAGTTATATGAGGAGACCGGGGATATCTTCGGTACCTGGCTCGGATATTCATCACAGCATAAGCTTCTGCTTCAGGCAAACCGCCCCTCGGGCGACATGCTGCATGGAGAAGAAGGCAGAAGGATGATTGCCTATAATACAGCCACAAAGGAAAAGATCTGGGATAAGGCAATGACATACGGGAATCCGCCGATCATTCATAATGACAAGATTTATGCTAACGGAATTGCATGGCATCTTCTTACAGGCGAGCCTTTTATAGAGAAGGATCCAATAACCGGTGAAGATCTCAATTGGACGTTCAAACGGGAATACGGGTGCGGAAGCATTGTTGCCAGTGAACATCTGCTGACATTCCGCTCTGCTTCTGCCGGTTTTGTCAACCTTGATGTTTTTGAAGGTACAGGCAGTCTCGGAGGCTGGAAGGCAAGCTGCTCCACAAACCTTATCGTAGCCGACGGAGTTCTGAATTCGCCCGATTATACCAGGACATGTCAGTGTCCCTACCAGAACCAGACCTCTCTTGCCCTTATAAATATGCCCTGGATGACTTACTGGACCAACAGTAATTACAAATGGGGCGGGAGCCAGATCAAACAGCTGGGCCTCAATTTAAATGCCCCGGGCGACAGGACTTCCGATAAAAACGTCCTCTGGCTTGAATTTCCGGTAGCCGGTGGCGCCTCCCCCGAGATCCCGGTCAGGATTGATACTGTTAATTATTTCACAATCAGGAAGGATCCTCTGTCAGTCGAATCAGAAAACACATCCTGGATAAGCTCCAGCGCAATCGGAGGATTAAGATCACTTGAAATTACCCTTTCAAAAGAGACACAAGTGGCGGAAACTACCTACAGGCTGAACCTTTATTTCTCTGAACTCGAAGAGAAGGGACCCGGAGAACGCGTGTTCAATGTAAAACTTCAGGATAATACTGTACTTGAGAACTTTGATATCGCCGGTGAAGCCGGAAATACTGATAAAGAGATTGTAAAATCATTTGCAGGGATAAAAGCGGGTAACACGTTGAAGGTTGATCTTATACCCGTAAAGGGAAATACAATCCTGTCGGGGATTGAATTGATTCAGGAACCTGTTGCACTTATTAATTTAAAATGAAATCATTCCATCTGAAAATATTGACCCTGGCAGCCATCCTGAGCCTTGCTTGTACAACGAAGGTATCGGAATGGGTTCTCCTGAATACTGTCCCGGGTCAGTATACCCTCGTGTACTTTCATAATACTCAGCTTAGCGAGGCAGCCAGAAAGCAAAATGCTTCCATCAGTGATAACATCAACCCTGCAAATATTGAGTTCAGAAGCGTTGAAAGAAAAGACATAACAGAACCTTATTTTGGTTTGTATTATGGCAGCAGATTTTTTGAAAGGTACAGCAATCAAAAGGATCTTGCCGGATTGACTACCTCCCCGTTACGGGAAAAAATTGCCTCTGAAATAATGACAGGTAAACTATGCGTCCTGCTCTATCTGACAACAGGCGATAAAGAAAAGGATGAAAAGGGGCTGCAGAAAATTCAGAGTGCACTCAACACTTCTCCTTTTAAAGACATTATCACCGTCACCGAACTAAGCAGAAAGAGTGTTGAAGAGTCTCACTTCGTTTCACTTCTCCTGAATGTTGAAGATGATCTCAAAAACATCCCCGAACCAATGCTCTTTGGAATCTTCGGAAGGTTCAGGGCTCTGGAACCATTGCTGGGCAAGGGGATCACGGAAGAAAACATAAAACTCATGATCGATTTCCTTACAGCCGATTGCAGCTGTCTTATCAAGGACGATCTTCCGGGAACTGATATTCTTTGTACCAATAATTGGGAGAATCCCACAACCGCTCTCGTAAATAAGATCCTTGACGAAAATCCGTCATTATTGCATTATTAATGGTCCGGGATACCATTGCATATGACTCCATTGCAAAGAGGCCATTGCCAAAATGGCTTACGGATCAAAGAGACGGATTGAATACAATTCAGCCTGTTAAAATGGAGATGAAGGCAGACAGGTCGCTCAATGTGTCATTTGCGTTAACAGGTGCAATTATCCTGATTGCAATAGCCATTTTGACGATTTATATACTCAGAAAGAAAAAGAAACATTCGATATGAATCCACTCCGGTTAGTTATTAAAGAAATATTATACAGGACTGCAAATTCGCTCATTATTTTGCTTACTGTTATTATCGCGGCCACTGTTACTGTTGCAGTTTATACACTTAGCAAGGCCAGCGAAAATGAGACCCGGAAAATTATGCGCGAACAGGGACTGAACCTTTACATCTTCCCAAAAGGCACGAACCTTATTGATTTTTATTCGGTTAACAATACTCCGGCTTTTCCTGAAGATTACGTGGATAAGCTCGCCGGATCAAAAACATTCGATGCCGTAAGACATCTGACCGGCATCCTGCAGGTAAAGTATTCCGACTGGAAAGATCCGAACGGCTCAAGTCATCAGATTGTGCTTTTCGGCTATAAAGACGAGGCTATGCAAAGGTTTCTTCCTGCTCAGGAAACTATGGGTTTCGACGTAGGGAAGGGAACAGTTCATGTGGGAGCCCTTATCGCCAGAAACATTAAACCGGGTGATCCCTTTACAATAAAAGGACCTGATGATAAGACCTTTACTTTCCAAATCGAAAAGCGGCTGGAAGAAGGCCGGGGAATGATTGACCAGGGGGTGGCTTTCAATCTCTCCGATTTACAGGAAGTACTGGGGATGCCGGGGAAAATCAACAAAATCGAAGCGCTTGGATGTGTCTGCAAGGATGGAAGGATAAAAAATGCCAGAAACCAGGTCCAGGCTATCTTTTCGGACCTTGAGGTGACTGAAATAAGCAGCATTGCCGATGCAAGGGAGAATCAGCGTCTGATGATGAACAAATACGGAGCATTTATCATTCCGTTTGTTATACTCTCATGCCTGATCATCACCGGCCTTCTCTTCTACCAGAATATCACAGTCAGGAACAGGGAGATAGGCCTTTTGAAGGCAATGGGGAAAAGTACCTGGAACATTTTATTCATCATAATTGCCAAGGCATTTATTCTGGGTCTTGCAGGTGGAATCATCGGATTTTTTGCGGGAAACTTTGTTGCCGGATATTTCGGAAAGGAGATATTCAGTTTTACTGCGGCGGACATAAAACCTCTATGGAACGTTTTTTACTGGTGCATCCTTCTTTTCCCGCTGCTTTGGATGCTGGCCAGCTGGATACCAGCACTCCTGGCAACGCAGATAGATGCAGCCAAAACCCTTAGCGAGGAATACTAAATGATTTTTAAAATGATTGAAATCAGCAATATTTCAAAAAAATACACAAAGGCAGCCCAGGTCTTTACCGCATTGGATGATGTCAGCTTTACCATCGTAAAAGGAGATTTCTGTTCCGTAACAGGATCCAGCGGTGCAGGAAAATCTACTTTGCTCTATGTAATAGGTGGATTGATCCATCCCGATTCAGGTACTGTAAAATACAATGGTAACGACATCTACCGGCTTAGCAGCAGGGATAGCAACCAGTACCGACGGAAACATCTGGGCTTTATGTTTCAACAGTTCCATCTTATGCCTTATCTTACTGTTGCAGAAAACATCAGGCTGGCATGCAATGATAATGAGCATTCGGAGAAAACAGATTATTACCTCGAAAAATGCTCTCTTTCGGAGTTGAAAAGCAAATATCCCTCGGAGTTAAGTGTGGGGGAAAAACAGAGAACTGCTTTTATAAGAGCTATAATTTCAAAACCGGATATCCTCCTTGCCGATGAGCCGACAGGCAATCTTGACACATTGAATAGTGAAATCCTGATGTCGTTGGTTAAGGATTATAATAATAGCGGGGGAACTGTTGTGATGGTGTCGCACGATCCGGCAATAGCCAGATTTGCTGGCAAAAGTATTACTTTAAATAAAGGCAGGTTGGAGTAAGACTGGTCTCTGGTCTGCTGGTCTGCTGGTCTGCTGGTCTGCTGGTCTCACTGGTCTACTGGTCTTATCTGCGAAAACCTGCCTACCCTGCCTACCGGCAGGCAGGCGGCAGGCAGGTCTGCGGGATCTGCGGGAAAATTTTTAGTTACATAGAGTTCCACAGACCTCTGTGTAAGTTCCTATGACACACGATATTTACAAAGGAATTATTCTTTTTTGGTATCCTCTTTTGATTCCGCTTTTCCCTTTTCGGGTTCATCCTCAACCTTTGAAGCCTTTTTGAAATCTTTCAGGCCTTGTCCTATGCCTTTCATCAGCTCAGGAATTTTACGACCACCAAAAAGAAGCACAACTACAAGCAGGATTAGTATGATTTCTGTAGCACCAAAATTTCCCATGATTTCAAGTTATTAATTATTTGATAAAGCTACTAAGAAAGCTCATAACTTCAAAGTAAAAACAAAGTTACTTAAAAGTTGGGAGCACTTAAAAGTTCAACTCTAAATACTCTAAGTACTTTAGGCACTCCAAACTATATCTCCAGAATCCCCCATGCCAGCAGTATCAGCAATCCGACAACCACCCAGCTCAACAGAAATCCTGCTATATCTTCCCGGTAGCGTTTAAAGAAATTGCTCCAGCGCTCTCTCCTCCCCCATCCCGGCAGATCAAGCAGCAGAAGGTCATCGCCGGTGAGTGAGGCCAATGGCTTTTTCCCATCCGGACCAGGCTCCTTTGCATCAGATTTCCGTCTCATATTATCAAAGAAAGCTTCAATCTTCTCTTTTTCCTCAGGTTTTGTAAGAATGCTCACAAGCCAGAACATAAAGAATCCGCAAAGCATAGCAATTCCAAATGGGCCGGGAGTCCATTTATAAACAAGCATCAGCTCGCCCATTGTTAAATAATTAACAATATAATAGACTGACACGGAAACTATTACTGCAGCTGCAGCCCCATACCTGTTTGCCCTTTTCCAGATTATCCCTCCCAGGAATATTATACCCATGAATGCTGCAAGGGTCTCAGTAAAGAGGAATCCATGCAGCACATTTTTAATGCTGAGAGCAAACAGGACACCAAGAGCAGAAAGCCCGAGTCCCGAATAACGGCCCATCCAGAGAATAGTATGATCGCTTGCGTCAGTGTTAATATATTTTTTATAGAAATTCTTAGTAAACAGGGCGCCGGTATTGACCATAAAATTGGAGCAGGCCGACATGTTCGCTGCCACAATTGCAGCGAGCATAAGTCCTACCAGACCCGGAACCAGCAATTCACTGCAGGCGTACCCGAATGCCATTTCAGGATCGGCCAGTACAGCGCCATTCTTTATCACCAGTGCAGCAACAACAAGGCCTGTCAGCGCCCAGCCTATGGTAACCAGCCTTTTTACCATCGACCCGAAAGTCTGGCCTATTCGTCCTGCCCGTTCAGTATTGCCGGTTGCACACATCGAGATCATATGAGGCTGTGCGGTAATCCCCACGATACCGTTAACTGCAAGCATTACGATTGTGAAGGTATCTATGCCGCTTGCACTGTTAAAAAGATCGAAGAAATGATCAGGCAGGACGCCCTTCATATAGTGAAAACCGCCTATCTCCTTAAGGCCCAGAGGTATTAACATGACAGACAGTGTTATAATCAGGAATGACTGGATAAAATCCGTATAGGCTGCAGCTATTAGTCCGCCGATAAAGCTATAAAGAATAAAAGCGATGGTCATGAAAAGCACTACCATATTTGGCGAAACAAGGTTTCCTGAAGCTACCGAAATGACTTTTGCCGCTCCCTGAAGCATTACACCCATATTGAAAACAAAAAATGAAATTGCAAATATTGAATAAACAAGTCCCATTTTGCTCCCATACCGGTCTTCAATGATCTCACCCACTGTCGTGCGTTCACTGCGCCGGTAAAACGGAGCAATCAGCCAGTAGAACGGAGTTATAAGCATGTTTTTCCATTGATACCAGATAGTCGCAAACCCGTTGCTGAATGTTGCACCGGTCTGTGCGACAGGCATTTCGGCGTGAGTACCAACCCCGAATGCCTGGCCGATCATGATATACCATTTAAATTTCCTGCCTCCGCGGAAATAGCTGTCGCTGGTCTTTATCTTTCTCGAGATCCAGATTCCAAAGGTCGTTATTGAAACGAAGTAGCCGATCAGAACGATGTAATCGAGTGTGCTCATGAAGGATGTTATGGTTAGTTTATTGTTTTTAATTTTTCGTTACCATTTTTATTCAGTTGCAGGTTGCAGGGTATGGGCCAGCCATAGCCTGCCGGAGGAAGGCGAAGGCTGGTTGCAGGCTTTGCCAGCCATAGCCGAGATCCCCTCCCGGGAGAGCTTGCCCCGCTATCGGCGGGGGGCAAGGGGTGGATTCTCCCGCCAGGATCCCCTCCCGGGAGGGGCAAGGGGTGGGTTCTTTAAAATTATGTAAAAACAATTTCCCCATTTACCCAGGTTTGTTTAATAATAATTTTGCCCTCTGCCATTTCAAACAGTATCAGATCCGCTCTCTTCCCGGTCTCGAGCGCACCTATGTCGGGCAGTTCTGCAGGCCCGTGAAACATTTTTTGTGGCAAGGTTAATTGCCTCACCAAGTGAACATCCTGTGAAATTCATCATATTTTCAACACCTCTGCGGATCGGAAAAGATGCTCCTGCCAGAACATTCAGCACCGGATTTTTAATGAGACCATCATCAGTATAGACGATCTCGCTTCCCAGAAACATGTATTTACCAGGGGTCATACCGATAAGGTGTGTTACATCGGATGTCAGAATAATATTATGAGGTCCCTTGATTTTGTAAAAAACCTGGATTTCTTCAGGTAGCAGGTGATGACCATCGGCAATAATTGATGGTGTCAGATTGTCATTTGCCATTTGTGCCCATAATGGATTCATGTGCCTGTGAATCATGTTAGCACACCCGTTCCCAAGGTGTGTTGATAAACTGGCGCCGTTATCCGCAGCCTGGGTGATTTGAAATGCAGATGCATTTGTATGCCCGATTGCCACCAGAATGTTTTCCCGGGCACAAAGCCTGATAAATTCAATTGCGCCCTCAACTTCAGGGGCTATGGTGACCTGCCTGATTTTACCTTCCGCTGCCTCCTGATACTCTGAAAATTCCTTCCATGATGGTTTTCTTATAAATCCTGCGGGATGGCATCCGTAATATCCCTCCTGAGGTGAAATATAGGGTCCTTCAAGATGGAAACCGGGCACTGAATCACTTATATCCTTGTCTTTCAGAGTTAAAACCAGATTTCTGAAGATCTTTAAAAGGTTTTCATGGCTGTTTGTAATTATTGTAGGCTGAAAAGTCGTAACACCATCCTTCCGGATGGCATCAACAGCAGTTCTCATATCATAAGTTGTAAGTTCGGGTCCCGAAAAATCGACACCTCTGTAACCGTTGATCTGATTGTCAATAAAGCCCGGGGCAACAAAAAGCTCAGGCTCTTGATTCGACCTCATAACGTCCGAAATATTGCTTATAAAACCATCCCTGATTTCAATCTTAACAGCCTTACCCGTTTCATAATGAATACCCTTTACTACTGTGTACTCTGTCATTCTTTGAATGTGTTTACCTTAATAGTATCCTTTCTTACCTTCTTGCCTCTTGCGCCTTTGCGCCTTTGTGCCTTTGTGCCTTTGTGCCGTTGCGCCGTTGCGCCTTTATGCCATTTTTTGTCGATATGATAAGCTTATAAGGGTATTAATTCCGAAGCAGAATCCTTATCAATAAACAGATTCCAATCCGGATGTTTCTTAAGCATAGTTGCAGGTATGGTGTTTGTCAGTTTTTGTGTAAGTGTTTTCTTAACTGCATCAGCCTTTACCTTGTGAGGAACGACTGAAATGATCGATTCACATTGCATTATCTGCCAGACAGTCATCGACACCGCTTTATCAGGCACATCATTTTTTGTTTCAAACCACCCCTCATTAACCTGTTGCATCTTACACTTGTCATTTAGGTTCACAACAATGTAGCCATCACGGGTTTCAAAATCTGCAGGGGGATCATTAAAAGCGATATGCCCGTTCACACCTATACCGATAAGACCTAGATCTATGGGCTTTTTCCTTAATTCGGCTGTCAGACTGGCAATCCGTTCAGCAATCTCACCTGCAACATCGACCGGATGAAATTTTCTGACAGGGACCAGGTTGATGAACCGCTCATAAAGATATTTACTGAAGCTGGCTTTGTTTGTGCCAGAGAGACCTATATACTCATCGAGATGGAATACTTCAACTTTAGTCCAGTCGATCTTTTCAGTTATCAGTGCTTTGAAAAGCTCAAACTGCGAACTGCCGGTTGAAACTACTATACGGCCTTCACCGTTTTTTCTAATAGCTTCCCTGAGCTTCGTCGCAGCCAGGCTGGCAGCCGCGATACCAAGGTCCGTCGGGTTGTGGGAAATTGTAATGGTCATTGGGTAATTCTGATTCTATTGACATTTTTTAACACCTTTTCTGCCGGGATCATAAAAATAGGATTAAAAATTCACAATTCAATTTTCTATCTTCGCCAAAATTCATTACAAAATGTTCAGGTTCTCATTAATAATAATTCTGCTACTGACAGTATGCAGTACTACCCTGTCATTCAGCCAGACAAAGGCTGTCAACCGTGAAAAATACAGAATTAACATAGTTCAGACTGACAAACCTTTAACCATCGACGGCATCCTTGATGAAGAACCATGGATGAAGGCCGAGCGTACACAGAAATTCCAGCGAGTTACTCCGACCGATACCGGTTATGCTAAATCACAGACCGAAGTTATGCTCACATATGATAAATCAAACCTGTATGTCGGTATAATTTGCCATGATCCAACACCCGGTAAAAGACCTGTTGAATCATTCCGCAGGGACTACACATTTATGAAGAATGATAACTTCATGCTCTTTCTCAATACTTACAATGATCAGACTAACGGATTTGCTTTCGGTATTTCAGGAGCAGGAGCCCAGACAGAGGGCTTACAGTACGACGGGTCCAAAGTGGATTACAGCTGGGATATCAATGGAGATCCGCAGTTAAGAGCTATGATGACCGATGGATTTCAGAGTTCAGTATCCCATTCCGTAGTATCCGTTACTTTGGAGGAGATAAGGAATGGGGCGTAAATTTTGGCAGGCTCGATCTGAAAACCAATGAAAAATCAGCCTGGGCACCCATGCCAAGACAGTTCAATCATTGTTCTCTTCCTTTTGTGGGAACTTTGATCTGGGACAAGCCAACTGATAGAGCAGGATTGCGGTTCTCCCTTATTCCTTATGTTACTGCTAAAACAACAAGGGATTATGGAGCAGAAGGATCAAAGATACTATTAAGGCGAATGCCGGTCTTGACGCCAAGATGATATTATCGACCAAGATGAACCTTGACCTTACGATAAATCCTGACTATTCTCAGGTAGAGGTTGACAGGCAGCAGACCAATCTTGACCGTTATGAACTTTTTTTTCCTGAGAAGAGACAGTTTTCTTGAGAACAGCGACCTTTTTGCAAGTCTGGGAGTGAAACGGTGAGGCCTTTTTTCTCAAGACGAATCGGACTCAACAGTCCCGTAATTGCAGGAGCCCGACTGAGCGGGAATATCGGGAACAGATGGAGGATAGGGATTATGGATATGGAGACCGGCGACAAGGATGAGATTCATGCTGCCAACTTCATGGTGGCTGTTTTACAAAGACAGATCTTCACCAGGTCAAATATTACGACCTTTATCATCAATAAGCAGGTTATGGGAACCAGGAATGATGATACATTCACCAGTAATAAATTCAACAGGATTGCCGGTCTCGAATATAACCTTTCGAGCCCTGATAACCGCTGGATCGGGAAAGCGTACTACCATCAAAACCTCCTTGACAACACAAACTTTAAAGATGGCGCCATGGCGGTCAATCTCACGTATTCATCACAATACATGACAGCGACCCGGAACCAGGCCTTAACAGGTTCAGGGTACAATGCCGAAACAGGATATGTGAGAAGAAGAGGGTACTACCAGTTGAGTCCTGCTTTCATGTACAAGTTCTTTCCGGAGGGTGGCAGAATTATCAGTCATGGTCCCTCACTTAAGCTGGATACCTACATGGATCAATATTCATCTTATTCACTGACAGACAGGGAAACTCAATTATCATATCAGGCTGAATTTGTAAGCAAAAATTCGGTATCAATTGATTTCAGGGAAGACTATGTAAAACTTCTCGCACCGTTTGATCCTACCAACCTTGACAGCCTTAAGCTGCCTGCCGGAGCACATTTTAACTGGAATGAGATTGGAGCGACATTTGGCAGTGATCCCGAAAGATGTTAAATATAAGGCTTTCAGGCAGGTATGGTGGTTATTATAACGGAACAAGGCTTATGCTCAACGGGGAAGTGAACTACAGGGTACAACCCTATGGAAGTCTGGCGTTGGTCACAACTTACAATGATATAGTATTGCCCACTCCATACAACAGCGCTAAACTGCTGCTTATCGGACCCAGGTTCGATTTTACATTTACTGATAAGATCTTCTTTACCAGCTTTATACAATACAACAACCAGATTGACAACCTGAATGTGAACCTTCGGTTCCAATGGAGATTTGCTCCTGTATCAGATCTGTTTATTGTATATACAGAAAACTCATTCTACCCCAACTACAATATCAAGAACCGCGGTCTGGTGATTAAGCTGTCCTATTGGTTTAACTTAGTGAATAAACAATCTGCGATTATCAGACGAAATCAGCGGGAAAATATTTATTTCCCGCAGATCGTGCAGATTTACGCAGATTATAATTTAGACTTTATCAGGCACCGCAAATGGTGGTCTCGCTGGACGGGTCAGCAATGCATTTGCTTCATCGTCGTTGATAAATTTCTCTTTTACCGGATCAAAATTCAGGGTACGTCCTGTGCGATAGGCAATATTTCCCAGGTGTGCCAACCCGGAAGAGAGATGGGCAGTTTCAACCGGAGCATTAAGAATTGATTTATCATGAGCACGGACAGCCTTTATGAAATTCAGGAAATGGTCGCCACCCTCCTTGCGTTTCGGGCCGGGCTTCTTGTCTTTCCCAAGGAAGGATTCGTACGTATCATAACCGTTTACAACGAGATAACCTTCACTTCCGTAGAAGATATTCCCCACTCCCACTCCATTTTCTTCGTTTGTGATCCACGGGCGCACTTCAAACTCGATTATCTTTTTCTCTTTGGGATAATAATATGTGGAACAAAGTAGTTCGGGTGTGATCTTGGCATCGTTGAAAAGAAATTTTCCTCCGGCAGCGGTTATCTGCTCCGGAAGACCGACATTCAGACCCCACATACACAGGTCGGTTTCATGGACTCCCTGGTTGCCAACGTCGCCGCAGCCGTAATTCCAGGTCCAGTGCCAGTTATAGTGCACAATGTTACGTGAGAAAGGTTGTTTCGCTGCCGGGCCGGTCCAGAGGTCATAATCAAGTCCTTCAGGAACAGGCTCAGTACCTTTGTCGCCAATATCGTCCCTCCATCTGAAGACAAGTCCCCTTGCCATATAAACATTTCCTATGAGGCCGTCACGCAAATGTTTAATGGCTTCCTGCACTGCAACGGAACTCCTGAGCTGGACCCCGTGCTGTACGATCCTGTCGTATTTTGCAGCGGCCTCAATCATCTTCCGGCCTTCCACCATATTATGTGAGCCCGGTTTTTCGACATAAACATCCTTGCCTGCCTGGCATGCCCAGATGGTTGCAAGTGCATGCCAGTGGTTAGGAGTTGCAATACTTACGGCATCTATCGATTTGTCTTCAAATACTTTTCTCAGGTCCTGCTGCTGAATTACCTTTTTGCTGTATTTCTTTTCGAACTCCTGTGCGCGTTTGGCAAGCACTACCAGGTCGGGGTCGCAGAGACATGCAACTTCCACATCGGGCAGGTCCATAAATCCCTCAATATGGGAGGTTCCCCGCCCGTTAACGCCAAGTACGGCGACTCTTACTTTATCGTTAGCGCCAAATGCACTTGCCGGAACGATTGTCGGCATCGAAAGAAGTGCGGCTGCACCGGCTGATTTCTGAATGAAGCTTCTTCTTGTTACCCTGTTTTTCTCTTTCATAGGTTGAATTATTTAGGTTGCTGGGTTGGTTTGAATTAACTCGTTAATATAGTAAAATTGTCAGATTATTGAAGAGGCTTTGTGTTAAAAGAAATTAAATTTCAAAACTCATTCAGCTCCCGATTCAATGTAACACAAACAGTAAATGACCCATTTTCAGAGCCTGTCTACCTTAACGGAAATATAAAGGGAGGAAACGGGGTCTTTGCGATTTCCAGAAGCAGCGAAATCAGTGTTAATTTTTCACCCTGGTTTTAATATATGATAAGAGCCATCCTTCAGGGGATGAACATTAGTTAACTAAATTAAATATGTCTTATAAGACATAATATTTTTTAAAGAAATACGTCTTATAAGACATATTATTTTTTAAAGAAATACGTCTTATAAGACATATTTCTTTTTGATCTGATCCTCGCTGGTCTCTTCATCTAAAATGCTCTATTAGATCCTCATTCAGTAATTTCATATGTTTGGAGGAGATCCATCGCTGGCACTTTCATTCAGGTTGCTCGCGTAAAGATCATCCCAATCGGCATCTCATATGTTTAAGGGAGATCCCTCGCTAGCGCTCGGGAAGACATGGCAATTTAATGTGGTGGGGGAAGAAGCGGCGA
>CAWKIC010000002.1:0-6846 GCA_963849615.1 uncultured Bacteroidales bacterium
GTTTCTGCCTTCGTTATTCTATTGATCTTTGCAGGCCTGAATCTAAATGGCGAAAACGGGCACAATCTCTGGCTCCGGAATAAAAGTACGGGGAATGTAAATGTAGTATGCGCTAAAAGTTCTCCCACTCTTTCTATTTCCATTCAGGAATTAAAAAACGGCTGGCAGGGAAAACCCAATGCCACGATAGTTCTTACAATAAAGAACGACAAGGCAATAAAGAAAGATGGTTTTAAACTCAGCCCAACCGGAATTCAGGCTAATACCGAGATTGGAATCCTATATGGCGTTTATCAGCTCTTACGTCAACAGCAAACCGGGCAGCCTGTTCAAGAGATGATCTTTAATCCTTCATACGAGGTTCGTACATTAGACCACTGGGATAATCCTGATGGGTCAATTGAACGGGGATATGCCGGTCGCTCTATTTTCTGGCGCAAGGACGATAATTCTCTTGTCGTCACTGAAAAGGATAAGGCATTGTGGCAGGAATACGCCAGGGCCAATGCCTCTATAGGAATAAATGGTGCTGCCCTGAATAACGTCAATGCTTCGCCGTTGATGCTTTCAAAGGAGTACCTTGAACGGGTAAAGGTAATTGCAGCTACACTTCGACCGTACGGCGTCAAAATATATTTGTCCGTAAAATTTTCTTCTCCCTCTCTGATTGGCGGGTTAAAAACCTCCGATCCGTTAGATCCTGAGGTAATAAAATGGTGGAACGGCAAGGTTAAGGAAATTTATAGCATCATCCCGGATTTCGGAGGATTCCTTGTAAAAGCCAGCAGTGAAGGACAGCCGGGACCACAGGATTATGGGCGTACCCATGCAGACGGTGCAAATATGCTGGCTGATGCGCTTAATCCTTTCGGCGGGATTGTGATGTGGCGGGCTTTTGTGTACAGTCCAAACGATAAGGACCGGGCAAAACAGGCTTACAGTGAGTTTATGCCACTTGACGGTCAGTTTCATGATAATGTTATTATCCAGGTCAAAAACGGACCTGTCGACTTTCAGCCTCGAGAACCTTTCAGCCCGCTTTTCGGTGCTATGAAAAAAACATCTGTCATGCCTGAGCTCCAAATAACACAGGAATATCTGGGACAATCAACTCACCTTGTTTTTCTTGCGACCATGTGGGAAGAATGTCTGCAGAGCGATACTTACCAGGAGGGTGCAGGAAGCACTGTTGCACGCTGCACCGATGGCAGTATTTACCCCCGGAAGCATACTGCAATTGCAGGTGTAGCCAATATAGGGCTGGATACAAACTGGTGCGGACATCATTTTGCACAGGCAAACTGGTACGCTTTCGGACGTCTGTCCTGGAACAACATGCTGACAAGCGAAAGAATTGCCGATGAATGG
Organism: uncultured Bacteroidales bacterium; assembly: GCA_963849615.1. Classification (GTDB taxonomy): domain Bacteria; phylum Bacteroidota; class Bacteroidia; order Bacteroidales; family VadinHA17; genus LD21. The sequence continues at coordinate 1,369 of CAWKIC010000002.1, forward strand.
ATAAAACTTACTTTTAGTCAGGCTCCCTCCGGACAACCCGTATCAACACTTTTTTCTACAAGATGGTCGGATGATTTCCTCCTTCCGGTAAAACTTATGATGCTTCAGAGCCGTGAAGCTGCAGTTAACTATATGATGCCACTCGGATTACATCACCTTTTTTCCGCAAACGAACACTATGGCCCCGGTCCGTGGTGGGCACCAAAAGGAGTAAGACAGGACTGGACGCCTCCCTATTATCATAAAGCCGACACAGTTGGAATCGGATTCGACCGGACACATACCGGAACTGATGCTGTAAGCCAATACCACGAACCTCTTGGCTCGCAGTTCAATGATCTGAAAACCTGCCCCGATAAATACCTGCTGTGGTTTCATCACCTGCCATGGGACTATAAAATGAAGAGCGGGCGTACTCTCTGGGACGAAATATGCTACCATTATGAAACAGGTTTACAGCAGGTCCGCGGGTTTCAAAAGATCTGGGATAAGGTTGAGCCTTATGTCGACACCGAACGGTTTAAACAGGTTCAAAGTAAACTACGGAATCAATGCCGTAATGCCGGGGAATGGAAAGATGCCTGCCTTCTTTATTTTCAGCAATTCTGCCGCCAACCCATCCCTTATGATGTAGAGCGCCCTGTGAACAATCTGGACGATATGATAAAGAATGATATGAGAGGACGATAAACCAAACACCTTCGATTAGCTGGAAATTCTGGAACAAAATGGAGTTAGTTAAAAAATAAAAGAGGTAATGCCAGCAGCCGGTTCCCTTTTTAAAAAGCTGAGTCCAAAGAAAATAAAAAGGATTAAACAGAGATTCGAACAAGTTGTAATATTATGAAAACAAAACTGAGATTTTTCGTAATCGGATTACTCTTATTGAGTTTGAACACTTTTTCGCAGGACCGGAAGTTTTATATATTCCTGTGTATTGGACAATCGAACATGGAGGGTAATGCAAGAATTGAATCACAGGATACAACAGTGGATAAACGTTTCCAGGTTCTTGCAGCGGTGGATTGTCCTGAACTGGGCCGCACAAGGGGAAACTGGTACACGGCTGTACCTCCCTTGTGCCGGTGCAGAACAGGACTGACGCCTGCCGATTATTTTGGCAGGGTTTTGATAGCAAATCTTCCTGATAAGTGCAGAGTAGGTGTTATAAATGTTTCGGTTGCCGGCTGCAAAATTGAACTTTTTGATAAAGAAAATTTTCAAACGTATGCTGCAACGGCTCCATCCTGGATGACGAATATAATTAAAGAATACGGCGGAAATCCGTATGTACGTCTGGTTGAAATGGCAAAGCTGGCCCAAAAGGATGGTGTTATAAAAGGTATTCTGTTACATCAGGGGGAGTCAAATACAAATGATACCCTCTGGACAAAGAAAGTCAAAGTTGTATATGATAATCTGATGAAGGACCTTAACCTCAATCCTAAGAAGGTTCCGCTTCTTGCCGGTGAAGTTGTAAATGCAGACCAGGGAGGTGTTTGTGCAAGTATGAATTCAATTATTGCGACGCTACCGCAAACAATCCCGAATTCCTATGTGATTTCCTCGAGCGAATGCCCCGATGCACGCGATAATCTTCATTTCAATGCTGAAGGTTACAGAACCTTTGGTAAGAGATATGCTGAAAGAATGCTTACCATTATGGGCTATAATATCACTACTCCTGAATAACCAGTCATGTCGGTTGAAGATAAGCTGCCAGATAAGCCCTGGTAGCCATCCCTTGTCGTAATGCGGGTACACTAACTTGTGAGAAGGTCTAAATATTGAAACTTGCATTAAAAAAAATAAAAGTATGAAAAGACTTTATTTTTTAATTACTGTAACACTTATTTTGGCAGAAGTTATAGCTGCCGGGCAGGATCCTTTTTCCGAGAATATAGTCATTACCAAAAAAGACATCGAAAAGGCAGGTAATTCGATCCCTGTTTCAGCTATCGGAGAACCGGTTGGTTCTGTCAAACTCTATACCCCGCGCTGGATTGAAGCAACCGATGCTACGCCTGCCTATGCTGTTGTGGAAGGTTCGGTATTCCCGGTCGATCCCTATGGCTGGCCCATTAATTTCCGGGTGCTTCTTCCGTCAAGCTGGTCGCGTCGTGCAATGCAAGCGGGTGGTGGTGGTATGAATGGAACAATCACTGTCCGGGAAGGCAAAAATCAGATGATAAACAGGGGATTTGTGATGTATGGTAGCGATTCAGGCCACCAGGGAGGCATGGGTGGTGGAGGTGTAGTTCTGGCTCCAGGTCCTGTAGGAGCTAAACCTGATGATTGGGCTCTCAATGAAGAAGCCATTCGCAATCTAGGTTATATGCAAATGAAAAAGACTCATGATGCTGCAATGGTAATAATTGAAAGAATTTATAGTGAACGGCCTCGTTTCAACTATTATATTGGAGGTTCACAGGGTGGACGCGAAGGGATTATGGTTGCTCAAAGATATCCTGCAGATTATGACGGCATAATCTCCGATGTTCCCATCGTTAGCTTTTCTACACTTATGCTCGCTCCTGAACTGATAAGGATACAGGAAAAACCATTGGCAAACTGGGTGACATCTGCCAAGGTTAACGCAATCAGGGCTGAGTTCCTGAGACAATGTGACAAACTTGACGGATTATCTGACGGGATAATCAATAACTACATGGCTTCACGTGCTATTTTTGATGTATCAGACGGTTCTGGTCCTGTTGATCCATGGGCAGCCCTTCGTGAGCCAGGCAATAAGGATCTCAACCCTGAAGATAATTCAACATCTGCCAGACTCAGCAATGAACAGATTAAGACACTTGAGTTTGTCTATAGTCCTTATAAGTTCCCATCTCCTCTAGCAAATGGTGTTAAATCGTTTGGTATGTGGCTCCCGACTATAGATCCTGAATCTTTTGGTACGATTACCCCTATTCGGTACAAGGGACAGGAAGGTGCACCTGAGACCGCTCAGGTACATTCATCTCTTGGAGTTCTTGGAGTAACCGGGTTCCTGATGCAGAATCCATCAGCTAATCCGCTGGACTATGCCGAAGGAAAAGTAATGAATGAGCGTCGTAAACAGATCTCCGAATGGCTCGATGCCACGAATCCGGATCTCAGAGCATTTTATAAACGAGGAGGGAAGATAATACTAACTGTTGGCACACAGGATTTTATAGCCTCTTCCGGCGCACAGCTTGATTACTATCAGTCTTTGATAAATAAGATGGGACAGAAGAAACTGGATCTTTTTGGACGGTTGTATGTTGTTCCACAGGCAGGTCACGGACTATCAGGCAGGAGTTATAAGATGAATGGTGATGGAGAAACCGTTGAAGTAAAAAATATACCGGCACCAAACTCTAATGACAAAATAGATATGATAATATCCTGGGTTGAAGAAGGCAACGCACCTGCCAAAACACTTATCGTCAACAGCGAGGGTCGAATTGGAATCAAACCTGAAGGTAAAGGATATATTCTCTGCTCATATCCGAACTATCCAAGGTATATAGGAGGACCGCAAGATCAGGTATCTTCGTATCTCAGCTCACCGAAATAAGTCATTTCGCATCTATCTATTTTATTCGAAAAAAGGTACACCCTTAGTGGCATATTTTTTCATTGCTTCTTCATTAATATCCACACCAATTCCCGGATGGTTAGCCACTGTAACAAAACTGTCCTTCACCCAGTCACCTTCATCAAAGGTGACAATTTCCTTATACATAGGGTTGGTATGAAAATAGGATTGCCACTCCATAATTAAGAAGTTAGGAACCGACACGCACACATGGGCACATGCCATGGCACCCAGAAACGAAGCAACCATGTGTGGTGCAAAAGGAATGTAATAAAGATTAGCCAGGTTGGCAATACGTTGTCCTTCACCCAGTCCGCCACATTTTTGCAAATCGGGCATTACAGCGTCAACGCCGCCTATTTCCAGCAGCTTCCTGAATCCATAAGCCAGATAGATATTCTCGCCTGCTGCGATTGGTGTACTTGTTTCCTGAGATACCATTCTGTATGCTTCAACATTTTCTGCAGGGATTGGTTCTTCCAGCCATAGCAGATTCAACGGCTCAACTCGTTTGGAAACTGCCAGGGCAGTATTCAAATCATACCTGCCGTGCATATCCACAGCTATATCTATCTTAGGTCCCACTGCCTCCCTGACGGCAGCTAATTGATCATACATTCTTTGCAGTTCGCCCTGGCTGGCAGTCCAGTTATATCTGTCGAATCTATTTGGATCACCTGCCTGGTCTATATCAAATTTAATGGCATTGAATCCCATTTTTACGGCATTAATAGCGGAATCAGCAAATTCTTTTGGTGCAGGATTGTTAGACCTGTAGAGTGCAGTATCGCTGTACACCCTTACCTTGTCGCGGAATTTACCACCCAGTAATTGATAAACGGGAACATTCAGCGCTTTCCCGGCAAGGTCCCACAACGCTGTTTCAAAGGCAGAAAGAACCGCAACATACATGCCTGCCTGTGCCCCCCCGAAAAAACCACCTCTCCTGATATCTTCAAAAATTTTGTGCACATTTAACGGGCTTTGCCCTCTAAGCCTTCTTGCCATATTTTGAACCAGGTAATAAGTTCCTCCTATGGCATCAACTCCTTCTCCACAACCATAAATATCCTGATTTGTGTATATCTTCACAAAAAGACTTCCTCCGATGTAGCCACACTTAACGTCTGTAATTTTAAGATCAGAGGGAGCGGAAGTTTTTGATGCTGAGGTAATCGCCTGCTGATAGCCATTTCCAAAGCCAGCCAGTGGGGAAACAGCTGCAATAGCAGCAACACTGGCAGCTTTGCCTAAAAATGCTCTTCTTGAATTTAATTTTTCCATTGTTTTAGTTTTATTCTTTATATTATACTATTTTCTTAATTTCAAGTTTCCGAATATGATTCTGACTTATAAGCAGGTTAATGGTGGAGTTGATACGGGCTGCGATGCCGGGATACTTGCCACTGTTCAGGATGAACCAATGGCGTCCCATTTCGAATATCTTCTCCAGCAAGGCAGGCGAATAGTCCGGCCTCGATCTCTGACTGGCCAAAGTTCTCAGTAGACAATCCATATTGAGAAGTGCCGCCGAAATCGACGGTAACCCGGTTGAGAATTTCCGACTGGACCTTTTGATGCCGCTCCAACAATGACGGATAGTCGGGTGTGATACCTTCCACCGCCTTCCGAAGAGCTTCGACATTGTCCTCACTGAATTCGGGAAAATATTCAATGCGCGTAAGGAGCATTACCAATGATGTATTCCTGATAACCAGAGTTCCATCTTCCATTCGGGCCGAGCCGCCATTGCGAATCACACGGGTCATTCCGGCATAACCACTGTTGTCCACTAAGGGATCTAAGCGGCATTTAAAAATCAGCCGCTGCTCGTTGGAGTCCTGCCGAACTTCACCTGCTTCGACACCCTTTGGGGCGAGTTTTTTCTGGTCCGAGGT
>CAWKIC010000003.1:0-11438 GCA_963849615.1 uncultured Bacteroidales bacterium
GCTGAAAAAGCGCTTGAAATGACAAAGGAGATGAGTGAGTACTATTTCAAAAGGCTTGATTATTTCCTGAGGCAAAACCCCTATGTCATCAGCTCGGCCGAGTACGAGATCCAGACTGCTATTCAGTATTCATCAAGAGCGACAGCATATTGTGAGGCAAATGGAAAAAAGGAAGTAGCGGAAGAGATAAATAAGAAGCTTGAGGGATACTATTCCGAATACGTAGGAAAATAAAGCCGGTTGCAAATAGTTCAACGAAGGAAGTTCACGGAGGAGTGGTGCTTCCTGCTTCAGGTATTTTTCGAGAAGGGAATAGACACTTTCCGGATAAATAGGCTTAAGAATATATTCGTTGACACCGGCGATATATGCATCTGATTTGGACTGCTCAAGGAATAGGCGGTTATCATCAGTACCGGTACGTTCCTTCTCTCCTTTCTGAAAATCCTTGTACAATCAATGCCGTTTACCAGAGGGATAAGAAAATCCATAATTACAAGGTCAATTTTTGCCTCCTTGTTGGCAATATAATCAACAAAATCGGTACCGGTCCGGAATTTGACTACATCGGCCCCTGAGCTTTGAAGAAGAGTTTCATAATACCGAATAGACGGAACATCATCCTCTACAATAACAATTGTTTTATTGTTTAAGGCTAGGCTGCTGAAGTTCAGAGACATTTTAAATTTGTTATGACACCTGTAAAACTAGTACAAGATACAAATGTCAGTTCAATAATCAGTTCCAGTTATGAACAAATTATTAACAAATTTAATGCCATACACCCAGATTTCAGATTTTAAATGCGGGGATAATGATTTACCGGCATTCCCACGATATCCTCGTATTTCCCGAGACTACATCTTTTGAGGATTCAATGGCTATCAGCTTAGCGTCGCAATATTCAGTCTCCGCGCCCGAATGTGTTGGAATATCATTAACGTAAGTTACCTGCTTGCATATCTTGCATGAGTTCAAGGCCTCGCAGGAGGTAAATGCCAGGGTCATAAAAACAAAGGTAGCGCCAACTATAAATTTCCGCTTCATCATCAAGTATTTTGGACTCAAAACTAACAAACAAAACTTCACAGGGTTCATTTTTATCTAATAACGTGTTTTTTTTTGAATTATTAAGTACATTGATGCAACAATTTTGTCAAACCAAAGTCCTTAAGCTGGAATGAAAGTATAAAACAGTAAAAATTCAGGTCATGGAAGATATTCGGATGAAAAAACATGTAACCGTGGTAGCAGCCCTTCATATTGGATTTGGGATCCTCGGTCTGGTAGCAGCGCTGGCAGTATTCTTTGCACTTCATTTTGCAAGAGGATTTGTGAATGGCGATGATGTAGGTAATATGGTATTGGGGTTCTTATCAATAAGCCTGCCCCTGCTTATCGGATTTATGTCGACCCTGGGGCTAGTTGGCGGCATAGGCCTTTTATCCCTGCAACCCTGGGCGAGATACCTGGTGATCGTTGTTGCCGCCCTCGGGTGTCTGAATATCCCTATAGGAACGCTCAAGGGAGTTTATTCCCTGTGGGTTCTCTTTCAGAACGAGACCGTCAAATTATTCCAGCCCAAGGGAATGGTGTAATATACCAGGGCTGGCTTTTCGAATAACTTTTATAAAAACTTACACTGAGGTCCACAGTAAAATCACCCCCAACCCCTAAAGGGCATAGGCGATCCTAAGAATCAGTTTTAGACTGAGAATTATTTAATTGGCTGAAATACAATTAAATAACTTTCCCCTCCTTTTAAAGGAGGGGTGACCAGACGGTGAAATCATCTTACATGCAGAATCTAAATTCGCCGGCCGGGTGGTTGATTCAAGTCTTCTTATTACCTTTATTCAAATGGATAGACTTGAAACATAGATTAACCACCCCGCGCCGGGAAATCAGAATTGTAAACCCCTCAAAATCTACAGTCCCGGCCACCCCTCCTTGAAAAGGAGGGGAAGTGTAAATTATTGCTACTCAGTTGCATACAGTTTGATTCATAAGCTATCCCATTCCTTAAGATCAGCTATGCCCTAAAAGGGGGGCAATACTTTTCCAAGTCCCCCTTAGGGGATTTAGGGGTTGACTTCGGGTGGAACTTGTGTGTATGTCCTTAATTTTAGGGCAAAAAAATGGGGATAGTGTAAAAATCCGGACTTTTGATACAACCTCTGTTTTTTTTTCTAAATTGTCGCAAAATCACTTCTATGAGCGACGACAACAAGATCATCTTTTCAATGTTCCGGGTTGGAAAGTCATTCCCACCTCACCGGCAGGTGCTTAAGGATATTTCACTCTCCTTCTTTCTGGGGGCCAAAATCGGGATAATAGGTCTGAACGGTTCCGGAAAATCAACTCTTCTTAAAATAATTGCAGGACTTGAAAAGGAGTACCAGGGAGAAGTGACTTTCCTGCCGGGGTATTCCGTTGGTCATCTGCCGCAGGACCCTCTTCTGGACGATACCCGTAGCGTGCGTGAGATAGTTGAGGAGGGCGTAAAGGAGACGATGGACCTTATAAACGAATATGAAGGGATAAACCAGCGTTTCGGTGAACCTGAGGTTTACGAAAATCCGGATAAAATGCAGCAGCTGATGGACAGGCAGGCGACGCTGCAGGAAAAAATCGACTACCATGATGGCTGGAATATAGACCATAAGCTTGAAAGGGCTATGGATGCACTCAGATGCCCGGAGGGCGATTCAAAAGTCAATATTCTTTCAGGAGGGGAGCGAAGGAGGGTTGCCCTGTGCAGACTTCTTCTCCAGCAACCTGATGTCCTGCTGCTTGACGAACCTACAAACCACCTTGACACTGAATCAGTACAATGGCTTGAAACTACCCTCAAACAGTATCATGGAACCGTTATCTGCATAACGCACGACAGGTATTTTCTTGATAATGTCGCAGGCTGGATACTGGAACTCGACAGGGGTCAGGGGATCCCATGGAAGGGCAATTATTCATCATGGCTTGAACAGAAGGCAAAACGTCTCGAGGTTGAAGAAAAGGGTAACGTCAAAAGAAGAAAGATCCTTGAGAGGGAACTTGAATGGGTACGGATGTCTCCCAAAGCACGGCAGGCAAAATCAAAGGCCAGGCTTGGAGCTTATGAAAACCTCCTTAACCAGGATGTAAAAGCAAAGGAGGAAAAGCTTGAAATATTCATCCCTAACGGACCAAGGCTGGGAGATAAGGTGATAAGGGCGGTGAAAGTCACAAAATCATTTGGTGATAAAGTTTTGTTTGAGGACCTCGAATTCAATCTTCCCCCGAATGGGATTGTAGGTGTCATTGGCCCGAACGGGGCAGGCAAGACCACTCTTTTCAGGATGTTTATGGGTCAGGAGAAACCCTCAAAAGGCGATTTTCAGATTGGCGAAACTGTTGTGCTTGGATATGTAGACCAGGCTCATGCTGCTATTGATCCCGCCAGAACAGTTTATGAAGTTATATCAGGCGGACAGAACGATATAATGGTAGGCAACAGGCTTGTAAATGCCAGGGCATACGTTTCACGGTTCAACTTTACGGGTGCTGATCAGGAAAAGAAATGCGGTGTCCTCTCAGGAGGCGAGAGGAACAGGCTTCATCTTGCACTCACTCTTAAATCGGGCGCAAACGTACTGCTTCTCGACGAACCGACAAATGACATCGATGTAAATACGCTCAGAGCCCTGGAAGAGGGTCTTGAGAACTTCGCAGGTTGTGCTGTTATCATCTCCCACGACCGCTGGTTCCTCGACCGTGTTACAACGCACATGCTAGCGTTTGAAGGCAACTCAAAGGTTGTCTCGTTCGAAGGGGCCTATTCTGACTATGAGGAGAATTACAAAAAACGGGTAGCTGATACAACACCAGTAAGGATCAAGTATAAAAAGCTGATTTGACAATACCGCAATGCAAAGGAATTAAGAACTTACACAGAGTTCCACTGAGAAGTCACAGAGATCCAAAGAGTTAGTTGTCCCTCTGTATAAATCTGTGAAAGTTTTTATAATAGTTTATTCTTCAGACTGGATAAAGGGAAAAGGGTTATATAGTAGCGCCAAGCTCTTGGGTCTGTGTAAATCTGCGTGATCTGCGGGAAAATGAATTAAATTTTACCATCTATTAATGACATTATGAATTTAAGATTCCTTTTCCTGGCCAATTTGATCGCATCTCTTTCGATCATGTTTTCTCCGTCCCTCCATTCCCAGATCGGCACCCGCTTTCCCTCTGAAAAGAAAGTAATTACTGACCCTGTCACGGGAACCCGGCTTACATTCCTTACTGGCAAACCGGCAGGTGATTCAAAGATCTACCAGACACACCGCCAGTGGACCGCCGATGGGGAGTGGGTTATTTTCCGTTCCAACAGGGTAAGCGGGGAAGCAATGGCTGTAAATGAAAAAACAGGGGTTATTATCCAGGTTTCAGAAGGTGGTTTCACCGGGATGCTCAATGTGGCTCAGAAATCGATGAAACTCTATTTCATGAGGTTTGACTCACAGGAACCAGGCCAGTCCCGTAACAGGTCCATCGGGGTAATTGAGGTAGATCTTGGAAAGTTGTTTGCAGACAGTGAAGCTGGTAAGTTGAAAAATGCTGATACATACCAGAGGATCTGCGGCATCACACCTGCTGAACTGAGTGCCGGCGGCGATATGGCGCTTGATGCCGGGGAGGAAGTTGTATATTTCCGGACTGGCAGGGAAGATGCTGCAAAGCACCTTCCTGCCGGTACAAAAATGGAATCCAACTTCGGACCGAGAAATATGGGTGCCGGACCTTCCGGAATCGGCTCTATGAATATAAAGACCGGAGAGATAAAGTCTGTAGTGGCAGTACCGTTCCAGATAGGTCATATCCAGACTAACCCATGGGTTCCAGGGGAGATAGTGTTTTGCTGGGAGACAGGCGGGAAAGCTCCCCAGAGAACCTGGACGGTAATGGCAGACGGGACGGGTCTGCGCCCTTTATATCCTGAGGCAGATTATGAATGGGTGACTCATGAAGCGGTTATCACCAGCGATGAGGTTGCAATCGCAATAATGGGCCACAGACCGGTTGGTATTGCAGCCCGACAGGGGGGTGAAATGGCCCCGGGAAAACCTGCAGATCCGGCAAATCCGGGGCAGGAGCCTGGCTGGGGGTCCATCAGGGACCCGCGAAAAACCAACAGGCCTTGGAATAGTAAATCTCCGGACGGGTGAAATGACTATTGCAGGACAAACACCATCAGGCAGCGGATTATGGCACGTAAATGGTTCGGGTGACGGACGGTGGGCCGTGGGAGATGATTTTTCACGGTGTATTTACCTGATCGACAGGCATTCACACGAGATGATCCTACTTTCAGCCGGACATAAAGTAACTGCGGCTGATCACCCGCATCCTACATTCAGTCCCGATGGAACCAGGATAGAAATTCAATCTGCAATGCTGTCGGAGGATAACAGATCGATGAATATCTGCATTATCCCTGTGCCGGAAGAGTGGTTAAAAAGAAGTTATTAAATCCATATGATCTGCATAAAACAGCACACCCTACCAGGGAAAAAGATGTTTCCCGCAGATTTCGCTGACCTGCCTGCCGGTAGGCAGGTTTACGCAGATTAAAATCAAGATTTTAGAGAGCTTTCGTTAGTTTTCAATTAGTTCTTCAACAATCCTGACCGAATCCGATACGCATTTTTCACAGATTACTTCATGCAGGTTATTCTCCTTTATGTAGCGTTGACCTTCTTCTGTTCTGAGATCACAATTTAAAAGTGACTTGCAGTCGAGAACACCATAGATTGATTTGAATCTCTCGCTGAATTTCTGAATGCCCGCATATGTTTCCTCCTTTCTGTCCTTGTTATTGGAATGCTTTCTGCAGACATGGATCCCGAGAACCATAAAGGAACCCGTAGCAGCGCCGCATGTTTCCTGCAGACGGCCCATTCCACCGCCGAAACCACATGATATCCTGGCAGCCATTTCCCTGTCAAAATCAAGTTCGTCCGAAAAGGCCATCACAACCGCCTGGGCACAGTTCATTCCACCTCTGAAAAGTTCAACCGCATTTTCTGTTTTTGATTTCATCGTTTTAGCTTATAGTTTTAAACTTCATACCATCCTCTTTGCAGATACTTTTTATAAGTCTGCGTCCCGACATTATCGACGTTGGCAACCCCCCTCCCGGTTCTACCCACTGTCCGCACATGTAAAAGTTTTTCAGACCAGGTAAAGTCTGTTTCATCGGTTTCATTATGACGTATGAATTGGCGGGAGTTATGAGCCATCCTTCGAAGCTGCCCTTCCAGTTGCCGGTGTACCGTTCAAAGGTCATCGGAGTTGCAATATCTACCATTTCAACCTGATCCTTAATACCCGGGTAACGGTGATCAAGCTGTTCGACGAGCAAGCGTCCGATCTCCTCTTTTTTCTGTTGATATGATGTTTTGTCCTCCGAAAGTTTTTTCCAGTAATTGTAGTCAGTCTCCAGAGTGATCGTCAGAACGGATTTACCTGCGGGGGCCAGTGAAGGATCATGATTAAAAAAATGAAGCCAGATCCTGTCACGGACCGAGTCCCCGATTTCGACCGGTTTTTCCAGGGGAATACTTATACCGGAAACAGTCAGCGGCTCTTGATCGAATGTTCTGTTCACTCCGATACCTGCGAAAATGATAGGATAAAAGAGAGGCCATTTCTGATAGACATCCTTTATTTTGCTGTCTGCATAATTTTCGCCAAGCATCTTAAAAATCGTTGTGTAACCGTCAGCAGCGGATACGACTTTGGAACAGCGGTGTTCGGTGCCATCAGCCAGCCTGATGCCAACGGTTCTGTTTTCTTCCACCAGGATCTTTTCAACCCGGGTACCATAGGAGATGATACCTCCAAGCTGCTTATACCTTGCCTCCAGCGCATTTGACATCGGCATAGAACCTCCCATTGGATAACCTGCGTTCCTGTTATGAAGGTAAGCAAATGTAAACAGCATGAAAAACATTGAGAATTCGGGGATCCATGCTTCCCTGAATGCTTCGCTGAGGAGAGGATCCTTAAATCTGGCAGCAAAATCAACGATCGTAGTCTTCATCCATTTTTGCATTTTTCTGCCGTTAATGATGAAGATTAAACCAAACCTGATCTGCTTCAGAATACGTTTCAGAATGGGATCACTTTTGAGAGGCTGGTCAAAGGGCAAACACATTCTGACTCCGTCAGTAAATTCCCTGATTGTCTTTTCATCGCCGGGAGAGAATTCGAGGAGATGTTTTTCAAGCCTGTCAACATCACTATAGAAAATAACTGAACGTCCCGAGGAATCCTCAAAACGCATATATTCATCCATGTCGATAAACTGCCTGTTTTGAGCTATACCGACTTCCTCCCAGAAATCGTGCATGCCGCTTTTTGGGGACGACCCTACAAGCCAGTGGATGCAGCCATCGATGGTGAAACCTTTGCGTTTCCAGGAGGTGCATAATCCGCCGGGTTTATCGTGCATTTCAAAGATCCGGGTTTTGTATCCGTTCATGCTGGCATAAATTCCTGCTGCCAGACCTGCGAAGCCGGCTCCGATGATGATTATTGAATCGTCATGTGAATTATTCATTTTTGGTTTCATTGATGGATAAACAAATTTAGACTTAATTGGCTGAGAATTGCAAATGATCAATGACAAAATGTATATTGATATTGCAATTTTTTGTTATTTTTGGGTCTGAAAAAACATAAACAAAATCAAATATGAAAAAAGCACTTATTGGAATTGCCGCCGTACTGATACTGGCAATAGTAATCGTTTTATTCGTTAATGCAAGAGAAGGCGATAAGGTAGCTAAGAAACCAGCGACTGAAATGAAATCGGATTGCGGAAATTGCCCTATGGCAACTCCGGCTGCCTGCCCGAAGCATTCGGCTGCTGCAATGGAAACGGCAAAACCATGCTGCCCGGATGCTTCAAAAACAGGTACTGCAACGAAATAGTTGCGTGAAAACTTAAATACATTGTCCGGAAAGGAATTTATCTTCCGCTGTCATTCATTTCTTAACATAATTTCTCCGATTCTTAACACGTGACTGCCAGATTTTTGTGAAATTTGGTAATTATTAGTTTTACGGTACTCATGAAAACCATTAATTCCGGATCACGCAGAAAAAGATTATTCTTTATTATTCCCGGCGTAGTGCTTCCAGGCATTGTTCTGGCTTTATGGCCATCGGGCATCCGGAACGACGAAGGCTGCGGGAGAAGGAGAACCGGAGGAGGCTTGAAATGAATAGTCAGGCTTTTTTCACTGAAGTTGATTCAAGTTGTGCAACTCATGACTTTAAGACCTCTTAACTGATTTGCGGCTCAAGACAATATATTCCTTCGCTTCTTGCATTGTTTGTTAGAGACACAGTGGTAAAAAGACTTAGTAATCCATCGATTGCTTTATCTCCCTACTGAACTTCTTACTGTCCAATCTGAGCCGTTAACGTTCCAACAATGAAAAGGTCTCCGGCTTGAGTTGTCGAGCTCAGGTTTTCTGACGCGCTCAGGTTTTATAGAATATAAGACTCAAAAGACGATCCTAAAAATTCCAGTCACTGGTGGCTTCGGCCCGTCTATATAGAAAGATGAACCAGCCTGAAAGGGCTAAAGCACTGTATGAAGATCGGGAAAAGTTACCCGGGAAGCCTTCTTAACGGACAGTTACCACTGATTGTCAGTCTGGAAACTTTGAAAATTAATCAGGCTCTCGGTGAGAAAGGACGAAATGAGTAACAATTCCAGGCAATATTTGAAACTTTTACTACGCCCTTCATGTGAATACGACGAAAATCAGTTTGATTTGTTTTACATCTTTTTCCAAGAAATTGTCGGGAAACAGATTGGTTTGATTCCCTGTTTGCGGAACTCGAAATTCGAAAGAGCCCGCACTGATTTCATTATCAGGATACTCGCCGAGGATTTGGAGATAGCCAACTGTAATAATCATTTCAAAGGCAGCAAAAATGCATGTCTATCCGATTAATTCAGCTGAGCTTGCAGCAGTGTATTTATGATGGGATATGAATAATGGCACGCAAACCGGCCTGATTGACTTTCCGGGTTATTTGAAATCTGTCTCAGCTACACTTATCGAAAAACTCGACCCAAATTCTTCAGTGAACGTAAAGATTGAAGATAATAAGTGAATCTTGTATTTTCTAGAGTTTTTAAGGAGGAAAGCGGCTAATCTTCTTTTCCTTTTCCGAAAGTCTTCCAAAATGGAAATTATTGCTGAGTGAAAATAAGCCTGGATTTATAGCAGACCTTATTGAAAGCAGGAAGCGGTATATATCTTTTTATTTTTATTCTGATTGCACTTTTCATGATACTCGGTTTTGTTTTTATCATGTACACCCTTAATGTGGAACTCAGGCTGAATAAGCTGAAATCGGAATTCATTTCCAATGTATCGCATGAATTAAAAAGTCCGCTCACTTCCATCCGTATTATGACGGAAATGCTGCATCACAACAGGGTCCAGACTGAAGAGCGCAAATCGGTATATTACTCTGCAATGCTGGAGGAAAGCGAACACCTCAGTCATCTGATAGACAAGACTCTGGATTTCTCCAGGATGGACGATGATCGCAAGAAATACGATTTTACCGATCTTGATCTTGATGACCTCCTCCTTAAATTTCTGGAATCAACTCGGGAAATGCTTCCGGAACCCGGCTTTGACATCAGTTATAAATCCCCTGATTGGGTCCCTGTTATAAAGGGCGACAAGAATGCCATTCTCCAGGTTTTCTATAATTTGATTGACAATGCAATAAAATTCTCCGGAACATCCAGGCAAGTTGATGTCAGCCTGTTTTCCAGAGATGATGAATTGTTGTTTTGTGTGAAGGACTACGGAATAGGTATTTCCTTGAAGGATCAGGAAAAAATATTTGACCGGTTCTTTCGGGGCGATGAACCGCAACGTCTGGGAATCAAGGGAAGCGGGATCGGTCTGACTATAGTTAAAAAAATCATAGAGGCCCATAAGGGGCACCTGACCCTGGAAAGCAAACCCGGGAAAGGGAGCACCTTTTGTGTTCATCTGCCTGTTAATAAAATGTAGAATAATGAAAAGGATTTTGATAATTGAAGATGCCCATAACATCCGAATGGCACTTGAGGACGATTTCAAATTTGAGGGTTATCAGGTCAACTCGGCAGCCACAGGGCCTGAAGGGCTTGAAAAGGCGATGGATCTGAACCTCGATATTATCATTCTCGACCTCATGCTGCCAGAGTTGGACGGGCTGGAGATCTGCAAGGAATTACGGCGGCATAATATCGGAACTCCCATCATAATGCTGACGGCAAGAAGCCAGGAATTCGACAAGGTACTGGGACTAGAGCTCGGTGCAGACGATTATATAACCAAACCATTCAGTCCATTCGAGCTTCATGCCCGTGTCAAAGCCCTTCTGCGGCGGTCGGAGATCAGGAACCAGCAGGCTGCCATGGCAGCGATACAGATTGGTCCGTTTGTGCTGGACCCTTCAAAATACTTGTTTACAAAAAACAGCAGACCGGTTCAGCTCACCACTATCGAATTTGCCCTGATGAAGCTGCTGATGCAGCACGTCGGACATGTAATCAAACGAGATGACATTCTTCACAGCGTCTGGGGCGAGGAGGTGTATGTTACTCCCAGAACAGTCGATACCCATATCGCAAACCTGCGGAAGAAGATTGAGGATGAACAGGAGCAATCACGATGGATTTGCAGCATACGTGGTGCGGGATATAAATTCAGTTCTGATGAATCTTCGCAGAATCTTCACCAAACTTAACGTGATCTTCAAAGGGTTAACATATATGCGTGGTACCTTTATCAAAAATAATTCACACTATGAAGACACTTTTTTTTATGATCATTGCCTTTATTTTCCTGACAGGGTCCCTTTCCGCTCAGGACAACAAGGCATCGGTACTGATTACAGCAGCAATTTATGAAGAAGACGTAACAGGTAACCTTGATAAGGCTGTTGAACTTTACCTGGACATTCTGAAAAAATATCCGGATGACCGCCCGGTGGCTGCTAAAACCCTGTATCATCTGGGATTGGTTAATGAAAAAATGGGCAAACAAAAAGCCAATGAGTATTTCACCCGTCTGGTCAATACTTATCCTGATCAAACCGAGATGGTAGCCCTTGCAAAAATGAAACTGACGACACTCGACGGCTCCGGAAACAAAAATGGCCAGGGGGGACTTGTAGGCACGCCCGGACCTCTTACTGATGCCTCGGGTGTTGATGGAAAATTAACAGCAGATGGCAGATACATCAGATATCTGGACAGGAATACTGGCGATGTTGTCCAGTTTGAGGTTGAGAGCGGACACTCGAGCCGGATTAAGAACAAGGGTGACCTGGGTGATAGATTGAACTACGTTGAGGGTTATGTTTTTTCGCAT
>CAWKIC010000004.1:0-77828 GCA_963849615.1 uncultured Bacteroidales bacterium
GGAGGATCACAGACCGATCTGAGTTGGTTTGATAATTACAACATAGCCTATTATGTTACCCAATTCCCATACCTGTTTTGAGCGGCCATGGGCATCGAAGGATCTTTAGTTACTGATATTGTTGCCCACAGGTCATTGAAAACTCCGACAGCCGTCGCGGATTTCCTTATCGAATGCATGAGTAATGCCGAGAGTCATCTGAATGAAATGAGCGCTGAAATAATCAAAAGCTCGAAGGAGATATTTGAGTTGAGCAGACAGCGGATCGAAAGTTGCAGGATCAGGCTGATTCCCGTCGCCAGGATGATGATCTCGGAAATAAAAGAGGAGCTCTCCGGAATGATTATCGAGATGATAAATATTGGCAAGGAATATATTGTAAGGGCGGGTCTCTTTCCGGCAAATCAGATGTCAAGAATCAACACTGCCTCAAGATCGTTTCTGATGCATAATAATTCCGCCCTGACTGTGAGAAATCAGAAAATCATAACCTCCTCCGCAAACCTGCTTAAAGGAACAAAGTCCAAAATTGATGCATTGGAGAACTCGCTGAAAATTCTTGACCCTGAGAATGTTCTGAAAAGAGGTTACACAATTACATCCCTCCATGGCAAAATAATTAAATCAAGCAGCCAGGTAAAGAAGGATGATCTGATAAGCACACTGTTCAGCAACGAACAGGTAGCCAGCAGGGTGGTGAAGAAATTATAAAAATAAACTTACAATGACTAAAAAAGAATTTTCATTTAATCAGGCTGTGAATAGATCGAAAAGATCCTCAGAGAGATTGAGAGCGGTGAGCTCGATGTCGACCGGCTCTCCGTTGAAGTAAAGCGGGCTTCGGAACTTATAAGGCAATGTCAGAAAAAACTGAGGTCGACTGAGGAGGAGATAAACAGCATATTTAAGGACCTGGCATAAAAAATATCCCGCAGAACTCTCATTCTGCGGGACACTACTTTACTACCCTAAACCTAAATCCATGAAAAAAACTCACGTAACCGAACGGTTACAACCTTTGTAATATTAAACGCAGCATATTATCAATTGTTACATTATTTTCAACTTTTTTATCAACAATTTGATTTTTTTAACATTCTATTTTGCTACTCCGAGAACTTCGCTGAAGGCCTGCAGAAAAACCTGCTTAGGTATAGCACCTACTGCCATCTGGGGCTTGCCTCAACAGGTACAAACAGGATTGACGGAATATTCCTGATTCCAAAAACAGCTGCAAGTTCAGGTTCCTCTTCTGTATTCACTTTATAAATATCAAGTTTACCATCAGAATCTCCTGGCAAGTTCTTCCAGGATAGGCGCAATTACTTTTGCATGGACCGCACCAGTCGGCATAAAAGTCAATCACACAGGGCCTTTTTCCTTCAAATATCCATTCTTTATTGACTTCATAATTGAAAACCTTACTTAGAAAAGTTTCCTTTGTCAGGTGCTCCAGCATATAAAATTTTTTTAAGTTAACACACGAAAGTGCTCATTGTTCAATGTATTGTGGTAATCCTGCCGTATGAAGCCATCAATACCTGAGGGTACCTGAAATTACTTATAAATTGTAACTTTGTCATGAAAAAAAAACGAAGGTTATAACTGTTTATGCGTAAATGTCTAAATGACAGTATTTTCGAAAAACTTTCCGAGGTTGTCACTTCAGAAAATATAAAGGCATGGGTAATTGGAGGATTTATCCGGGATTGCCTGCTCAAAAGAGACCATCCCGAAAAGGATATTGATATCGTCGTAATCGGAAGCGGTATTGAAATTGCACGAAAAGCTGCGAGAAGCTGGGCCGGGGGATCAAAGTAAGTGTCTTTAAGAATTTCGGAACAGCAATGTTCAGGTTTAATGATTATGAAATTGAATTTGTTGGGGCCCGGAAAGAGTCTTATAACAGGAAATCAAGAAAACCGGTTGTTGAAGAGGGAACTCTGGAAGATGACCAGAAAAGAAGGGACTTTACAATTAATGCTCTGGCAGTCAGCATTCAAAAGGAGACTTTTGGCGAGTTTTTAGATCCTTTCGGGGGAGTGGAAGATCTCAGGAAAAAGATAATAAGGACACCTTCCGACCCCGACATAACATTTTCTGATGATCCCCTGAGGATGATGAGGGCGATAAGGTTTGCCTCACAGCTTAACTTCACAATCGAGGAAAATACATTCAGCTCGATTTCCGCTAATGCCGCAAGGATAGCTATTGTCTCTCCCGAAAGGATAGTTATGGAGCTTAACAAGATAATAATGTGTGAACATCCATCACGCGGTTTTATTCTTCTTGAAAAATCAGGGTTACTGAAATTTATTCTCCCTGAGCTTGAGAGTTTGAAAGGTATTGACAAAAAAGATGGCAAGGCACATAAGGACAATTTCATTCATTCGGTCAAAGTGCTTGATAACATCAGCAAAATGACAGATAATATCTGGCTGAGATGGGCAGCGCTACTGCACGATATTGCCAAACCAGTCACCAAGAAATATGATCCTGAAGCAGGCTGGACTTTTCATGGGCATGAATATATTGGAGGTAAAATGATACCTGATATATTCAGAAAGCTTAAACTGCCCTTAAACGACAGGATGAAATATGTCAGGAAGATTGTTGAACTCCATCTCAGACCCATCGCTTTATCCCAGGAAATTGTGACAGACTCGGCAGTAAGACGGTTGCTGTTTGAAGCCGGTGATGACATTGATGATCTCATGCTGCTTTGCGAGGCTGACATCACTTCAAAGAATGAGGGTACAAAAACCAGGCACCTTGAAAACTTCAGGCTTGTAAGAATGAAGCTGAAGGAGATCGAGGAGAAAGATGAAGTAAGAAATTTTCAGCCCCCGGTCGACGGGAATGAAATAATTGAAATGTTCGGAATTGCGCCGGGTAAAGAGGTTGGCATCATAAAGAATGCCATAAGGGAAGCTATCCTTGACGGTATAATTCCAAACGAACATGAAGCTGCCCGAAAACTTATGATTAAGAAAGGACAGGAGCTTGGACTGAAAGCCCTCAGACAATTATCTGACAAATAGGTCAAGCACGACCGGCAGATGATCGCTGAAGCCACCCTGATAGGTGTATCCCCTGTATGTCTGGAAAGTAGTAAGGCCCGGGTAATTTCCGTCATTTTTAAGCAGAAAATCAGGCTTATAAATTCTGAATTTGTGAGGATCAGTGTATAATCCCGACAGAGAGTTTAACAGCGGCTTTGAAACAATGATCTGGTCCAGCAGCTCCCAGGTACCCAGATAACGGTAGGTCCCCGGTATGGCTGAATTGTCGGGGACTGCAAGGTTTGCAAGTGATCCGGCAGATAGGGTCAGCTTTCTGATCACCGGATCATCCGGAGTGCAGTTAAAGTCGCCCATAATGATGATCTTTGACTTCCCTGATGACTTGAGCATCAACGAATCGGCGGCAGCCCTGACCATGTCAGCTATGTCATTCCTGACCGATTCACCCGCAAGAACTCCTCCCCTTCTCGATGGCCAGTGATTAATAATCAGGTGAAGAGTATCGTTAAAGATTTCACATTTGACATAGAGAATACTGCGTGACTTAAAATCAGTTTTCTTAACTGAAGCTGGCGTCCATGACCTGTGTTCAAGTAAGTGCACAATATCCTGCCTGAAAAGAAGGGCTACATCAATTCCCCGTTCATCGGGTGACTCTTCATGGATGATCCCATACCTGTAATTTGAAAGGTAGGTTCCAAAAACGAGATCTTCAAGCACTTTTTTGTTCTCTATTTCACAAAGGCCCACCAAAGCGGGAGGGCTCCATTCCCCTGCCGCTGTTATGGTCTTATAAACAGAATTAAGTTTCTTTTTATACCTTGTCTGATTCCATCGCCTCACTCCTGCCGGTAAGAATTCATCATCATTTTTTACCGGGTCGTTATAGGTATCAAAAAGATTCTCAACATTGTAAAACATAAGCCTTACAGAAGTTGAATTACTGTCAATCTGTGAATAAACAAACGTTCCGGATAAAAACAGCAGCACGAGGGTGCTGAATCTTTTCATAGAAACCTGTTAAAAAGCATTTAACCATCTATATCTCCTGGCGCCGGCTCCAAATTTTACAGCGAGAGTCAGTTCATGCGACCCGAAGCTTTGTTTCCTGATATCAGTTAAAGTGAAATCGTAGGCGTAAGCAAAGTAAAACCTGTTGTAATTAATTCCCAGCAGAAGTATAAGGGCATCGTTTGTCCTCCATGACAGACCGGCCCAATAATCATTTTTATAATAGATCCTGGAGGTAAGATCGAGCTGAATAGCTTTAAAAAGCATGTCGGATGACTTTATAAAAGCCGATGGTTCAATTACCCAGTTAGCAGAGAGGGGAAACTTAATGCCTCCGGTCAGAAAATAATGACCAAGCTCAGAATGCCTGCTTCCCCTGAATTGCCAAAAACAACTGAACCTCTCATCATATTGGTCATTGAGAAACCTAAATAATATCTGGATGTTGCATAGCTTGCACCAAAATTGAAATCCGGAATAAATACCGATCTGTCATAGCTGTTTAGATAAGGGTCGTCATGATCATATATCAGTCCGTCAGTATTGATTGAATACTGGTAGGCAATAAGTGCCAGACCGAATGCCAGGTCGCTTGGTTCATCGCCTTCCGCATTACCCAGAGGAATGTGGTATGCGTAGGCTGCCTGGATACCCGTACGTCTCATGATCCCGTTGTTGTCACTGAACACATATCCCCCTGCTCCAACCCGGCCCCCCTTGGTAGGTTTAACAAGTCTTTTCTTGACTGCAGTTGATTTTGAGATATAACTGTTATTCAATACCCGGGTTTGAAAACTCAGGGCATATGTGCTCGGTGCCTGAGCTAAACCCGACCATTGCTCCCTTACCGTCAGGTTCACTGTGGTGTAACCGTCACGGCCGGCAAAAGAAGGGTTTACTAAAAAACCGTTCATAATATACTGGCTGTACATAGGAACCTGCTGCGCTTCAGCTATCCCGAAAGATAATATGAGAAGGGAGAGTGAAACAATGCTTCTGAAATAGCCCATATCTTTAAGCTTTATCAATTTCATCTATAAATAATTAACTTCGTCTTCTGTCTTCACATGTACTCCCCCCCGATAGCTATCGGGACCCTCTCTGCTAGCGCAAAGAGGGGTGCCTATTCTAACAGGTTTTGTATCTGATTACACTTACAACACCCGATCTCGGAGCAGAACCGTCGTTCAGATAAAGAATGTAATGATACGAATCGGTCGGGACCAGCTTACCATTAAACGTTCCATCCCAGGGATCAGCTGAAAGGTTCCGTGTTTTGAAAACAAGTTTCCCCCACCGGTTGAAGACCCGGACTTCGGCGTCAGGGAAGATATCGATGTTCCTTATTCTCCATTCATCATTATATCCGTCGTTATTGGGAGTGATTACCTGAGGTATTACAAGGCAGTTGATGCTCCCTGCAAAACCTACCTGAATCACCAGTGATTTTGCGCAGGTATTCTGATCCGTCACAACCACACTGTATGTACCTGGTTTGATATTTGTCCTGTTTTGTGTTAATATACCATCAGACCAGACTACATTATACGGACCGCTCCCACCTGTAATAGTCAGATTTATCGAACCGTCTTCAGAATCCGGGCATGTCGCAATTGTCCAGGTTTGCGTCAGTATTAGTTCCTGAGGTTCCGTTATGGCAACCTGGCCAGTTTCAATGCACCCATTATTATCAGTCACTGTTATTGTGTAATTCCCGGGTCCGAGGTTTGTCACTGAGGAAGTTGTCTGTACTGGTGTTGTACTCCACGAATATGAATATGGAGCCACACCCCCTGTCACGGTAGCAATTGCAGTGCCGGTGGCAGCGCCATGACAAAGGATATTTTCAGATGACACTGTAAGATCGAGAATTTCAGGTTCAGTAATCGTTACAGATATGCTGGAAACCGCCAGGGAGGCATCCCTTACTGTTATCTGATAATCTCCTGCGCCCAGGGAGCTGAAAGTTCCGGAAGGCTGCCAGGCTCCGGCATTAATATTGTACATATACGGCGTAAAGCCACCCCATCCTTCTACAGTTACACTTCCTGTAGTTCCGCCATTACATGCCACATCTGTCTGCGAAATCTTATTCAGTACAAGTGTAGATATCGGCTGTGTTATTGTAACCGTTATGTCGAATGTACACAAATTTGCATCCCTGACAGTAACGATATATGATCCGGCAGTAAGTGTGCCAAAAGTACCCGGCAATTGGAAAATGCCAGCATCAAGGCTGTACTCGTACGGCGGAGTGGCACCTGATCCCGAAACTGTGACACTTCCATCGTTTCCACCATAAACCGTGACATCCGACTGGGATATTATCGATCCTGAAAGAGCTGAGGCAGGCTGCGTCAATGTTCCATTGACAACTACAGTGCAACCATGGGCATCCGTCACTGTAACTGAATAGTTCCCCGACACGACGCCGCTGATGTCCTGGGTAACGGCTCCGTTACTCCACAAGTATGTGTATGGTGAAATGCCGCCACTGACTGTTAAATCACCGGTGCCTGTACTGCCGCCAAAACAAGCGACATCTGTTACTGCAATATTGCCGGCAAGGAGGGAGGGTTGGTCTACAGTCGCGGTAGCATTGGCTGTGCAGCCGTTTGCGTCAGTGACTGTAACGGAAAATGTACCGGCAGGTATTCCTGCAAGATCCTCTGAAGAGGCTCCGTTGCTCCACAGGTACAATATGGGTAATGTCCCGTTTGTAACAGTTAGATCGATAGCGCCGGTAGAATTCCCGAAGCAGTCAACATCAGTAACAGATGCAATTGCGGTTAATGCCCCGGCCGGTTGTAAAATTGTTACACTGGCTGTAGCCACACAGGCGTTGTTGTCGGTCACAGTTACGGTATAATTCCCTGCATTAAGATTTGAAGCCGACGGTGTGGTCTGAACAGGGATAGTATTCCATGACAAGGTATATGGTGCAGTCCCTCCTGAAGGTGTTGCAGTTGCACTCCCGGTGCTTTCCCCGAAGCAAAGAACATTTGTTTGTGAAGTGGTAACACTAAGGGCAGAGGCAGGCTGAGTAATTGTAACAGGTACATTGAAGGTGCACATATTCAAATCTCTGACTGTTACATTATGTATTCCGGCAGCAAGGCTGTTAAAGGTCCCCGTCGCCTGAAATGGTCCTGCATCAACTGAATAAGTATAGGGTGCAATACCCCCCGACCCTGATACCATTACGCTGCCTGTGGAAGCGCCAAAGCAATTCACATTGGTCTGGGCTATAATTGTTCCATCAACTGCAGAAGCAGGCTGGGTTATGTCCACAGGCAGATTGAATATACAAAGGTTGTCATCCCTTATGGCAACATTATAAGAACCGGCTGCCAGATTGCTGAATGTCGCAGCAGACTGATATGTTACTCCATCAAGGCTGTATTGGTAGGGAGAAGTTCCGCCTGATGCGCTGAGGGTTACGCTCCCGGATGCAGCGCCAAAGCACAGGACATCCGTTTGGGATCCGATGCTTCCGCTAAGGGCAGTTGCAGGTTCTGTTATATTGACGGGAAGACTGAAAGTGCAGAGACTGGCGTCGCGGATTGTTATTGCATAAACTCCTGCCGTAAGGGAGCCAAACGTTCCCGAGGCCTGGTAAGCGCCGGCTCCGAGACGGTATTCATATGGTCCCGTGCCACCTGCACCTGCAATAGTAACACTGCCATTGTTCCCCCCTTTGCACAGAACATTATTTTGAGAGCTTATCGAACCACTGACAGCGGTTGCCGGACCGCCCACTGTACCTGATGTTGTTGCAGTACATCCGTTTCCATCCGTTATAGTCACCGTATAATTGCCGGCAGTAAGATTTGATATGTCTTCAGTGATAGCCCCGTTAATCCAGAGGAAAGTGAAGGGAGCGGTCCCTCCTGTAACGGTAAGGTTAACAGCCCCGGTGGCATCACCAAAACAAATAACATTTACAACTATTGTGCTTCCTGCCAGGGCTGCTGCCGGCTGTGTAATAACTGCCGGTACAGTTACCGCGCATCCTTTGCTGTCTGTTATCACAACAGTATAATTACCTGCTGCGACATTAAGAAGATCTTCCGTCGTGGCGCCGTTGCTCCAGACAAATGTATATGGGGCTGTCCCCCCTGTAACAGTCAGGTCAACCCGCCCGGTCAGATCCCCGAAGCAATTGACATTAATTACAGATACGCTGCCGTTAATTACCGCCGCGGACTGGGTGATAATAGCGGTGACACTGCCGGTACAATTGTGGCTGTCGCTGACAGTGATAATGTAGGTACCTGCCGTAAGCCCGTTAAAAATATTCTGACCCTGAAAAGGCCCTGCATTCAGACTATACTGATAGGGTGGAGTTCCTCCGGCAGCTGAAATTGTAACGGATCCGTCAGATCCTCCAAAACAACTTACATCAGTCTGTGCCTGGATTGAAGCCGTAACAGATTGTGGCTGGGTGATCACAAATGGCAGCTCAAAGGTACAGAGCAAGGCATCCCTGATGGTCACGACGTGATTTCCCAGCGACAAACCCGTGAAAGTACCTGAGGGCTGGTATGCTCCACCGTCAAAAGAATAGGAATACGGAGCCTGACCTGTTCCTGCAGTTGCCAGGGCTGTTACTGATCCATCTGAACCCCCGTTGCAGGAAATATCGGTTCGTGATGTTATTGCCCCCGAAAGATTGAATATCGAAATATTGACTACAATTGAACCCGTGCATGTTGAGCTGTTTCCGGCTGATACCGAAATGCTCCCTGAAGGTCCTGCTCCCCATCTTACAGTAACGAAGTTATCGCTGACATCACCTCCTCCGGTAATCGTACCTCCGGTTATAGTCCAGAACTGATATGCAAATGTACCTGTAAGAGTGTATGTATTCTCTGACCCTGAACAAACATTAACGACCGGGTTGTTTAATGCTGGCACAGGCGAAGGGGTCAGAGTGACACTATCAACAACTGAAGATTCACATTGCCCGAATGGAAAGAAAAAATTAGGCTCATGGAGGGTAGCCGTAACTACGCCGGATATAATTCCCAGGTTCCATCTGACATCGATCCTGTTAGAATCCTGGTCAGCCGAGAGAATCGTGCCGTTGACAACTGTCCATGAGTAAGTTGCGTCAGGTTCATTATTTACCGAATAAGTTCTTATCTCACCCTCGCACGCTTCTGTAAATTTCTGTGTAATATTATTAAAAACAAGACCGGTTTTATTTATCCTTATGTCTGAGGTATCGGTACATGCGTTTCCATCGGTAACAACAAGCCTTATATTGTAAAGGCCGTCGGACATTGTATTATTGAAGAATGGCTTTTCCAGAATGCTTGTATTGAAAAACTGAAGCGATGGAGGGAATGGAATAATAACCATAAATGGCACAGAGGCCACTTCCAGGCCTTTCCACCAATAAGTATAAGTTCCGTTCCCTCCCTCAATATTTGCCTTGAACAGGGCCAAAGACGGAGAGAGATCACAGCTGGTGAGGGACATTCCTGTAATTTCAAGTGTCGAAGAAACTGTCACAATCGTGGTCCGTGAGGCCGAATTGCCATAAGAGTCAACGGCTGTCAGGGTGATAATGTTTTTTCCAAGGTCGCTGCATGTAAAGTCAGTTTTTGATATAGTCAATGTCACCGGTCCGCAGTTGTCGAACGATCCATTGTCGATATTTACCGGAAGAAGAGTTCCTGTTCCCGAAGAACCGAGGACAAGCTCAAAGGGTTTGACATTTACAACCGGAGGCATCTTATCCTCAACTGTAACGATTGCATTGCATTCCGAACTCAATCCCTCATTGTCGGTAACTGTAAGGGTGACTGTGTTTGCACCAATATTGGAACAGTTAAACGAAATCGGGGTAATCATAAGATTGACAATCGAACCGTCAGGATCGTAAGAACCATCATTTACATCTGATGCTGCAATGGTTGCGGAACCATCTGATCCAAGTTGCACCGTTATGTTTTTACAGAGGGCGACCGGTGGAAGAATGTTATTTGCATTCCCTGCATTTGCATTTATGTTAACCGCAGTAGACAGGATCAGAAGGGCAGTAAGAAGCATGGGCTTAATGAATGTCCGTAAAAGGATCCATTGTAAGGAAAGTCTGTTAAAACGTATCAATTGTTTCATGCAGATCAGATTCAAGGTTATTCAAAAAATGCAATATGCAATATATCAGACGAATAAGAAAATTATGCTATAATTTTCTTCATCTTCTTTCATAGATAACTCGACTCACTAATATAAATTATAACGAATGTATGAAATAAGAAACATAAGTATTCTATCAATTTTGACAGGTTTTCAACATATTAAGGGGTTTTCAACATAATAAGCAGAGCCATTTGCACAAAAACCGAATCCTGTTTTGCATGGCTTTTAGGTTTTGGGAGATGAGAAATTAGTTTTACTACACCCTTTAGGGGAGACTTGCTGAACTTATTGATATTGCATTACAGTAATTAATATACCTATTTCAGTAATTATTTTACCTGTTACAATATGATTTTTTTCGACTCAATCCAATCAAAGCGGTTGCGAAGCTCAGGAAAGGATAATAAAATATTGACTAAACAGGTAAAATAAGTGACATAAAGTTACATAACCATACCATTAATTCAATCTCGAGCGATTAAATTTACTCTGTACTTCTCTGACATTATGAGACCAATCGCTATTATGCCTAAGTATCTTAAAATCTTATTCCTACAGCTAATGATCTTTAGCCAGGCTTCATTTGGACAGACCATAGTTCGTTATTCACTTAGCTGCCTGGGATCAACGGTTTCAGATGATGGGTTTATTCTTCGCCAGACAATCGGTCAGTCCTCAAATACTTATATGTTTAATAAAGAAGGACTGGTCCTCAGGCAGGGATTCCAACAGCCGATAGCCTCATACGACTATTTAAAAGCAATGCTGCCGATTGATTTCACTCTCTCTCCAAACCCGGCAGATGATATGGTGCTGATTAAATTTCAGGAAGAGATCTCCAAATGCACCATATCTATAAGAGATATAAATGGAATTTTGATATCTGAACTCAAAGTTGAGTCCTTGCAGACCAAATGGCTAGACTTAAAGAATTTAATACCAGGTATATATATCATAACAGTAATTTCTGATAACAGTTTAGGTTCAAAAAAACTGATCATAACACACTAGAGTCAATTTCAAATCACTCTTATATGAAAAAAAATTTAGTAATAGTTTTTTTTATATGTAGTTATATTGCCGTTGCTGCACAGGATAAGAAAGTGGGGATTTCATTTTCCCAGAATTATTCCACTTTCAGATACATTAACTCTGAAGGAAATAAGGATGACATGGATTATACCATAAAATTTGGTTATGGCCTTTTATTCCAGAAAGTATTTGGAAAGCACTTATTGCTTGAAGGACTGGTATTGTACAACAATAAGGGGGCAACTTCATCTCTTGACCTGGATCAGCTGGATTGGTCTTTTCATTATGTCAATGCGGGTATAAATCTTGGTTATAAATTCATGATCGGCAAACTTTATCCCCAATTAGGTGCCGGCTTTTATTACGGAAGACTTTTAAAAGCGGATCAATATATTGGTTCAGCGTACTATGATCTTATGGTTTTAAATGAAATTAACAAGAATGACTTTGGAGTTAATATGTTTGGTGGCTTAGAGTACGATTATTCAGATAATGGCTCTTTATTCCTGAAAATAAATGAATCAATAGGCCTGTTGCAACTTGAGGAATTAGAATCAGGCCAGAAAATTTTTAATCGGACTTTTTCAATTCAACTGGGACTTTTATTTCCTATCAATAAAAACTTGCCATGAAAAATATTTTAATATTTACATTCTTAATTCTGGCCATTGCAAAAGTAAATGGACAATTTGCTGATGGCATTACCTACCAGGCAGTGGCTCTGGATGAGCATGGTAAAGAGATTGCCGGACACGACATTAATGGGAATATCATCCACAGCAAACAGATTGATGTCAGATTCTCTATCCTGGGTAGTACACAGAATGGGGAGGTTTTATATAAGGAAGTCCATTCCACTTACACTGATCAGTTTGGACTATTTTCACTGGTTATAGGTCATGGTGATGGCTCTGCAGACGGAAAATATCAGAAACTAACAGATATAAACTGGGGAGAAGACCTGTTATACCTTAAAGTTGAGATTGACATAAAGCGTTCCGGTAATTTTAAAGTTATGGGAATCCAGCAGATGATGGCAGTGCCATTTGCTTTTCATGCACTGACAGCCACAAAAACATCCGTAAATTATCCTGACATATTGAGCAAACCCTTATTTTCTAATGTAGCAACAAGTGGCGATTATTCTGACATATTGAACAAACCCATTTTGTCTGATGTGGCAACAAGTGGCGATTTTTCTGACCTGTTGAACAAACCCTTATTTTCTGAATTAGCAATAAGTGGCAGACTATTCTGACATAATTAATAAACCCATATTTTCTGATGTGGCAACAAGTGGAAATTATAATGATTTGATCGGTAAACCGGTTCTTTTTGATGGCAATTATGATTCTCTCGTCAATAAACCTTTAATCACCAGCGAAACAACGGATGAATTTCTTGCCGTTACGGGACAGACAATATTTACCTTAAGACATAATCCTTCAGAGACAAGTAACCTGAAAATGTATATTAATGGAGTCAGAATAAGTAAATCAGCTTACAGTAATTCAGGAATTACATTAACGTATGTTTCTGCAAATAATGGTTCATACGTATTAATGGCAGGTGATAGAATTCAATTTGATTATTCTTATTAATCAGACCTTTAAAATAAATGCGATTATTGCTCTTTATACTGTTTTATGTATTTGTTTCCTGCCATCTTTCAGCACAAGGTGTAACAAAAAATGGGCAGAATACTGCTACAGGAATAAATTTTGTAAATAAAAACGGTAAAATCGTAATTTATCCGGCTTTAACTAAAAATGGTCAGGAGCTTTTTACTATCTCCATTTCTACTACAGCAGTTTTTTCAATAACAAATTCTACTGCAATATGCGGAGGGAATATTGCCCCTGAAGGTGGAAGAGTAATCATCTCAAGAGGGGTTTGCTGGGCAAAGACGGCAAATCCAACAACTGCAAACAGCAAAACTACTGATGGCTCAGGTAGTGGCAGTTTTGCAAGCAATATAAGCGGGTTAGTTGCAAGTACCACTTATTATGTCAGAGCTTATATTACCAGCAGCGTCGGTACATCTTACGGAAATCAGGTGACATTTACCACCTTGAAACAACGCTATGAAACTTTATCATCAGCTGTTTATTTTGAATCACCCAAAGAAATAAAAGATATAACTCTTGGAAATGTTCGTTTTACAAAAATTACTGATGGTCCGGTAAATTGTGGAAGTTCATCTACGTTTTTGGCAAAAACCATAGAAGATGGTTATTCAATAGCAAATTCTGATCCGATTATTTACGATAATCTTGCTAACCCCGAACTGCACAGATTTGTGGAAGATGGCATAAACTGCGAAGTATTTGACATATCGGAAGAATACATTTACTATGGTCATTCAAGGGCATTCTATCGGGTTGATAAAAATACATTTGGTAATAAAGTTAAATTTTTAATTTCCGGAATATGGGAAGGAGCTTCAGGTTATAATGTATCTTCCTGTACCATTATGGGAATAAATGAAATGCCTGATTCAGGGTTATTAATACAGGTTGACAATAACGCACCGCATTGTAATTTTTATAAAGTACCATTTGCTGCCCAGGTAACTGGTACTCATACCTATACACGAACAGACGCGGTTTTGGTAATGAATATCCCATACCAGAATTCAATTCTTAATAAAGCCTGGGGTCTGAGTACTAAGGGCAATATTGTATTTGCCGTTATCTATAATGCTATCGGGCAAGCCTATCTGAGTACAGATAGCGGGAATTCATTCAGATGTGTATTTTCAATGGCTGATACCTCCGTAAATAGTACAACTCCGGCAGATCAAATGGTCTTTGTTGACACAAAGCCTGATGGGAAAGGAGGATTTGGTGCAACAGGTGGGCACCCAATGAGAAACACTCTTACAAATCCTCAGGATTATGATTTATGGGGAGTAACAGGAAATGGCAGCTTACATTCACATGGAGGTTGTATTGATAAATATTCAGATAGATTATTTATTGTCACAGGAGATGGGTACCCTGCTGTTGGCATTTATTATTCTGATGATTGGGGATATAACTGGACATTGATTAAAACCGGTGTACAGCAACCATCTGCAGACTGCCGGTCTCAATTTGTTACCGTAATTCCAATGAAAGATTGTGTATTGTTCGGGAATGATGGCTCCGGAGATGGGTACTGGAGAGTGTTCAGAGATGGCAGAAACCTGCTTTCAACAATAGAGTGCTGCTATCAGTTTACGGGGAAAAATACGCAACTTGTTACAATTAACGGAGGGCATTGCTTTACTCAGGATGGAACAATGCTAAGCTTAATTAATCCACATGAATCACCAAACCATGCAAATACAAAGGGAGGTATTGTTGCAACAAAAAATGGTCATAATTTCAGAAAATTATATGAAGATTCTTTTTCGAATTTCACTTTTGAATCAGCAGAATTTGGACGGCGAGGAATAATATCTGTAAATGATAATAATAAGGTACTCGTTAAAGCGAAAAACGGAGGATTGATAATATTAGATCTGACATCGGCTTCCACAAAGTAATAAATTGAATCAGAAATAATTACAAATCGGCCCAGATACTCCCCTTAATGAATTTTCCTTAAAAACACACCTCTCCATGTAGTTAGGTAACTGTGGTAATTCAACAGTAAACTCAAGTATAAATCCTGATTTTACAGTAGTCCCCGTATCTGGAGCCGCTTATTTTTACTATGTTACTCTTTTTAAGTATGAAATGTCGGAATATCAAGGAATATCGATATAGGTTTTGCTTAAAGACCTGTGAAATCATAAGCCATGACAAATTCGAATGGGATGTTAGAAATCTCTGAGATATATTTACCCAGTTCAAACATATCCTCATCATTTTCTTCATAATACCATCTTACAGTAAGTTTCTTCGGTTTCAGGATAGCTAGTGAAAGTTTACTGAGAATGGATACCATCATTGTTGTACTAAAGCTGTTTAAATATTCCATTGCACAAATAACAAGCGTTTTTTCAGGAGGATTACTAATGTAAGCCTCAAGCCCATTCATTATTTGTTTGGGAATTTCACTATTATCTACAATCAATGACCGTCCTTTTATCTTAATAATGCCCTGTGGACTAAATATAACCTCAGGAGTGTTATGAGTTTGAAAAATATGAATTTCCTCTTTCTCCATTTTAATAATAATTAATCTTCCATCAAAATCAAATTTCTGAAATATATTTCAAGCTGGCAAAATTATTTTTGGTCGCTCGATCCTTCGGATCTCGCTTTTTCGGTTTTGTTCTTTCGACCTTTTGAAAGCAAGCTTTCAACGGTCTTCAGTAACAAAACCGGTCCCGCTTGACGCGGGACCGGCTTTTAAGTTGTGGGCGATGAGGGATTAGTTTCACTGATCCCGTTTTGGGGGCTCTTACAACTTAAAAGCCGTCGCTCGACCTTCGGTCTCGCTTTTCGGTTTTGTTCTTTCAACCTTTTGAAAGCAAGCTTTCAACGGTTTTCAGAACAAAACCGGTCCCGCTTGACGCGGGACCGGCTTTTAAGTTGTGGGCGATGAGGGATTCGAACCCCCGACCCTCTGCTTGTAAGGCAGATGCTCTGAACCAGCTGAGCTAATCGCCCTGAAACGCGTGCAAATATAATTCAGATTTTCTTCTCTGCAAATTAATTGCCTTTATTTAATATCAATGGACAAGGCCCACACCAGAGTTGTGAAGTTTGGTGAGCTGGCAGTGTTATTCTTTCCAACTACCCTCCCCTCTCCGCTTTAAATACCTTTGTGGCAAATAATTCGATTAGCAGGCCATAAATGATACCGGCTGTGGTAAAAAACAAAAAGCCTGTTATGCTATTTTCAAGAAATGAGACCGAATTAATTAACGAAACAAGGAATCCGATCAACATTCCATGTAATAAATAATTGATTTTCAACGAACTTATTCCAATAACAAAGCCAAGCATTAATCTGTTAAAAAACGAACTGGCCAAAGGGAAAAAAGAGAACTCTGTAATATTACCACTTAACAATCCTCCTGCCGAACAAATAATGCCAGCGACCAAACCTCCGAATATACAGATTAATAAGCGCTTACTTTTCATGTTATCAGGTTTACAGGTTAATAAATAAGTTCGTTTTGGGATTCCTGATTTTGGTTATCATCAAAGTTACGCACTGTTTAACCCAAAGTCAATATTATTTAACCTCCAGTTAGTTATTTACCCCGATGGGACTTAAATATACCCGGGCAGGCTGATTTTAAGCATCCGGAAACCGATTCCCGGGAATATGCCATTTTTCTGATCTTTAGTTTTGGCGCGTTACTATAATCCGTGCTTTATAATTAATTTTTTTTGTAGGACGCTCAAGGGAGGGATACGGACTTACACCGACAAGAGCAATTTTATTGTTGCTGATTATTGTATCATTTGTGAATCCCCTGTGCGTATTGAGGTTAAACAAAACAGGCTCCTCATTCAGTTTTTCGAACTTAAACCTGACTTCTGCATTACCCTCCCAGAAGCAATAAGCTCCGATAGGACAACGGGAGTCTCCTAAAACCGAATCCATGCAAATGTAGAATTGTTCCAGGGGATCATAAAGGCACTCCCCTGAAAATATATCAACCGTATCGTTAAGAATCAGATTGTTAAAAGAGCTGAAGTCGATTACATAAACAGTCACATAATTTTCCGAAGGAAACATTGTCAGGCATGGTTTCAGGTCATTTGTTTCCGTTTTCCTGACTTTAACCCTGAATTTTTTGTCCGATCTGAAAATTGTCCCTGCTCAGGTTAATCGCATTGTAGAGGTTACCCGGGCTTATGCCGAACTCTTTCTGTACCTTTATTTTATCGTCGGGAAAAGAAAGCAGGCAGGTAGAGCAATTCTGGTCAAAGCCTGCTATGTTGGCAGTCCGTTCAAAGCCTGAGTTATCTGTCCCTTTCTCACAGGCTAACACAAGGGCAGTGAGTGTTGTAAGGAAAAATATCTTTCCAATAAGGTAGCTTTTCATAAAATTAAATTTCTTAGACCAGGTTATTATACCGCAAAAACTGTTCCAAAAGAGATCATTCCCCGGATAAGACAAACCCCCCCGGCAAAAAATGCCTGAGGGGTTCTTTCTAACTAACCATTTACAGTTTTGACTATTTAAGTCGCGCAAATCTATCGAAGCTTTTCCTGTTAAAAAAGTTAAAAATTCCTAAAACTAAAAAAAGGGCTACCCGTAAAGGATAGCCCAATAATCTCATTAACAAAGACATTAGTCTTTTATTTCAGACATCTTACATATTTTCCTGCATGTTTATCTGCATTTGTCCTCTCTACATCGGCATGTGCAGCATCAAGTTGTCTTCCATATGCACGATCAATTGCACTTTCTGTGGAGCTCCACCAATAACTATTGACACCTGCACCAGTGAATCCTCCATCGACATAGTATCTATAGCCTCCGGGCAGAGCTGAAAAACCACTTGTGTTGGTTCCGTTTCCGGTAGTCCAGCCTGTGGTATTTTTCAACTGTGTACCCTGGTCAGTTCCGCGCCATCCGGAAACATCAACCTGAGCCTGGGTCATACCAAGAAACATTTCAAGGGTTTTGTACTCGACATCGGAAGGAACATGCCAGCCTGTCGGACAAAGAATACCGGTATTTACTGTGTTCCAATTATAAATAGCACCATAAAGGGGCTTATTGGTTGCTCCATCATTAGCGAACCAGGCGTATCCTGGTGTTGTAAGAGCTATCCACGTTGCTGCAACGGTGACATTTGGTATATCGGTATTGTCGTTGAATTTAATAGTCTTGAGGTTCTCTGCCATCCAAACCTGTGTTCCGATAGCAACTGTTTTATATAGATTACCTTCAATATCCGATCCCATTGTAAGTACCTGTACCTGGTTGCCATAGGCCGTGCCGGCAGAATTGGTCGCATATGCGCGGACATAGTAGATTGTTCCTTCGGCAAGACCGGCTATGTTGCTCACGAAAGTGCCGGTTGTTGCTCCGTCGGTTGTGTGCAGGCCGGTAGCTACAGGATTGGCAGTTACAGCCCAGCATACTCCGCTTGCAGTAATTGTTCCACCACCATTTGCTGTTATGTTTCCACCAGAGACAGCTGAAATATTGGTGAAAGTGGTTATTGCAGTTGTGGTAACTGTTGCCACCAGTACCTGAGTAGTTGAGAATGTCTTGTCTTCACCGTAAGAAGTGCCTTTGCTGTTTGTTGCATATGCCCGTACATGGTAAAGTGTGCCTGAAGTAAGACCCGCAATGTTGCTTACAAAAGCTCCATCACCAGTTCCGTCAGTTGTATGTGGCCCTGCAACAGTAGGATTAAGTGCAGTACCCCAGCAAACACCCCTTGCCGTAACACTGGCGCCACCATTTGCAGTGACATTACCACCTGATACCGCCGTTGTCGACGTAGGACCTGAAGGATCAGCTGTAGTTACAGTTGGAGCAACCGCTTCTGTGGTGAAAGGCAGATCGTTGCCGTATGTTGTGCCTGAACTGTTAGTTGCATAAGCTCTTACATGATATGCGGTACCCGGGGTTAATGGCGTAAGTGTGCTCGCAAAGACCCCCAGACCAGTCCCGACTGTTTCAGATGTCTTGCTACCCGCAATTGTCGGGTCGGCTGTGGTTGCCCAGCAAACACCTTTGGCAGTAATAGCAGCCCCGCCGTCAGCTGTTATATTCCCTCCTGATATGGCGGATGTTGCTGTAACTCCGGTAACTACGGCTGTTGTCAGGGTAGCTCCAACGATCGCACTAGTAGTAAAGGATACCTCATTACCGTAAGAAGTGCCTTCACTATTTGTAGCATAAGCTCTTACATAGTATAAGGTACTGGCAGTCAGCCCGGTTAAATTACTGGTAAAACTACCTGTCCCTTTGGCATCACTTGTTTTGGAACCTGTAATAACGGGTTTGGTTGCTGTTCCCCAGCAGACACCCCTGGCGGTAACTTCCGCTCCTCCATCAGAGGTTACATTTCCGCCCGTTGTTGCTGTAGTGACTGTAATAGCACTTACTGCTGTAGTTGTAAGAGTCGGAGGATCTGATTTCTTTTTGCAGCCATTCAGCATTGCAATCCCGGAAACAAGTAAAATGAGAACAATTAAATTCGAAATTTTCTTCATGATTAAATGATTTAGTGTTTATAATTAAATGATTTTAAATTGGAGTCGAAAAATTATAATTTATCAGGATTTGCTCTGACTTAAAAAATTAATAATTTACTGGAATCATTAAAATTACTAGTTCTTCAGGCATCTTACAAATTTCCCGCCGGATTTCCTTACTCCCTCCCTGTAAACACCAGTCTGAACACTATCTAAACGCCGATAAACGCCCTTTGTTGTATCAAACCAATGTAAACTTGAGCTCCACCAGTAAGCTAATGCACCTATATCGTTAAAAGAACCATCAGCACCATATCTGTAACCACCTGCGAGGGCTGTAAAACCACTGGAATTTGTTCCGTTACCTGAAGCAGGAAACCACAAGGATGTACTTTTAAGTTGTGTACCCTGATCGGTTCCTCTCCATCCGGACCCATTAACCTCAACGGTAGTCATTCCCAGATAGAGCTCCAGTGTTTTATAATCACCATCAGTTGGTACAGACCATCCTGATGGGCATAATTTACCGGTTTCCACAGTGTACCAGTTAT
The DNA here is from genome assembly GCA_963849615.1 of uncultured Bacteroidales bacterium. GTDB lineage: Bacteria > Bacteroidota > Bacteroidia > Bacteroidales > VadinHA17 > LD21. The sequence goes on from CAWKIC010000004.1 coordinate 19,874, forward strand.
AAATTATTCCGTAAGTATTCCCATAAGATTCCAGGTTATTATACCAGCAATATGCAGGCGAGACGGCGTTAGCCCATTCTGTATTATCCGTTACGTTGGGGATATCGGTATTATCAGTATACTTTGTAGTCTTCAGATCCGATTGCATCCATAGCTGATTTCCTATGATGACAGTCCGGTAGATATTGCCATCTATATCCGAAAGCGATGATGAAAACCTTACCTGGTTGCCATATGCTGTACCTGCGCTATTGGTAGCATATGCCCTGACATAATAGACAGTCCCGGTTGCCAAACCTGTGAGATTACTTGAGAAAACGCCTGTTCCTGTCGCATCGGAAGTCTTTGGATTTGCCGTTGTGGGATTGCCAGTTGTATTCCAGCAGACACCGCGCTCAGTTACCTGCCCTCCATTGTCGGAAGTAACATTCCCCCCGGAGGTTGCAGTAGTCAGGGCGACTGAAGTGACAGCATTTGTTGAAATAGTCGGAATCAAAACCGGGTCTGTCTTAAAAGTCCTCTCGTTTCCATAAGCAGTGCCTGCGCTGTTCGTTGCATAAGCCCTGACATAATAGTCGGTATTGGGAGTCAGGCCAGGTATATTGCTAACAAAGGTTCCATTACCTGTTCCATCTGAAGTATGGAGCCCCGCCACGGACGGATTTGCAGAAGTACTCCAGCAAACCCCGCGGGAAGTCACTGCTCCTCCGCCATTTGAAGAAATATTGCCTCCGGAAACAGCTGTAGTCCTCGTTACCAATGAGACGGTGGTTGTTGTAAGGGTTGGTGTTACGGCTGCAGTTGTAAAAGGCCGGTCATCTCCGTAGGAAGTGCCTGCACTATTGGTGGCATAAGCTCTTACATGGTAAGCCGTGCCTGGAGTAAGGCCTGTAATACTGGCAGCAAAAATACCGGTTCCGGTACCATTTGTCGTTTTATTATTGTCTGTTGTAGGATTGGCAGAGGCAGCCCAGCATATTCCCCTTGCGGTAATTTCTGCCCCGCCGTCAGCTGTTATATTTCCGCCTGATGTTGCAGAGCTTGAAGTGATTCCTGTCACTTCAACAGTTGTCATGACCGGAACAACAACCGGTATTGTTTTAAAAGTTACCTCGGTGCCATACGCCGTACCTACTTCGTTGGTGGCGTAAGCCCTCAGAAAATATGAGGTATTGGGAGTCAGCCCTGTAAGATTGCTGGTAAAGCTGCCGGTTCCCTTACTATCGGAAGTATGGGAGCCTGTTATTACAGGCTGGGTGGATGTGCTCCAGCAAACTCCTCTTGCAGTTATTTCGGCCCCCCCGTCAGCAGTAATATTGCCTCCTGTCGTTGCCGAGCTGACTGTAATTCCGGATGCAACCACGGTGGTAAGAGTTGGGAGAACAGGGTCTTTTTTACATCCGGCAAGAAACATCAGTTCCCATGTCAATAAGATTATCAGTAAAGCAGTTGTGCTTCCAGATTTAAATTTCATAGTTAAAAAAATATTATATGTTATTAAACTAAATTCTGTCGTATTAATTGTATATCCGATTATCAATTTTTCAGGGGATCCAATGTTCCGGAAAACTGAAGAGACAGGCAAATAAAGATTAATTTTTCTGCCATGCCAAAAAAATTTGATTATTTACTGATAAATGATGATGAGTATCAGATATTCATCTATCTGATATAAAGAGATCTGTCATCGGTGATGCTGCGAATTAATTCTTTAAGCACCGGACCGACATCCCGGCCTTATCGTTCCAAAAGCCCCTGAATGCCGTTTCCGATATATTCTGTATATTTCTGTACCATGCATTGCCAGGGTAGGTTGGAGGCTCTGTGGATGTCCACCAATAACCGTGAAAACCAAGGTATTCAAATGCTCCTGTTGTTTCAAGACGCCTTCCTCCCGGAAGCGCAGTAAAATCAAACTCGTCCGTTGCTCCGGTGTTTGGAGCGGTCCAGTGTGATGTACCCGTTTCCTTCAGTTTACCGCCTGCGACGTCCTTTCCACTCAGAAACGTTTCAAGCAGCAAAATCTCGTCATCAGTTGAAACATGCCAGCCGGTCGGACAGAGCTTGTCCGTACCGACTGCATACCAGTTGTAAAGAGCCCCGTAGACATTCTTGTTAGCAATATTATTATTATACCAGCAATAACCGGGGGTGGCCAGAGTAATCCATGCCGCAGCTCCGGTAACAAGAGCTATGGGAGTCCCGTCATTCAGGTGCGTGGTTTTCAGGTTTTCCTTAAGCCACACCTGAGTTCCGATTCTGATTACATTATAAACGTTATTGTCATAATCCTGTATAGAAACGGGATCTGTAAAGAATGTGAGGTCGCTGCCGTATGATGTCCCCACGCTGTTGGTTGCATAGGCACGGACATGGTACCTGGTATTAGGAATCAGTCCTGTCATACTGCTTGAGAAGGAACCTGAACCCGTACCATCTGTCGTCCTGCTGTTCGAAGTAGTCGGGTTAATAGCGGTACTCCAGCAGATTCCCCGGACAGTTACAGCCGAACCACCGTCATTTGTGATATTTCCTCCACCAGTTGCCGTAGTTGTTCCGGTTGGTGAAGGAACTGATGTTGTAATTACAGCAAGCAGGGCTCCGGAAGTAAATGAGACTTCCTGTCCGTAGCCTGTGCCGATGGAATTGGTTGCATAAGCTCTCACATAATACCTTGTATTGCCGGTTAACCCTGTGATATTGCTGGAAAAGATTCCTGACCCGGGACCGTTTGTGGTTTTTGAATCAGTAACTGCAGGGCCTGTGTGAGTGCTCCAGCATACGCCCCTTTCGGTAACCTCCGTCCCACCGTTAAAAGTGATATTACCCCCTGAAACTGCTGCGGTTTGTGTTATACCCGTTACGGTAGCCGTTGTCAATTCCGGAATGGCAAGTTTGGCGGTTGTAAAGGTTAATTCATTACCGTAAGCTGTTTCTTCCTTGTTGCTGGCATATGCCCTTACATAGTATAAGGTATTGGGCAAAAGTCCGGTTATATTACTGACAAATGGACCAACGCCGTAACCGTCAGTGGTCCTCTGATCGCTGTCTGTAGGTGATTTTCTGGTACTCCAGCAAACCCCCCTTGCTTTAACATCTGCATTACCATCGTCTGTAACGTTCCCGCCTGTCACGGCGCTGTTTGGCAGAATGTCAGTGATGGGAGCAGTTGTAAGCTTGGGTGGTTTGACAAGATGACATCCTGTAAAAAAAAGTGAAAATATACAGATGGACAGAAACAGATAGAAATTAAATCCCTTTTTCACTTTATTTGCCTTATTTTTAATATTACCAATAGAATAAGTCTCTTGAACCATTCGGGACGTTTCATTCCAACCATAAAATTACTATATTTTCGTATCATTTATTTAAACTGGCTTTGAAATATTCCAAAAGGCGGGATAATAGTTAATACACAGCTTTATAACTAAAGTCGGATTAAATTATTGCCTGCAGAATATGCCAAAAAGAAGAGGTCAGTAGAATGCTGACCTCTCTTTCCTTATAATTCTGTTCTAAAGACGGTTTAACCCGGGAAACCGTATATATTTCCTAGGGATTCAATCTTTTAGCCGTCATAAACCAGGAGACTTTGTAAATATCACCCATACCTGCATCGGTTTTATCACCTTCTGTTTTTGGAGGATACGGGACAAATACATCGTTACCTGCCTGCCAGTCTGCTGGTGTCAGAACATTGTTCTTTTTGGCTGTCTGAAGTGCTGTGATTGTTCTGAGAATCTCCTCTGTGCTCCGTCCAACATTAGTCGGATAAAAGTAGATTGCTTCAACTACGTTATCGGGATCAATAATGAATACTCCCCTTACGTCTCTTGTAGTATTTGACGGAGCATGAATCATGCCATATTGTTTGGAAACGGTGAGTCTCTCATCATCAACAATGGGAAATTTTATCTTCTCGGAAGTTCTACCCTTATAATCAAGATTTTCAAGGGCTTTTTTCCAGTCACGATGTGTTTCAACCGGGTCAGTCGACATCACGACCAGTTTGGTATCAAGTTTATCAAATTCACTCTGCAGAAATGCAAGTTCCAGAATTTCCGAAGAGCAAACAGGCGTAAAGTCCTGTGGATGACTGAACAATACCTTCCAGTGTCGGCCATAATCAACAGGAAAATTAATAGTTCCATTTGTTGATTCAGCAGTAAACGAAGGTGCTACCTCTCCTATCAGAGGGATCCTGTAATTTCTGTCTTCCTTTTTCTCCTGCGACAACAACACTGTTGCCGAAAATATTAACACCACAAATAAAAGGTTCTTTTTCATAACTATATAATTTTAAATTAGACTAATTAAACATTAAATAGGAAAAAATTGTTCAAAAGAAATTTTCCTTTTATTGAAAACATAGTTGGACCGTTCATACTTGAACCATCAGTATCTCTTTGTTTCCGGCAAACGTAAATAGATAGAAAATTTATTTTATTACAGCCCGGAGGGCCGTTTTATATGGTATGGTGAAATGAAAAACAGTTCCTTCCCCGGGTCTTGACTTTAACCAGATCCTGCCACCCAGCAGTTCAACATACGCTTTGCAGATTGAAAGTCCAAGTCCTGTCCCGCCAAATTTTCTCGAAAGCGGATTGTCGACCTGAAAAAACCGTTCAAAGATTTTTTCATGATGCTCAGGTGGTATACCTATTCCTGTGTCTTTTACAAAGAATTCCAGGAAGCCGTCGTTAAGATTATATCCGAAATCAATGCATCCTTCACTTGTGAATTTGGTGGCGTTGCTAATAAGATTTGAAAGGACCTGAATAAGCTTGGTGCTGTCAGTCAGCACATTGGACTCCTCATCAGGTAATCCGGTTTCAAGGTTAATTGAGATAACGTCGGGTTGTTTTTTATAGCTGAACTGCTCATCAAGGCTCCTCAGGCACGAATTGAGATTCAACTCCTTAATATTCAGTTTCGCCTGGCCGCTTTCAACATTTGCTATGTCAACTATGTCGTTAATGATAGAAAGGAGCTGGCTACCGCTTTGAAAAATAATGTCTATAAACTGGCGGCGTTCAGTTTCCGTAGTGTCGGGTTCATTTAACAGCGCGGAAAATCCTATAATAGCATTCATTGGAGTCCTGATCTCATGCGAGACATTATGAAGAAAGGCAGTTTTGAGCCTGTCGCTTTCTTCAGCTTTTTCTTTTGCTGCAATCAACTCGGCCTCAGCCCGTTTGCGCTCAGTAATATCACGGAAGCTCCAAACCCTGCCGACACTTTTTCCCGATATTTTCTGTGGTTGTGAATATCGTTCAAAAACCCTTCCGTCTTTAAAGTCAAGAAGGTCAGAGGTAGTGATCTCAGGCTCTGTATAAAGCTGCCTGACCTGTGTTACAAAGTCCTGGGGATGCATCAGCTGGTCCATAACAAAATGTATGGCTTCCATATCATTTTTAGATTCCATTATCTCAGCAGGTATCCTCCACATTTCCATAAACTTCTGATTGTGCTGGACTATCCTGCCCGCTCTGTCTACAACAAGTATCCCATCGGCGGTTGACTCCAGTGTGGCTTTCAGGAGGGAAAATGAGTTTTCAAGCTCAGCTTCTGCCTTTTTCCGTAAAGTAATATCCTCCACCATCGCGAGGAAATACTGGACCTCATCGTTATTATTCCGGATAATACTTATTGTGGTTGAACCCCATATTACAGAACCGTCTTTACGGATGTACCGTTTCTCAGTATGGTATACAGGTATCTCCTCAGCAACCAGTCTGAGGAGCGCCACGTCGTCTCCTATGACATAATCGGGATGAGTAAAATCCTTGAAAGTAAATGATTTAATCTCCTCTTCCCTATAGCCCAGCATTTTGCAAAAGGCTGAATTTGCCCTTATTATTCCAAGATCTTTCCCTGTCATCGACATGCTGAAGGGGCTCTCTTCAAAGATCTTCCTGAACCGTTCTTCACTCTCCCTCAGGGTTTCTTCGGCATACTTCCGTTCCGTGATGTCGCGACAGATTGACTGGAAGTAGCTAACCCCTTCTATCTCTACCTTACGGGCGCTGATTTCGACAGGCATAACGGTGCCGTCCTTCTTTAAATAGGCAGTTTCAAATGTCGCGTAGCCCTTCTCATCCAGAATCTTCTTCTCCCTGGTCAGATTCTTAAGTGTCCCAGGTGCCCTTATTTTTGACATATTCATGCCTATAAGTTCATTATTTTCACGCTGAAATGTTTCAACTGCCCTGTCGTTTGCTTCAAGGATAACCAGATTCCGGTCGGTAAGAAATATTAAATCGTTTGCATATTTCAAAATATAATCGAAGTGCTTTCTTAAGGCGAGATGGTCAAGCTCAGCCTCATACTTTTCTCTGTAAAACCTGACATTTTCATTCCACTCAAGGATTCCCAGAAGTAACCCTATTGTAAGAATAAAGAGTATTATAATGATGATTATCAGTGTTATCTGCTTGTCCAGTGTTGTAAAAACCTCATTTTGGTTAATTTTAGCAACCAAATGCCACTGTGATCCGGGTACCTTTTTCATAGCAGCAACAACTTCAGCTCCCCTGTAATCAATACCGTCAATAGTGGCTTCGATTCCCCTGAGCGCCATAGCTGCAGGGAGCATTTCCTCGGAAACCGATTTACTCAGGACAAGCTCAGAGTTCTTTTTGAATCTCAATTCATTAAGATAAACCACCTTGTCCCCCTCCCGCTTGATCAGCAGAGACTCTGCTGTCTTACTTGGCACAGGCCATGTCTGGATAAGCGGATGAAGAACTTCACGGGGATCTATTCTTAGTGCAAGCAGGCCAAAGGCAGTAGAATCCTTTTTTTCCCTGTCAATAAGTGGAATGATAAGCTCAAGATATACAAAGTCGACCCTGTCAGTTTTATGAAGATCAGTAAGCATTCCGGAGCGGAGCTTAATCAGTTCGGGGAAAAGTTCCTTTAAGTAGTTACCCATCACGGTATCCTGATTTGGATAGGAGGCCCTTATCCTGCCAGTCGAATCAATAAGCAGCGCGCTTTTATATTCAAGGCTCTTTGTAAGTGATTTCAAATTAGTTGAAACTGCAGCTGATAAGGCATTGTTACCTTTAGAATTCAGATAATCTGACAGCTGCCTGATAAAAGGAACATTTTCACCTATCAAAACAGCATCTCCCATCCGTTCATTGCGCCATTGGGCAATCTGCTTCACTTTCAGGTCAGCTATAGCGGACAGCTCGAGTTTTTTGTCGTTTAAAAGTCTGGTTTTTTGGCTTTTATAGTACAATAAACCAAGCAGAATACTGCTTGCTGAAATAATTATAAAGAGAACTATCAACAACCACGGAGTAGCCGGTTTTTGCCTGTGCGAAATCATTTTTATCCGCCAATAGATTTACTTTGAATACTTTGTCCCTTCACAAAGTAAAAGTAATCTTTTGCTTTTAAATGGAGGTTAAATTTAATTTAAAATGAAATACCTATTACTTCTTTCTGATAAGTACCGAAGCCAGAATTGAAATAATAAGGATTGAAATAATAATGCCCAGCGACACCAGGATCGGGATCTCGATGTTCAGATAGGACGCCAGCATCTTGACGCCTACAAATGTAAGAATAAATGCAAGTCCGACTTTAAGAAAGCGGAAATAGGCCATAATTCCCGACACTGCAAAATAGAGTGAACGCAAACCGAGTATCGCAAAGATGTTCGATGTATAAACAATGAAGGTATCCTTGCTAATTGCAAGAACAGCCGGAATACTGTCAACTGCAAAAATCAGGTCGGATGATTCAATTACAAGTAATACCAGAAATAAAGGGGTGGCATATAATTTCCTCTCCGTCCTTATAAACAGCTTCGAACCATGAAGTGTTTCAGATACGGGAAAGAACTTCCTGAATAGTCTGACAATTGCATTCTTCTCCGGATCTACAGAAGTCTCCTTCTGGAACAACATCTTTATCCCCGTAATGACGAGAAATCCCCCGAAAATAATAATAATCCAGTGAAATTTGTTTATCAGGGTAACTCCGGCAAAAATAAATATCCCTCTCATAATCAGGGCTCCAAGGATACCCCAGAATAAAATTTTATGCTGATATTGGGCTTTTACCGAAAAGTACGAGAATATCAGGATGAATATGAAAATATTGTCAACACTCAGCGAATACTCAATTACATAAGCTGTCAGGAACTCGAGAGCTTTTGTCTTTCCAAATTCAAAGAACACAAATGCATTAAATAACATAGCCAGGGAAATCCATAATGAACTCCAGGCCAGTGCTTCCTTGACAGCAATTTTATGCGCCCTCTTATTTAATACACCCAGGTCGAGGGCAAGCATTAACAAAATAAAAATATGGAATCCGATCCAGAAAATCAGACTGACCTGCATAGCTTAAAATTAATTTGCAAAGCTAAATAAATAAATCTAACAACTTTAAATTTGTTTGGAATTGTCCCGGTCGACATTGAGTAACCTTTGCCCCGGGTTAAAAAATTATAGTAAAGAAAATCTTTATTACTTTTATGGCCTTATCAAATATTTAATTAACTCAAGTTGCTGGTTGCTGGTTCCTCGTTACTGGTTAGTTGTTGATTAACAGAACAATAGGCGATTTTGTTAAAATTTATTTAATATTTTTGCATTAATCATGATGCTCATTATCAAATAACTAGCAACCAGCAACAAGTAACTGGCAACTCAGGTTAATCAGATGGTAATAATTAAATTTTGCAGAATGTCGCGAACAAAAAAAAAGATCGATAGTAGATAATCTATACAGTAAATGGTGAAAAAAATAATAAGCCGGAAGAAATTCCTGTCGACTACAATGGCAGGTCTTGCGGGGATAAAACTGATGTCCCGCAATGTTGGAACTGATTCATCACTCCTTGCAGGAAGCCGGAACGTGGGTAAGACTGGTATCATTGTCAGCCCTATCTGTTTTGGGGCTCCAAGGACAAATGAAGAGTCATTGATTAAATATGCTGTTGACAAGGGATTGAATTTCATTGATACCGGCCGGACCTACGGTAACGGGAATAATGAACGGCTTGTAGGCAAAGCTGTTGCCCAGGTCAGGAAAAATGTTGTCATCCAGTCAAAAATAAGACTCGATCCCAATGAGTTGCCCCTGGGAGGAAAAGGAAACAGAGGCGCCGTTGAGATAAAAGACGCACTTAACTCAAAGATTGAGGCAAGCCTTAAAGCATTAAATTCGGATTATATCGATATCCTGTTATATCATGATGCTACAGTGGAAAATTTACTGTTCCATCCTGAAGTAATGAAGATCTTTGCGGGGCTAAAGAGTTCCGGAGTTATAAGAGCTTGCGGATTTTCGGCACATAATGATTATTTGAACCTGCACGAGAGAAATAATAAAGAACATTTCTACGATGTGATTATGGTCCCTTTTAACCATAAAGGTTCGTTTATACACTCGGTAAACGGGAGGTATTCGGAATGGGATCAGAAAAGGCTTATTTCGGTTCTGACCAATGCAGGAAATAATGGTATAGGCGTAATTGCGATGAAAACATGTTCCGGGGGCAAATATTCACCCTCTCCGGACACTGAAGCATCGTACAGGGAGGCAGTCAGGTGGGTATTGGGGCACTCTTTCATCAGCTCAGCAGCAGTTGCCATGGCTAATTTTGAGCAGGTGGACGAACATGTTTCATGGCTGGCGTCTTAAACAACCTCCTTATAAAGCATCGGCAACCACGAAGGTGCTACCTCCGACAAAAATGAGGTCTGTAACTGCTGCATTCATCCTCGCAGCCTGAAGCGCAGATCTGACATCACTATAACAACCCCCTTTAAGCCCAAAAACGGAAGCTTCAGTCATAAGTGCTTTTTCATCAAGAGCCCTTGGAACAGATGCTTTTGTGAAATAGTAATTTGCGTCAGCCGGGAATAGCGGCAGCACAAGACTCAGGTCCTTGTCATCCACAAAACCAAGAACAAGGTGAAGTGCTGTTTTGGGTATTCTGTTGATCTGATTAACAACATATTCCAACCCTTCCCTGTTATGGCCGGTGTCGCAGATTGTCAGAGGATTCCTGCCGAGAATCTGCCATCGTCCCATAAGATGAGTGTTTGTTATAACCTTGCGGATACCGTCAATGATATTCCCTGTTCCAAAGGCGAAGACACCAGCCAGCACTTTAAATACCTGAAAAACTGCCTGAATATTTTTTGACTGGCAATCACCACCCAGGCCAATTCTGCCTTTGAATAGAATGTCTGTTGCTGTTTCTGACAGGCTGTATCTCCTCCACCGCCAGGGGACGTCACCTTCCGCCAGTTCACAGAAAAAGTTCTGATCGGCAAAATAAATGGGGGAGTGTAATTCCCCGGCTTTGCTGATAAATAAATCTTTTGTTTCAGGGTGAGTCTCACTTATGACAACAGGGACATTTTCTTTAATTATTCCGGCCTTTTCTTTTGCTATCTCTCCCAGTGTATTGCCGAGCAGGTCCATATGATCATGGCCGATATTTGTAATCAGCGAAAGCGATGGCGTGATAATATTTGTTGAGTCGAGACGGCCCCCAAGACCTACCTCAATAACTGCAACATCGACTTTGCACTCAGCGAAATACTCGAAAGCAAGGGCAACAGTCATTTCAAAAAAAGAAGGTTCAAGTGATTTTATAAAATGAGAATGCTTTTTTATAAATGAGGTTACATAACTTTTGCTTATCATTTTCCCATCAACCTTTATCCTTTCGCGGAAATCCTTCAGGTGCGGGGAAGTATATAGACCTGTCTTGTATCCTGCCTCCATGAGAACCGAAGCTATCATATGCGACACTGAGCCTTTACCATTGGTTCCTCCCACATGTATTGTGCTGTACTTATTATGCGGATGCCCCAGGTAATCATCAAATTCCAGTGTATTGTGAAGATCGCTTTTGTAAGCAGCTTTCCCCACTCTGTGATAAGCAGGTAGTTGTGAATACAAAAATTGAAGTGTCTGCCCGTAAGTCATCTGTTTCTGTATGTAAAATCGTCGTGGGGAAGCTGAATTTAATGTTGCTGTCCTTATCCGCTTTTGATTTACAAATTAACATACTTTCAACATATATGAATCTCTCCTTTATTTTAATTAATTTTGCAGATCTGTCATTGATCCCGTTCTGTGAATTCATTATATTGATATTAAACAACTTAAGAATGAGAAAGAAACATAACAAAAAACTTTTTATAATAGATACCAATGTTTTGCTTCACGATTATAAATGCATCTACAATTTTGAGGAAAATGATGTTATAATACCAATTGTTGTCCTGGAAGAGCTCGATAAATTTAAAAGAGGTAATGACATAATAAACTTTCACGCCAGGGAATTTACACGGGAGCTTGACAAGCTTTCGGGCGATATGCTTCTCACGGCAAATATACCTCTGGGAGAGAATCTGGGGAATCTCCATATTGAGACCGGACGGGACTTTTCAGAAAAGGTTAATCAGTCATTTCCCGAAAGAACTGCTGACCACCGTATCCTTGCTATTGCCGAGTATGTGTGCAACTCAAACAAGGATAAAACTGTTGTCCTCATAACCAAGGATATTAACCTCAGGATGAAGGCAAAATCACTTGGAATTATGGCTCAGGATTACCAGAACGATAAGGTAGCAAACATTGATGATCTATACAAGGGTATCCAGGTGCTTGAGGGAGTGGATCATGAACTTATAAGCAAGCTGTACGAGATTCCTGAAGGTGTTAGTGGCAGTGATTTTAAGATCGATACGAATCTGAAAGGACATCAGTTCTTCATAATGAAAAACAGCGGCGCCAGCGCCCTCGCCCATTATAATCCCTCAAGCAGAGTGCTTAACAGGGTTATTAAACAAACAACCTATGGTATCGATCCGCGAAATGCCGAGCAGACATTCGCACTTGACGCCCTGGCAAATCCCGACATTCAGCTGGTATCCCTTACAGGTAAGGCCGGAACTGGAAAAACGCTCCTGGCGCTGGCAGCAGCTCTTGCCCAGCACAAAAGATACAAGCAGATATTTCTTGCCAGACCTATCGTACCTCTGGCAAACAGGGATATTGGATTTCTTCCGGGTGACGTCAAGGAGAAAATGGATCCTTATATGCAACCATTATATGACAACCTGACTGTTATCAAACACAAATTCAGTCATCAGAGTCCTGAATTTCTTAGGATCAACGATATGGTCAAGGAAGAAAAACTTGTCATCACTCCCCTTGCTTATATAAGAGGAAGAAGCCTTTCAAGCATTTTCTTTATAGTGGACGAGGCACAGAATCTCACACCGCATGAGATCAAGACTATTATTACCCGCGCAGGTGAAGGAACGAAAATGGTTTTTACAGGAGATATTGAACAAATCGATTCTCCATATCTTGATACCGCCTCAAACGGACTTAGCTACCTTTCCGATAAAATGAAAGATCAGGATATATTTGCCCATGTGAACCTTGTCAAGGGTGAAAGGAGTTTCCTGGCAGAACTGGCAAGCAAACTCCTATAGACATAATCACTTTCCGATATCCCATTTATTAAATCTAAATACACCAATTATGACAACAAGAACTATCCGCTTTTCAACGATGATCGTATTGATCATGATCGGAACCTATTCGCTGGTTTCAGCCCAGGATGTCCGGCTGTTCAACGGGAAAGATCTTTCCAACTGGGTATTTCAACTTAAAGATCCTGCCGTTAATCCATCTGAGGTCTTCTCCATCCGTAACGGGGTGATACACATCACAGGAAATCCGTTTGGATATATGCGGACAAAGGACTCTTTTTCAGATTACAAACTTCATGTTGAGTGGCGCTGGCCGGCCGGCGAAGCTACAAATAGCGGGGTTTTCGTGAATGCCCAGCCTCCCGACGCAATCTGGATAAAATGCATCGAATGCCAGCTGGCTGCAGGAAAGGCGGGAGATTTCGTCTGCATGAACGGCGCCGATATCAATGAACGCAAAGACAAAACAAAGATCAGCGTTACAAAGATGGGTGCTTCATCAGAAAAACCAGTCGGTGAATGGAATACGATGGAAGTTGTCTGCATGGCTGATACAATTGAAGTCTATGTGAACGGTGTCCTTCAGAATAAAGCAACAGGCGTAACAGTAACCAGCGGACATATCTGTCTCCAGAGTGAAGGGAAAGACATTGAGTTCAATAATGTATTCCTTACAAAGCTTGAAAAATCAGGACGGAGATAGAAACCAGAATTATTTTTCAACCCTCTGACACGGTGTATCACAACCTGTAACCAATGAGTAATTCGAAAAAGAAGATAGCATTTCACACCCTTGGCTGTAAATTGAATTTTGCCGAGACCTCTACGATCTCCAGATCATTTCCTGAAGACAGGTTTGAGAAGGTTCCGTCCGGCTCCAAAGCTGATATTTATGTTATCAACACCTGCTCGGTTACTGATTCAGCCGACAGAAAATGCAGGCAGACCATCAGAAAATTCATCAACAGGTCACCTGATGCCTTTATTGCCGTTGTAGGCTGCTATGCACAGCTGAATCCGCAGGAAATATCTGCTATCCCCGGAGTAAATCTCGTGCTTGGAACCAATGAGAAATTTAATATTGCCAGCTACCTGAGAACTTCCGGGAAAAAGAAGGGTGCTGAGATTCATTCCTGTGAAATCTCCGGAGATTTCTATCCCGCATTTTCAATGGGTGACCGGACCCGTTCCTTTCTCAAGGTGCAGGACGGATGTGATTATGGTTGTTCATATTGTACAATTCCGACAGCCAGGGGAAGTAGCAGGAATCAAACGATCAGCGACCTTGTGGAAGAAGCCGGGAAAATAGCGCAGAAAGGGGTCCGGGAAATAGTGCTTACAGGTGTCAACATCGGTGATTTTGGGAAATCAACGGGTGAGTCCTTTTCTTCACTTCTCAGGGAACTGATTAAGGTTGAAGGAATTGAAAGATACAGGATTTCATCAATCGAACCTAACCTTCTTACAGATGAGCTTATAGAATTTACCTCTTCACACAGAAAAATACTACCCCACTTTCATATCCCTCTCCAAAGCGGAAATGACAAGATCCTCGGATTGATGCGAAGAAGGTATAAGCGGGCATTATTTGCCGGAAAGATCAGACTCATAAGGGAATTGATGCCACTTGCCGGTATAGGCGCGGATGTAATTGTTGGATTTCCCGGAGAAACGGATAAAGACTTTGACGTGACACATTCATTTCTTGAGGAGATGCCACTGTCATATCTCCATGTTTTCAACTTTTCAGAACGGCCCGGTACTCATGCTGCCGGGCTTCCCGACAAAGTTCCATTCGCATCAAGGGAAAACAGAAGCAAAAAGCTTATTTTACTTTCTGCAAAAAAGCATAGTGAATTTTGTAAAACGAATAGCGGTCAGTTTTCCAATGTTCTGTTTGAGCACACAAGGGATAATGGAATGATAACGGGTTTCACTGAGAACTATATTAAGGTGGAAAGCAAGTGGGAGACCAGGCTTGCAGGGAATATAATCAGGGTAAGGGTCAGGGATATTGCCCCGTCAGGAAGGATGAGAGTCGAATTAACAGAATAAAAGATGACCGATCTGAAAGCATTATGCATTGAAATTGAGAATGCAGCCCGCGAAGCAGGCAGTTTCATTCTGAGAGAATCAGAAGTGTTCGATATAAATAGTGCTGAGTCAAAAGGTCTTAATAATTTCGTCTCCTATGTTGATAAGCAATCGGAGAAGATGCTCATTGAACGACTGGCGCCCCTGATCCCCGAAGCAGGTTTCATTGCCGAGGAGGGTACATCGGTAAAAAAAGGCCTGAAATACAACTGGGTGATCGATCCTCTCGATGGAACTACCAATTTCCTTCACAGGGTGCATCCCTATGCAGTAAGCATCGGTCTCAGGGATGATGATGAGGTTATTGCCGGAGTTGTGCATGAAGTGTCTGGTGATGAGACCTTTACTGCCTGGAAGGGAGGAGGAGCCTGGCTCAACGGTAAAAAGATACACGTTTCGGACACCCCTAAATTGTCAGAATCGCTGGTAGCTACAGGATTTCCCTACAATCTCTTCGACAGGCTCAATCCTTATATGGATCTGCTGAAATACCTTGTAGTGAACAGCCACGGTGTTCGCCGGCTTGGCTCTGCTTCCATCGACCTTGCTTACGTGGCATGCGGAAGATTTGAATGCTTTTTTGAGTACGATCTTAAACCATGGGACATTGCGGCAGGGATACTGCTTGTAAGCGAAGCCGGAGGTAAATTCAGTGATTTTTCCGGTAACACAAGGGGTCTTACAGGGGATGAAATAATTGTATCCAATAAACTTATTTATTCTGAACTACTTGAAATTGTAGACAGCTTCATGAATAAAAAAGAGAAGTAAATAAATGGGAACCATCGGATTCTATATCTTCTATGGTATTAACTGGATTATCACACTCTTACCTCTCAAAGTTCTATATGTTTTTTCAGATCTGCTTTTCATTTTACTCTACTATTTCCCTTCTTACCGCAGAAAAATAGTTGCAGACAACCTGAAGAATTCATTTCCTGAAAAATCAGACAAGGAACGGTTTCTTATAGAAAAAGAATTTTACAGGCATCTCGCGGATTTGTTCATTGAAACCCTCAAGCTTACTCATCTTAGCAAAAAAGAGTTAACAAAGAGAATTACATTTAGCAATCCCTCCTTACTTGAATATCTTTATAACTCAGGCCGTGACATTGCGCTTGTGCACAGCCATTACAATAACTGGGAATGGCTGGAATGCCTTCCTCTTTACACAAAGTATAAAGTAATAACCATTTACAAACCTCTGCGGAGCAAGCTGTTCAATAATTTCCTGAATGGTCTGAGATCACGACATGGCATGGGACTTTCACCCATGACCCATATTGTCAGGGAGATTGTGGAGAACAGGAGAAGAAACGTTCAGACGATTTATGGTTTTGTTGCAGATCAGACACCCGCAAAACCGGACATCAGGTACAGGACTACTTTCATGAATCAGGACACTCCGGTATTTCTTGGGATAGAAAAGTTAGCTGTAAAATATGATATGGCTGTTGTATTTCTTTATGTACAAAAGATAAAGAGGGGTTATTATCAATTTTCGGTCGAGTTGCTGTTTGAACAAACCAGGGGTTTGCCTGAACATCTTGTTACCGATACGCATGTAAAGAGGCTTGAAGAATTGATACGCGAGAAACCGGAATACTGGATATGGACGCACCGCAGGTGGAAATATTAATAATCTCATTATGTTTAAAAATGCAGTGGTAATACTGAACTGGAACGGGCTTGCCTGGCTCCGCCAGTTTCTTGGCGCGGTTGTAAAACATTCGGTTAACAGTGAAACTGTAGTTTATATTGCAGACAACGGCTCGACAGATGGTTCAGTTGATTGGGTCGCCGGTAACTTTAAAGAGGTCAGAATTATAAGGCTCGGGAAGAACTATGGTTTTGCAGGTGGGTATAACCTGGCGCTAAAACAGGTTGATGCCCGGTTCTATATTCTCCTGAATTCTGATGTTGAGGTCACCGAAGGCTGGCTGAAGCCCTTGATCCGCCACCTTGAAAACAATCCTGATGTTGCCTCATGCCAGCCAAAGATTCTGTCATTTCATAAACGGGACCATTTTGAATATGCAGGTGCAGCAGGAGGTTTTATTGACAAATTAGGGTATACATTTTGCAGGGGAAGGATCTTTGATAATATTGAACCGGATGATTCACAATATGATGATCAAAAAGACATATTCTGGTCGACTGGCGCGTGCATGGCTGTAAGTAAGGATGCCTGGGAAAAATGCAAAGGATTTGATGACGACTTTTTTGCCCATATGGAGGAGGTGGATCTCTGCTGGAGATTCCATAAAGCCGGTTACCGCGTTTCATATGTTCCTGATTCAGTTGTATATCACGTTGGCGGCGGGGCGCTTCCCTATGAATCTGAATTCAAGACGTATCTTAACTTCCGCAACAGCCTTTTTCTCCTGCATAAAAATCTTTCCGACTTTGAACTCAGCAGTACCATGATCACCAGAAGGCTCTTAGACGGCCTGGCAGCATTGATATTCCTGCTGAAGGGAAGACCCGGAGATTTTAAGGCTGTATGGAAAGCTCACAGGGATTATAAAAGGAGCCGTAAAAGCCTGGAAGAAAAAAGACTTGTCAATAAAGACCTGACTGTAACAAACCCCGGCAAATTGATTTTGAACAAGAGTATCGTTTTTGAGTTCTATGTTAAAAGAAGAAAAACGTTTAGTTCGATCTATGCTCAACAGTAATAAATATGAAAACCTCCCAGTTTGTAATTTTCCTCGCTATTGTCCTCACAATTTACTCCTCGGCAAATATTTACATATATCTTAAAGGATACCATTCCATTGCTTCGTTCCGCAATTTCAGATTTCTTTATTTCATTGTATTCATAGTACTGGCTTCTTCATTTATTGCCGGGAAGTTCCTTGAAGCAACTCATTCCTCCGTTTTATCTGACATTTTGAATATGATTGGAGGATTCTGGATGGCTTTCATGCTCTACGGTTTTCTATTTCTGTTCCTTTCTGATCTGATATCATTGGTACTGAGGACAGGCGGGATAATAAACTCCGGAAATATTCTGCAGTACAGGAAATGGGCATACATGCTGACGTTAGTTCTCTCTGCAATTCTCATTGGGGGTGGATTTATAAACGCCCTGATACCAAAGGTAAAAAAATATGATATTGCTATAAATAAACCGGCCGGTGAAGTCAGGGAACTAAAAATTGCGGCGGTATCAGATATACATCTTGGCAGCACAATAAGAAAACGGAGTATGATAAAGCTTTCCGGTGTACTTGAAGGCCTGAAACCCGATCTGGTGCTGCTTCTGGGCGATATAGTGGACGGGGAGATAGGTCCTGTGCTGCGGGGAGACCTTCTGGAGTATTTCACGTGTCCAAAGTGCAGGGACGGACTCCTGGCAATAACGGGAAACCACGAATTCATTGGAGGTGCAAAAAAAACAATACCCTATATTGAAAGCAAAGGGATAAGGATCCTGAAAGATGAAATTGTTGAAATTGAGGGTGGAATACAATTGATCGGCAGGCTTGACCGCGATTCTCAGAGATTCTTCGGGCAGACCCGTATGCCGCTAAGCGAGCTCATAAAAAAGACCGACGCTTCAAAGCCTGTAATACTTCTTGATCATCAACCATTTGAGCTTAATGAGTCTGCAAAGTACGGGATTGATCTTCAGCTTTCCGGTCATACCCATAATGGACAGATGTGGCCTCTTAATTATATTACACGAATGATATATGAACTAAGCTATGGTTACATAAAGAAAGGAAACACACACTTTATAGTTTCTTCAGGTTTTGGGTTATGGGGACCCAGGGTAAGATCAGGCAGCAGGTCGGAGATCCTGCTTCTGAACATTACGTTTGCACAGGGCCCTGATTTCCCGGTAAATAAATAGGTCTAAAGCAGATCGTATAACTTTTCAAGTGTCATACCCCTCGATCCCTTTATCAGGATAAGACTGCCTTTTACCGGTTCTTTTTTAAGATGTTCCCTTAATTCAACTACGTCGCGGAAAGTCTGAAATCCGGAACCAGAGGAGACTTTCCGGAACTCCTGTCCTACCAGGAAGACTTTCTCGGGATTTACCAACCGGATGGTATCCAGCAATTTAAGATGTTCTTCTTCGCTCTTTTCACCAAGTTCGAGCATGTCTCCAAGAATCAATATTTTCTTATCAGCTTTTAATTCCGAGAATGATTTAACCGACACCTGCATGCTTATCGGATTTGCATTATAGGCATCACAGATCAGGGTGTTGTTCCCTGTTTTCTTAACTTCCGATCTGTTATTTTCAGGCCGGTAGCTCCTTAATGAATCAACAATATCATCCATCGGTACTCCAAGGAACAGTCCTGCCGCTATTGACGCTTTTACGTTTTCGAGGTTGTAGCTGCCAAAAAGGCTGGTCTGGATTGTATGCATCTTATGCTGGTACTTTACCTTAACAGCAAGATTCATATCAGAGGGTAATGCCTCAACTGACAACGCAATCCCGGTCGGATCAGAATAGGGAACCGCCCTGTTTATAAATTTGAAGATCATTTCTGTCAGCAGTGGATTCCTGTCATTAAAGATGGCAACCCCGTTTACTTTCCTCAGAAATTCATAGAGTTCCATTTTGGCTTTCACGACCCCTTCGAGTGATCCAAAGCCTTCAATATGTGCTGTCCCGATATTTGTTATTATACCGAAATCCGGTCGTGCAATTGAGCATAATGTCCGTATCTCCCTGATATGGTTCGCCCCCATTTCAAGCACCATCATTTCAGTATCCGCCGGGGCCGACAATATCGTAAGTGGCAGTCCGATTTCATTATTAAGGTTACCTCTTGTGAAGTGGACCTTATATTTTTTGGACAATATGGCTCCAATCAGCTCTTTGGTTGTAGTTTTCCCGTTTGTGCCAGTGATTGCCAGGACTGAAGCTTTCAGGTCCTTGCGGTGACGGGCGGCCAGGGCCTGAAGTTCAAAGAGGCAGTCGTCGACAAGGATTGTTCTGTCGGATTCATAGGACGGGTCATCAATTACAGCAAAATAAGCGCCCTTTTCAAGAGCCTCTGCTGCATATAGATTGCCGTTGAAGTTCACTCCCCAGAGTGCAAAAAAGATCTGATCTTTCTTTATTGCACGGGTGTCAGTTGAGACACCTTTTGACTCTTTGAATAGATTGTAAAGCTGGTCAGTTTTCATAAACTTAAAAAAATGCCTCATTATGATGACATAATGAGGCTATAATTAATTGCCTTTCAATAATCAGAAACCGGCCGGGCTTCCTACCCGTATCATGGCGCATCTGAATCCCAGATCATCACGTGCGCTCTCCTGATCGAGAAATCTTCTTGTAGAAGGATTAAGCCAGTAAGCCCTGTCCTTCCATGATCCTCCCTTATAAACCCTGGCCTGGTCATTAATAAGAGTAAAATAATCACCTGTTCCCTGGGCATACATTCGTAAGGATCCTTGTTTATTGTCTTCAGTGGTCCACTCACCGCCACCTGAAATAGCTGACTGAAGGTCACCATCCCTGTAATTTCTATAATCGCCTTTCTGATAATTATATCTGTTGGCCACATCCTGGTCTTTAACTGTGTCGACAAAGAGTCGTCCCAGCTTATCCTTTCCAACAACCATTCCGTTTGCATCCCTTCTCAGGTCGGTGAACACATTACCCCTGAACGGATTGAAGCCATCAACATCCTCTGAAGTAAGCGGACGGTAAACATCCTGAACCCACTCATTTACATTACCAGCCATGGAATAGAGTCCATAATCATTCGGCCAGTATGATTTAACATCTGTGGTGATACTTCCGTTATCATTCAGGCTGCCTGCAACACCCATCATATCACCTCTTCCGCGAACGAAATTAGCCATCATCTCACCACGGTTCCTTTTTTCTGAATTCCTTACATTATGTCCGTCCCACGGGTATATCCTTCTTTCGTAAATTCTCTCCTCAAAAGTATTCCCGCGGAGTGCATAGGCTGCGAATTCCCATTCTGCTTCTGTAGGAAGCCTGTAAGCGGGAAGAAGTATTCCATCTTCAAAGTTGGTACGCCTTTCTGTCTGATTCGGGTTAAGACTCTCACGAAGTTGATTAACAACACCCTCATATTGACCGGCCAGATAAGCCTCGGTATTGAAGTTCTTTTCATTAAGTTGATTTGGATCCGGATTAAGCTCACCTTCATCCACGAGTAACTGCTCATTTACTCTGTCCGTTCTCCAGAGGCAGTAATCATTTGCCTTCACCCAGCTGACACCTACAACAGGATAGTTATTATAGGAGGGATGCCTGAAATAGTATTGAACATACGGATCGTTGAACCCCATAGGGCTTCTCCAGACAAGGGTATCGGGCAATGCTCTTCTGAACACCTCAGGGTAATCCTTATAAACCCTCTTGATCCAGAACAGGTATTCGCGGTAATCGACATTTCTGACCTCGGTTTCATCCATATAAAATGATGATACCGTAACAGTTCGCGGCTGATTATTCCAGTCAAACAGAACATCCTGCTGTACGCGACCCATTGTGAAACGTCCGCCTTCGATCAGTACAAGTCCGGGACCTGTTTTCTGTTCTGCTCCAAGAGCAACCTCAAATCCGCCATTGTCAGGGTCATTATAGGTCCACCCCGTGGTGGATGAAACATTGTCACCTCCTTTTTTCCCACCTTTACATGAGAAAAGTATCATTGCAGCAATAAGTACAACCGGCAAGGTTCTGAATTTATACATAACTCCTTAATTTTTATGGCTTTTATGAACTTTCAAATATACGTTAAAATCCTAAAAATAATTTTTGGACATCAAATATAACTACAATAGAGGGATATTTATTGTCCTCCCGCTAATTCTTTTTTCAACATTGTTTAAACTGAATGCCAGACCCGTATGATGCATCAGTGAGAACGGCATTAATGAATTTCCCGCACTTAAATTGATTTTATAATTATAGAATAATGAGATCCTCCCGCTTTTCAGGGAAAATCCTGCCTGCAGGTCAATATTCCTGTTAGTGTTGTAAAAGATCAACGTATTTACTGACAGGTAATTACTCTCAATAATTGTTCCCATGGAAACAGAAAGGTAGTTTTCCTGAATTTCAAATGCCGTCAAAGGCTTGATTTTCAAATTGTTTTTTTTATCAAGGTAATATTCTGCAATAGCATTGATAAAATATTTCCTCTTTAACCTGTCGGCTGATGCCCCATCACCTCCAAGATCAGGCTCTGCTAAATGTGATATCCCAAATCCGCCGAAAAAATTCCTGTAAATAAAAAGGAATCCCGTGCCGATGTCAAATACTGTCCTGCTCTTATTATTAAGAATTTCAGAAGGCGGGATCGATATGCCCCCTAACTGGTCGATCTGTTCAGGTAAAACAGCATTATTAAAATTAAAACCGCGATGAAAGGCTGAGGCGGTTAACCCGGCATTGATATAGAACTCCCTGCCTGCCTGTAAAAAATAAGAATAGGATATCCCCCCCTTCACATCATTCACAATCCCTCCCAGGTAGTCATCCGAAATAAACAGACCGGCGCCTCCATGTAAAGCCGGATAATATGAGTCATATGAAAAATACACCGAATGAAAATTATAGCTGTTGCCGGGGTAGAAATTCAGATACGACAACCTCATGGTCCCTTCCCCTGTTGTTCCTGTATATGAAGGATTATTCACCATTATAGTCTGAAATCCCTGCCCGTAGCTTGTCTCCTGACCTGAAACCGGACAAGAAACCGCAAAAATGAGAACCAAAATCAGACAACCTTTTATCATATTCCTGATAGCTGCAATATGAACGCAAGATAGCACCCTAAATTTTAATCATCTATGAATTCCGGCCGCAAAATAAATCAAAACCAAAAGTACATGTTTATCTTTACCTGCAATAATGAAAGGATATTTTCACATATTCCCCCTGTTGCTCGTTTTATCCCTGAACCTGTCGGCTCAGGGGATGAAGGAGGATTATGCCCCGTCATCAGTGCTCTCATCAGGGAAGTGGTTTAAAATAGGGGTTACAGAAGATGGGGTCTACAGGATAGATTTTGCACGGTTAAGACAGCTTGGTCTTGAAAATCCTTCAAACCCGGTGATCTTTGGAAACAATACCGGTCAACTGTCATTTTACAACGACGCAACCGGACCTGACGACCTGAAAGAAGTAGCGCTATTTACTGCAACGGGGGGCGACGGGGTGTTTAATGAGGGAGATTACATTTTGTTTTATGCCCGGGGAACACAGGGATGGGTTTTTAATGAAGCTGGTGAATATGACTATAAAAAACATTATTATTCCGATACAGCTTTTTATTTTATTTCTTCCCGTCCTGGAGGTGGAAAGAAAATCATGCCTGCAACAGTGCCACTTTCAGAGGCTAACTTCCATTCTTCGGTATCTGATGCCCTCTATAACCATGAGATCGATGCTGAAAACCTGATCAAATCAGGCAGGGAATGGTACCAGCCGGTACCTGCAGCAAAAGACATTGAAATCAACCCCCGATTCAAAAATGTTGTAACGTCCGAACCTGTGAAATATAGCTTACGGGTCCTTGCCAGGTCGGCTGTTCCATCGTCATTCCGGTTTTCATGTTCCGGTTCACTCCTTGAAGATATCCCGGTTTCTGCAATTAATCCGGCATCAACCACCGGGACCTTCGCACAGAGTGAGAGTAGAAGCGGGGAAGCGATACCCTTAACTTCTGAACCTCTTTTTACAGTCAGGTTCCTCAATAATGGGGAAATCTCTGCAAGAGGCTGGCTGGATTATGTAAGGATCCATGCAAGGACTCTGAATACATTTGATGGTCTGACAACACATTATTCTGATTCAAAGTCAGTTGCGCCAGGTATTGTTACAGAATTCACAATTAAAAGCACAGTAGCCGGTGTAGTGATATGGGATGTGACTGATCCTTTCAATCCCGGTACAATTCAGGTATCCGGATCAGGAGAAAACACAAAATTCAAATCCGGAACCGATACCCTCAAAACCTTTGTTGCTTTTGTTCCTGCAAATACAGCCCAACCGCCATTGATTTACCCCCGGGCTCTTCCAAATCAGGATCTGCATTCATCTCTCCCTGCCGGTATGATAATTGTGACCCATCCCTTGTTTATGAAACACGCATTAAAGCTGGCGTCTTTTCATAATGAAAACAGCAGCCTGGTATCTCTTGTCGTCACTCCGGCAGAGATTTATAATGAGTTCTCGGGAGGGATCCCCGACATAAATGCAATTAGAAACTTCCTGAGGATGAAGTATCTGAAGCAGAAGGGCACTGATAATCCGCTAAAGTACCTTTTGTTGTTTGGTGACGGGTCGTATGAAAATAAAACTCCGCCGCCTGGTAATCCTGATTTCATACCAACCTGGCAATCGCAAAATTCAAATATAATTATCTCATCTTTTTCGTCAGATGATTTTTATGGCTTACTCGACGACGGAGAAGGAGAAGATGCAGGAACAGAGGATATTGGTATCGGCAGGCTGCCGGTATCAGATACAGCTCAGGCAGGTATAATTATTTCAAAAATAGCAGGGTATCTTGATCCGGCAAACCAGGGGGACTGGAAGAATAGTATCTGCATTGTGGCTGATGATGAGGATGGCAACACACATCTGTCAGATGCCGAAGGGCTTGCTGATCTTGTTGCTGACAGTATCCCCTGGGTTAATGTTGACAAGATCTACTTTGATGCTTTTAACCAGATTACGTCGGCGACAGGTCAGTTTTATCCTGATGTCTCAAATGCCATTAACGACCGCATCAATTCAGGAACACTCATATTCAATTACATAGGACATGGGAACGAGAACAGCCTCGGTCATGAGCGGGTACTTACAACGGCGAACATTGACCTCTGGAACAACAAGACGCGGCTTCCTCTCTTCATCACCGCAACATGTGAGTTCAGCCGGTTCGATGATATTGATATAAATACAGTCACCGGTGAGATAACTGGCAGAAGTTCGGCGGGTGAAAAAATCTTGTTTAAAAAGGACGGTGGTTCTGTAGCACTCATGTCAACAACAAGGCTTGTCTATTCAGCACCAAATTACCTGTTGAACAGGAATATTATGGATGTCGCATTTGACAGGGACCCGGATGGGAAAGCTCTGAGGCTTGGCGACATAATCAGAATTGCAAAAAACAGGTCCGGAAGTGGTATCAACAAACGTAATTTTGTACTTCTGGGCGACCCTGCAGTCAGGCTTTCCTATCCCTGGCACGGGCATGTAGTAACTGATTCCGTTAACAATGTACCGGCAGATCAGCAAACAGATACTCTGAAAGCCCTATCGACAATAACAATTACAGGCCACATTGAGGATCTGCATGGAGGAACTCTCTCCGGATTCAACGGACTTGTCTCCCCGGTTGTTTATGATAAGCCTTCAGAGATAGAGACTCTTGCCAACGATGGCGGCCAGAAAGTTAATTTCAGCCTTCAGGATAATACAATATTCAGCGGTACGACAATTGTTAAGGATGGAAAGTTTACCTTCACATTCTTAGTTCCGCGTGATATCGATTACACATACGGGAGAGGAAAGATCAGCTATTATGCATCTGACCCGAACATCGACATGAACGGTGTCTTTGACAGGATTATCGCGGGCGGCTTCAGCAATAATCCTGTTTACTGACACAACAGGTCCTGAAATAAGCATCTATCTTAACGATACACTTTTCAGGGAAGGTGGTATAACAGACCGGAATCCAGCACTGTATGCTATCATTGAGGACCCGGGAGGAATCAACACGGCAGGAACGGGGCTGGGCCACGATCTTGCCTGCTGGCTCGATTTCGACAGGAACAATAACATAGTTCTGAATAATTATTTTGAATACGATCCGGGAAGTCCTTTCAAAGGAAAAGTAATTTACTATTTTTCAGGGCTGACTGCCGGCCAACATACCCTGTCATTAAAGGCATGGGATAATTTCAACAATTCATCGGAGATTTCAATATTGTTTCTTGTCGATACAGGGAATAAGTTTATTTTGAATGATCTGATCAATTATCCAAATCCTTCAGGCGCTGCCACAAAAATAAGTGCAGGGCATAACAGGCCTGATGAAAATTTAGATGTTACTATCAGTATTTACAGCCTTAATGGACAAGTTATAAGAATTATAAGTACCTCTGTCATGTCGACAGGTTACTATCTTGTTCCGGTTGAATGGGATGGAAATGATTCAGGTGGAAAACGCGCTGGAAAAGGTGTATATCCCTACAGAGTTACAGTGAGGACAGCGAGCGGTGAAACTGCCTCTATATCAGGAAGAATGATCATTTTATAGCTTATGCACAATAAGTGGCTAAAAAATTTGTTCTATATTTGCAAATTCTTAACAAGATAAAAATCAGCATGAAGAAAAAGACTTTATCTATTATTCTTTTCTCATTGGTATTTACCGGTGCAGCAAAAGTTTATGGGCAGGAATTAAATGCTATTCAAACAGTTGTACCTTTCCTGACAATTGCACCTGACTCAAGGGCAGGAGCTATGGGCGATGCAGGCGTGGCTACTTCTCCTGATGTCTATAGTCAGCACTGGAATCCTGCGAAATATGCATTTATTGACGGAAAAGGCGGAGTCGGGATCTCGTACTCTCCATGGCTCAGGAACCTGGTTCCTGATATCAATATCGCCTATCTTACAGGGTACTATAGGATCGATAACAAGACAGGTTGCCAGCGCAAGCCTTCTCTATTCATCGCTGGGTGATGTACCTTTCACCAATGACTACGGGGATCTTGAGCGTACCTTCAAACCCAATGAGCTGGCTTTCGACCTGGGTTATTCCAGAATTTTTGCCGAGCATTTTTCAGGCGGTATTGCGTTCAGATTTATTTATTCAAACCTGACGGGAGGATCCTATTCAGGCGGCGATGCAACAAAACCCGGCATCTCGTTCGCAGCCGATATCTCGGGATATTACAATAATAAAGAAATTACACTCTTCAACAAGGAATCAGAAATAGGGCTCGGATTTAACCTTTCCAACCTCGGAGCAAAAATGAGTTACTCCGACGGGCAGACATCCGATTTCATTCCTATGAATATGCGTCTTGGCTCAGCCGCAACAATCAATCTCGATAATTTCAACAAACTCTCCCTTACACTTGACCTTAATAAGCTTCTGGTCCCCACACCTCCAATTTATAACAACGATATGGAGATTATCGACGGGAAAGATCCCAATGTTTCGGTACCGGTTGCAATATTCCAGTCATTTTATGATGCACCCGGTGGATTTAAGGAAGAGCTTCATGAGATAACTTATTCCACAGGTATCGAATACTGGTATAACAACCAGTTCGCAATCAGGGGTGGCTATTTTCATGAAAATGCCTCCAAAGGCAACAGAAAATACTTTACCACCGGCGCAGGATTTAAACTTAAGGGATTCACAATTGATTTCTCGTACCTGATGCCCCTTGCACAGAATCATCCTCTGGCAAGGACACTCCGTTTTTCAATGTCGTTTGATATAAACGCAATGCAGAACGGAACTACTGCCAACTGATGAATAATTTACGGATCGGCCAGGGGATCGACTTTCATCAGCTTGAACCCGGCCCTGAACTTTGGCTGGGAGGCATCCCTGTGCCCTCGGAACGCGCTTCTGTTGCTCATTCCGACGGAGATGTTCTCCTGCATGCAATCTGTGATGCTCTCCTTGGCGCTGCCGGACTGGGAGATATCGGTCATCATTTTCCTGATTCGGATCCCGAATTCAGGAAAATAGACAGTAAGATCCTTTTAAATAAAACCTTCAATCTCTTAAGCAAAAAAGGATATTCAGTCGTTAATCTTGATTGTACTGTATGCCTGGAAAAGCCCAAGATAGCTGGTTATATTCCTGAGATGAAGAATGTTATTTCAGCGATCCTTGAAACCCACCCGGAGAATATCTCCATAAAAGCGACCACAACCGAGAAGCTTGGCTTTATCGGCCGTGATGAGGGTATTGCTGCAATGGCTGTTGTTCTTCTGGAACGGCGGTGAATTACTCCAAAAATAATTCTTCAATCATTTTATCATCTGCAATATAGGGGACTGTAACTTTTAAACCGGGAGTTCTTTTCATTTCCCTTTCAATAGTGAACAAAGCCCCTTCGTTCCGAGCCCAGCTTCTACGTGCAATCCCATTGTTCACATCCCAGTGAATCATCATCATGAGCTTGTTTTCCGTTTCCTTCGTCCCGTCGAGCACCATTCCGAATCCGCCATTGATCACCTCCCCCCATCCTACTCCGCCGCCATTATGCAGTGATACCCAGGTTGCTCCCCTGAATGCATCGCCAATTACATTCTGGACTGCCATATCTGCAGTGAATTTTGATCCGTCATAAATGTTTGAAGTCTCCCTGTACGGAGAGTCAGTTCCCGAAACGTCATGATGATCCCTTCCTATTACCACAGGGGCTGAGATTATTCCATGTTTAATTGCATCGTTAAATGCCCTGGCAATCGCGATTCTGCCTTCAGCGTCAGCATACAGAATCCTCGCCTGCGAACCGACAACCAGCCTGTTCTTTCCAGCTTCCCTTATCCAGTGTATATTATCAGCCATTTGCTGCCTTATCTCATCCGGCGAAGTTGTCATTATCTTCTCCAGCGTCTCGGTGGCAATCCTGTCGGTGATCTTCAGATCGGCCATGTCGTTGGAGCAGCAAACCCATCTGAAGGGTCCGAATCCGAAATCGAAACACATTGGTCCCATAATGTCCTGAACATAAGACGGGTATCTGAACCCGCCGGAAGTATCCAGAACATCTGCTCCGGCTCTTGAAGCTTCAAGCAGAAATGCATTTCCATAGTCAAAGAAATATGTCCCTCCTGCGCAATGCTCATTAATTGCTTTTACCTGTCTTCGCAGTGATGCCCTTACATGCTCTTTGAATTTTTCCGGTTCGGCCACGATCATTCTGTTGGATTCATCAAATGAAAGCCCCACAGGATAGTACCCACCTGCCCACGGGTTATGAAGTGAAGTCTGGTCCGATCCGATATCAACTTTAATACCCCTGACTGCAAATTGTTCCCACACCTCAACTATATTACCAATGTAACCTATCGAAACGGCCTTGTTCTCCCTTTTTACCTCAACAACCCTCTTCAACAGGGAATCCATATTATCAATTACCTCATCAATCCAGCCTTGCGAAAACCGCTTATTAACAGCCATGGGATTCACCTCTGCAATTACTGAAATGAGTCCGGCAATCCCGGCAGCTTTGGGTTGAGCGCCAGACATTCCTCCAAGACCTGAGGAGACAAATAGCTTCATCGTTCCGGGCTCGCTCCTGGCTGCAATCCTCCTGGCTGCATTGAGCAGTGTAATTGTAGTACCGTGAACTATTCCCTGAGGCCCGATATACATGTATGAGCCGGCCGTCATCTGTCCGTACTGTGAAACTCCGAGTGCGTTGAATTTCTCCCAGTGGTCTTGCGAGGAGTAGTTTGGGATCACCATGCCGTTTGTAACAACAAGGCGCGGAGCATCCCGGTGGGAGGGAAAAAGGCCAAGCGGATGACCGGAATATATTACGAGTGTCTGGTCATCAGTCATTTCCGAAAGGTACTTCATTGTAAGGCGGTACTGAGCCCAATTCTGAAACACAGCGCCGTTACCTCCATAGGTGATCAGTTCATCGGGATGCTGAGCCACTTCGGGATCAAGGTTGTTTGAAATCATAAGCATTATGGCGGCAGCATGTTTTGATCTGTGGGGGAACTCTTCAGCAGGACGGGCTTTTATGGGATAGTCAGGCCGGAACCTGTACATATAAATCCTTCCATATTCAGCAAGTTCCTGTGCAAATTCCCTGGCAAGTACTCTGTGAAATTCTACCGGAAAATATCTCAGAGCATTCTTCACAGCCAGTTTTTTCTCTTCCGGCGAAAGTATATCTTTTCTTTTTGGAGCATGATTCAGATTTCCGTCGTATGGTTTAAGCTCAGGCAATACCTTTGGTATCCCCTCGGATATCATCCTCCTGAATTCAGTAGTGGTCATTTTGAGCTGGATATTGTTTAAATGTAAAGTTAGATAAATATCACTACTGACAACCCGATCTCTCCCCAGGCCTCATATTAAGCTCCTTCAGAGCTTACAAAACAAGAGGAGACCCTGACCCTCCGGTTTTCACATTTGTCCCGTTCCGGGACAGTTAAGGGACAAAGGAAGTTGTCTCAAAAGTATCCAAAATTACTAATTTTTAGAAGAATAGTCCAACGCAGTTCAAACAGATCCCTCACTGCGTTCGGGATGACAATGTTGCTTTTTTAGAACGGGGAGGGAAGCAGGGGCGTTTCGAAAGAGCATTCAGAGATAAGAAAAATTCAAACGAAACGCCCCTGCTTCCCTCCCCCCAATAATTAAAAATGCCATGTCATCCCGAGCGCCAGCGAGGGATCTGAGAGGAGACCCTGACCCCCGGTTTCGCCGGGGACAGAGCTGATTCCGATAATATTCGCAATCTTTCATGCGTAATATATCGGAATCAAATAATCCCGGAGGGATTCCATTGTTATAGCCGGCAAGCCAGCCTTATTATCGATCCATCTGAAAACAAAAAGGCTGCCCATATTAGACAGCCTTTTTATATGATAAATAAAAGAAATTACAAATGACTTTCGCTGATTATCTCATCGTCAACCAGGATCCTTCCACAATATTCGCAAACTATTATCTTTTTCCTCGACCTGATATCAAGCTGTCTCTGAGGCGGGATCTGATTAAAGCAGCCTCCACATGCATCACGCTGTACAGGAACGACGGCCAGCCCGTTTCTTGCATTTGTCCTTATCCTCTTATATGCTGTCAGCAGCCTTTCTTCTATAAGTGATTGTATTTTTTCAGACTTCTTATATAAGCCTTCCTCTTCTTTCTGAGTATCGGAAATAATTTCGTCGAGTTCGGCTTTTTTGTTGTCAAGATCCGATTTACGGTCGGCCAGGGTACCCTCGGATTCTCCAATCACAACCTTCTTTTCTTCAATCTGAACGTTGAATTCCCTGATCTTTTTGTTGAAAAGTTCAATTTCAAGATTTTGATATTCAATTTCTTTCGAGAGTGAATCAAACTCCCGGTTATTTCTTACATTCTTTTGTTGTTCCTCGTACTTTTTAATAAGAGCTTCTGCATCGGTTATCTCATTATTCTTCTTTAAAACCGCCTTATCCAGATTAACGACCTCTTCGCGCAGGTTCCCAAGTCTTGTCTCAAGACCTGCAATTTCATCTTCCAGGTCCTGGACCTCAAGGGGCAGCTCGCCTCGGAGGGTTTTAATCTTGTCTATCTCTGAATCAACCAACTGCAGGCCATATAATGCTCTGAGCCTCTCCTCTACAGAAATTTCAGCTTCATGTGTTTTTACTTTTTCCATTTATCTATAATTTATCGGATTGGTATTTGTTTTTGAAAACCGGACTGCAAATTTAGGGAATTTTTTGATAATTAGATCGTGTAAAATTTCAACTGAGTATTTTTCTGTCTCATAATGACCGCAATCCACGAGAAGGATCCTGTCACCGACCTCAAGGAAAGTGTGGTATTTAATGTCGCCAGTGACGAATGCATCGGCATTAGCTATAGCATCATTCAGGAGAAATGCTCCTGCACCTCCGCACATGGCAACTTTTTTAATCATTTTCCCTCTTGTTTTTGAATACCGGATCATTCCGGCTCCAAAAACAACAGATAACATGTCAAGAAATTCCGTCTCGCTAAGAGGCATCTTCAATTCACCTGTGCATCCTGATCCCGCATTTACATTACCGTTCTCAACGGCGTAGAGATCATACGCGACCTCCTCGTAGGGATGAGTTTCCAGCAGAGCTTTTATCACTGCGTTTTTCAGATGTGAGAAAAGGATTGTTTCGAACCTGACCTCTTTTTCTGAATGGGTCTTCCCTCTTTGACCAACATAGGGATTTGTCCCCTCCCCTGCCCTGAAACTTCCGGTCCCGGTAACCGAAAAGCCGCACCTGTCATAGTTACCGATCACTCCGGCGCCGGCATTGAATAGTGCTTCACTTACACGGGCAAGATGATCATCGGGAATAAATGTTACCAGTTTCAGCAATTTGTTTTTCAGCGGTGAAAGTACTTTAACATTCTGCAAACCAGCTTTTTGTGCCATTTTAAAGCTTACACCGTCAAATACTGTATCCAGATTTGTATGGGACGAATAGATTGAAATGTTATTTCTGATCGCCTTAAGTAGTATCCTCCCGGTAACTGAGCTTCCTGTTATCATCTTAATTCCGCCGAAAATGACCGGATGATGGGATATTATAACATTGCATCCTTCATTTATGGCTTCGTCAATGACTTCCTCAGTTATATCGAGAGTTAAGAGTGCAGAGCTTATTGTTTCATCCGGCTGGCCAACCTGAAGCCCGGAGTTGTCGTATCCTTCCTGAAAAGAGAGCGGAACGGCAGAATCGAGATAAGAACAAAGATCCTGTAATTTCATCCCTCTATTTGTTTAAACACTATCCCGTAATTCGAGGAGTATGCTTTTTATTTTTTGAAGCGACTCGTTGATCTCAAAAATCTTGTCCGCTTCATCCCAGTGTCCGTTGAGTTTCCTTTTCACACCCGACAGAGTCATCCCCTCCTTCTTTACAAGGCGGTGAATAATCAGCAGGTTTTTAATATCAGTAGAGGTAAACATTCTGTTGCCCTTTTTATTTTTCATAGGCTTCAGTATGTCAAACTCATTTTCCCAGAATCTGACTGTTGAAACAGGGACATCCAGCATCCTCGACACTTCACCTATGGAATAATAGAGCTTTTCGATGGTTTTTTCCTTATAGGGCATTTTAACTTTGGTAATGGATTTTTATTTGTCAGGGTATCTGAGTGCGGGAACTAATCGAATGACTGGCCTGTCTTTGAGGCTATATCGATCATATTTTCATATTCTGCGGCCGTCAGATCGTTGAAAAAGTAATTTACAGGATCCACATTAGTATTGTTAAGTTTTACCTCATAATGAAGATGCGGAGCGACCGACATTCCTGTATTGCCAACAAAGCCAATAACATCGCCCCTGTGCACTTTCTGGCCATTTCTCACAGCAAAGCTGTCGAGATGGGCATATGTTGATGAATAGCCAAAACCATGGTCGATCACAATAAAATTGCCCATTCCCCTTCTGTTCGAGGAGACCCCCGATATCGTCCCGTCGCCTGATGCATAGATTTCAGTTCCGAGGGGTGCTGTGAAATCCATTCCCTGGTGAAATTTTGAAATCTTATAAACAGGGTGTATCCTGAGCCCGAACCCCGAAGCAATCCTTGTCAGATCTTTAGTTGAGATTGGCAGTATCGCAGGGATTGACCTCAGCATTGTCTCTTTTTCCTTTGCCAGCATTATCAGGTCATCGAACGATTTCGACTGGATATATATCTTTTTTCTGATTGCATCAAGCCTTTTGGTGGTTTCGATAACGATCGTTGAATTATTAAATCCCTCCAGTTCGTTGTACCTGTTGACACCTCCGACTCCTCCCTGGCGGAGTGTAGCCGGGATTGGTTCAGCACCGAATATTGTCCTGTAAAGGTTATCATCCGTCTCCTGAAGATGTCCGATAACTTTTTCAAGGTTTCCCATTTCCCTGTTCATCAGTTCATATTGAAGTGAAAGCTGCGCTATTTCACGTTTCAGCGCTTTTTCCCTGGGAGAATCAATAAATAAAGCGAAGATAAAACTGTACATAACAGCGATTATCACCGAACCTATAAGATAGGCAATCATCCGGAGCAGCAACGACCTGGCTCCCAAACGTATTCTGTCAAAGCTCAGGGATTCGGGATTGAACTTGTATTTTGTTTTTGCCATTATGCAACAAATATAAATAATTCATCGCATAAATGAAAAACGTTGAACAAAGGAGAGATTAAATATTGGTGAAAACCCGGTCTGGAAATTCTATCTGAATTTAGTCTGGGAGGCGAGTGTCTGAATCATTTCAAAATATTCATCCCCGGTGAGGTCATTGTTGAAGTAATAGAGAGGGTTCTTATGCTGTCCGAACAGATCGATCTGATAATGCAGATGTGGTCCTGAAGATGTTCCCGTACTTCCTGTCAGGCCTATCTTGTCACCGCGTTTAATATTCAGACCAACGGAAACCCTGATACTGCTGAGATGACCATAAGTCGACCTGTACCCATAGCCATGGTCAATAACGATGCAGTTTCCGAATCCTCCCTCCCAACCGGCTTCAATAACTTTACCCGATCCTGTTGCATAGACGTCAGTGCCGTAGGGAGTGCTGATATCCTGTCCGTGATGCCACTGTGGTGTACCCAGGACAGGATGCTTGTCCCTGAACTTCATTCCATCACCCAGCCGGTAAATAACATTGACAGGGCTTATCATCGGGAGGTATTCCATCTCCCGTTTCCACTCATCCTTGGTTTCTTCAATGGTCTTGAATGATTCATACTGAACTGTTGTCCTGTTTCTAAGATCTGCCAGTTTTGTGCGGAATGAAATCATCATCTCTGAATTATCATAGCCTTCAAGCTCTTCAAACTTCTCCACACCACCTGATCCCATATTCCTGAATGATTCAGGAATAGTGTCCATATCCAGGACAGGTCTGTACCGGTTTTCATCGGACATCTCAAGATTGTCCATCACTTTTATTGACTGGTCGATCTCCCTGCCAATCAATGAGTACCTGAGCTTCAGGCTTTCAATCTCCTGATTCAGGAACTGTTCCTCAGGGGAACCAAATGTGTTGTCAAAAATAACTCCGTAAAGCAGGGTAACAGCAACCGAAGCAACAAGCCATAACGAAATGCGTATAAGCTTACTTTTCCAGGGCAGTCTTACCTGTTTGAACTGTAAATCGGATAAATCAAGAAAATATTTACGGCCAGACATTAAGGATTTCAGTTTTGGATTTTTTCAGAGTTATCAACAAATCTAATTCAAATAAATTACTTTTACAAACTCATATTTCTGTCAATTATTGTTTTTTGATATGTCTTTAATACTGAAAGGATTTGAACTGAGACAATTATTTTTTGATTTTTTCAGTTCAAAAAATCATAAAATTGTACCTTCGGCACCCATGGTGATAAAGAATGACCCTACACTGATGTTCACGAATGCAGGGATGAACCAGTTCAAGGATATTTTTCTCGGAAACCAGCAGCCGGTTTACAAGAGGGTCGCCAATTCACAGAAATGCCTCAGGGTTTCAGGGAAGCATAATGATCTTGAAGAGGTTGGCCGCGACACCTATCACCACACTATGTTTGAAATGCTTGGCAACTGGTCATTCGGTGATTATTTTAAAACTGAAGCAATCGGCTGGGCATGGGATTTTCTTGTGAAACAACTTGGCATTCCTGAAGACAGACTTTACACCACGATTTTTGAAGGAAGCCCGGAAGATAATGTGCCGCGTGACGATGAAGCGTATAATTGCTGGAAAAACTGTTTTAAAGATCCCGAAGTAAGGATACTTGACGGCTCCAAAAAAGATAATTTCTGGGAGATGGGCGAAACCGGACCATGCGGTCCGTGTTCCGAAATTCACATCGACATAAGGGAAGACACTGAACGGGAAAGAATACCGGGACAACAGCTTGTTAATAAAGGACATCCCCTGGTTATTGAGATCTGGAACCTTGTGTTTATCCAATATAACAGGCGGGCCGACGGACAGCTCGAACCGCTCCCGTCAAAACATGTTGATACCGGGATGGGATTTGAGCGGCTATGTATGGTTGTCCAGGGAAAGAAATCAAACTATGACACCGATATTTTTCAATCGGTTATCGGAAGAATATCAGCAATAACCGGGAAAAAATACGGCTTTGACGAAAATACGGATATCGCATTACGGGTCGTGGCGGATCATCTGAGGGCTGTGGCATTCTCAATTGCTGATGGTCAGCTTCCGTCGAACAACAAAGCTGGTTACGTTATCAGAAGAATCCTTCGCCGCGCAGTGAGATATGGCTATAATTACCTGGGTACAGATGAGCCTTTTATTTATAAACTGGTCCCGGTGCTTGTTGAAACAATGGGATCCACCTACCCCGAACTGAAAGCAGGCCAGGAACAAATCTCAAGAATAATACAGGAGGAAGAAGCCGCTTTTCTTAAGACCCTTGGGAAAGGCCTGAAAATGATTGACCGGATCATTGAGGACCTGGGTAAGGAAAAGAAGAATATCCTCCCTGGTCAGACGGCATTCGGGCTTTACGATACCTTTGGATTCCCTGTCGACCTTACACAACTGATACTTAAGGAACATGATATCGTAGTTGACATTTCCGGGTTCGAAAAGGAGATGAGAAGCCAGAAAGAGAGGTCGAGGAAAGATGCCTCGATGGAGGCTGGCGACTGGACGGTTGTAAGAGACACCGAAGGCACTGAATTTACAGGTTATGACAGTACGGAGGATGATGTGCTGATCACCAGGTATCGTAATATAAAGTTCAGGGGAAAAGAAAAGCTCCAACTGGTATTCAACCGGACGCCATTCTACGCTGAATCAGGTGGCCAGGTTGGTGATACAGGTTACCTTACCTCCGGGAAGGAAAGAATAACTATCGAAGACACCATTAAAGAAAACAACCTTATAATCCACATAAGCCAGGGTAAGATTTCCGATCCAAAAGCTCTCTTTCATGCAGCAGTCGATAGTGAAAAACGCAGGATGACAGCAAATAATCATACTGCAACACATCTCATCCATTATGCATTAAGATCGGTACTTGGGAAACACGTCGAACAAAAAGGATCGTTGGTAACACCTGACAGGCTCAGGTTCGATTTCAGCCATTTCAGCAAACTCACAAGGGAAGAATTACGCAGGGTGGAGCAGATTGTAAACAGGATGGTCAGGGAAAGCAGCAACATAAGGATCACTGAAGGAGTTACATTGAAAGAAGCACAGAAAATGGGAGCTATGGCTCTTTTTGGTGAAAAATATGGGGAAACTGTAAGGGTTGTCCAGTTTGGGATGTCAGTTGAGCTGTGCGGAGGAACACATGTACCCAACACAGGTACCATAGGTATTGTTAAAATAATAACAGAAGGTGCCATTGCAGCCGGAGTCAGAAGGCTGGAAGCAGTCACTGCCGAAAAAGCAGAGGAGTATATTAATGAGAAAATAGATTCACTTGAAGAGGTTGCCTCGTTTCTGAAAAGCACAGATATCAGGGATAGCGTCGAAAAGCTGGTGTCAGAGAATTTAGCCCTCAAAAAGAGCTTTGAGAAACATGAGAACCAGTCTGCAATGGCTATTGCCGGGGATCTTGAAGCCAAATCGGTCCTGATAAACGGTATTCAATTCCTTTCGGGAATCATTGAAGCAGGTTCAGCCGATGTCATGAAGACTATAGCCTACCAGATCCGGAATACATCTGATAATTCCGTGCTGGTTATTGGCTCCGTTATAAATGAAAAGGCAAATATTCTGGTGATGGTAAGCGACAGGCTTGTGAAGGAGAAAAAAATAAATGCTGCAACTATTGTAAAAGAGATAGCCGGAGAAATAAGTGGTGGCGGCGGCGGTCAACCTTTTCTTGCAACTGCCGGCGGTAAAAATACCGGGGGAATTCCGGCGGCAATCAAAAAAGCTGAAGCGTATCTGAAGACCCTGGTCTTTTAGCGTGTATAACCCTTTTAATATATCTTTTAATACTGCTTTTAATACGTATTTCTTTTGAATTTAATATGTCTTTTAATGGCGCTTATATAGGTTATCCTACGTTCTCATTTTATATAAACATGCAGATCTCCTTCGTGCCCCTTTGTGAGGACCTTTGTGTACTTAGTGGTAAAAAAATAAATCCCTTAACCCTGCCTACCGGCAGGCAGGCACAAAGGATCACAAAGGTCAGCACTAAGGTTCACAAAGGGCTTCTATATAACTCTTCGATGTGTATAACAAATCGGATTTCGAATTTTATACGCTTTTTAATTTATTTAAGCGCTCTTTTAATACGTCTTTCTTTAACCGCAAAGCACGCAAAGGTTACCGCAAAGTTCGCAAATCTAAAACCTTTGTTCATAACTCTGTGGAACTCTGTGTCTTCTCAGTGGAACTCTGTGTAACTAAAATCAAATTAAAAACTTACACAGAGGTCCACGGAGCCCGCCTTCGCCAGGAAATCAATCAAATCTTTTAAAGGCAAAAGTGGCTACGGCGGGTGAAAGATTCACAGAGGTACACAGAGTCTTGCTGAAAAGTTAATTACACCAGCGAATATCTGCGAAATCTGCGGGAAATTTTTTGTTTTCCCGCAGATCACGCGGTTCATCTCCTCCAGTCATTTTAAATTTCGTATTTTTGAGACTTTCAAAACAAAATGAAGAAACTATATTCTGCAGTGCTTTCATTAATTATTACCGGAGCTCCGGTTCTTATCTTTTCCTGCACACCTCAGGCTTGTTTTGAAGAAACAAATTCATATGTAAAGGCATCACTTTACGATGACGTTACAAAAAAACAGAAGGCAGCAGACAGCCTCACTGTTTATGGTCTGGGCAGGGATACTGCTAAAATCCATGATAAGGCCAGAGGCATCCAGCCAGTGCTCTTTCCGCTGGACAGTTCAACCGGCAGTTGTACCTTCATTGTGAGAATCAACGGAATAAATGATACAATAACTTTCACATACTCAAGCTACCCCCATTTTATATCGAAGGAGTGCGGTTATACCTTCTTCCACAATATTGATACTCCGGTTTATACCAACAAATAACATTGACTACATTTACATGGGATTGAAAAACATAACAACTGACAATGTGGAGAACTTGCGGATATTCTATTAGCCTCCTGGTATTCTTCCTGGCAGGGGATATCTGTGCCCAGGATACTATTGAATTTCCCCTTAAGATAAGGGTTGGCTTTGATATTTCCGGTCCAGGCATTTATTTCAGCGATAAGAACAATCTGAGCCTTGAAGGCTTTATCTCATACGACAGGAATGAAAAAATGGCTCTGGTCCTCGGCGGAGGCTACCTTGACTACAGATTCTCCCAGTACAACTATGATTACAGGTGCACCGGAATTTTTATCAGGACAGGCGTCGATTTCAACCTGCTTAAGCCAGTGGTCTCTGCAGGAAGATACCAGGCAGGCCTTGGACTCCACTACGGACTCAGTTTTTTCAATCCTGAAACTTCATCTTTTCAGCACGAAAACTATTGGGGTAAAGTGACCTCATCTATTCCTAAGAAAACAAGCCTTGGTCATTTTCTGGAGGTAGCTCCCGGGGTTAAGGCAGAACTGTTCAAAAACGTCAGCATCGGATGGACAATCAGGTTAAGGATACTCATATCCGGCGGTGGGGGAAAAGATTTGCGTCCAATATACTTCCCCGGTTTCGGGAACGGAGCCAAAACAGTAAATGCAGGATTCAATTATTTCATTACGTGGAATATCCAGTACAAAAAGATCAGGGTAATTTCCAAACCTGAACCTGTTGAGGAGCCTGAAGAAACAGAAGAAGAACTGAATCTGCAGCAACAGCCCTAGATTTCGGACTTTGGGGATGGTTTGCTTAAGGCCAGCAACCCCATGAATGTCAGAAACCCATTCACAAGCAGCATCTCAAACCCGAACTTATACCCATTGAACCACTCTTCGGAATTTACACCGATTATGTAACATATCACCGGTGAAATAATTGCAATTGCCGGTGTTACCTTATCCTTAACCTGCCGGTTTGTGAAAAGCCCGAAAGAATATAGTCCGAGCAACGGCCCGTAAGTATATCCTGCGATCGTAAAAAGCTTATCAATCACAGCCCTGTCGTTCATTGATTTGAAGATCAGTATACATATAAAGAATATTACGGCTATTGTAATGTGAACACCATAACGGATTCTTCTCCTGCCAGCCTCTGTAAGTTCTTTTCTTTTATCAAG
This sequence comes from uncultured Bacteroidales bacterium, assembly GCA_963849615.1. Taxonomy (GTDB): domain Bacteria; phylum Bacteroidota; class Bacteroidia; order Bacteroidales; family VadinHA17; genus LD21. The sequence goes on from CAWKIC010000004.1 coordinate 59,364, forward strand.
GCCCAGAAAATCAAGTGTTACTGATGTCGTCAGCGAAGTCAGTGCTCCGTCGGCGCTTGGAAATGCTGCCGAGATCAGTCCTATCAGGAAAACTACGCCGGCAAGAGGTCCGAGATAATTTAAAGCAACTGTAGGAAACAGGTCGTCGGTGAAAGCTACATTGATTCCTTTGCTCCGGGAGAAGATTAACAGAAAGGCGCCAAGGAACAGGAACAAAAGGACAACAAAGAAGTTGATGCCGCTGAAGGTGAACATATTTTTCTGGGCATCTCTTATATTACGGCAGCTCAGGTTCTTCTGCATCATCTCCTGATCGAGTCCTGTCATTACAATAGTTATGAACATTCCGCTGAAAAACTGCTTTAAAAAGAATCTCGGATGGGTCCAGTCGGTAATGAATATCTTTGACACTGCACTGTCAGTGACCTCTCCTGCAAGCTTGAATAGCGGCACACCCATTTCCCTGCTGATAAAGATCACTGAAAGCACAAGAGCCAGAAGCATGAAGGTTGTCTGAAGGGTGTCAGTCCAGATAATTGTTTTTATTCCGCCCTTTAGCGTATAAAGAATGATCAGGATGATAAAGACCATCACATTAACCCAGAATGGGACATTCCAGGCGTCGAAGACAAATACCTGCAAAACGTTTATGACAAGGAACATACGCAGGGATGCTCCGAGTACCCTTGAAATAATGAAGAATCCGGCGCCGGTTTTATACGACCAGAAGCCGAACCTCTGGTCAAGATAACTGTAAATAGAAGTGAGCCTGAGTCTGTAATATAACGGGAGCAATACAAGAGCTATAACAAGATACCCTACAAGATATCCCATTGCAACCACCAGATAGCTGAACTGCGTTTCCTTTACCCAGCCGGGAACCGACATAAATGTCACACCGGAGAGGGAAGCTCCGATCATCCCATAAGCCACTACAAACCATGGCGAGACCCTGTTACCAATATAAAACGACTGGTTGTCGGCTTTGCGGGAAGTTATCAGGGTAACTGTAAACAGAAGGACTGTATATATCAGGAAAATTCCCAGGATCAGAAAGGGTGTCATAGTTTGAAAATAATCTGCAAGGATAAGAAAAAGTTGGCAGGCTAAAAAATCGGCAGGAGGTTTAGTTTTAACTGCAATATTGAATTAATTTTGCCTGAAAGCATCAAAAATGAGTTTCTCAGAATATCCATCACGGCTGCTTGAAAATGCAGTGAATGAGTTTGCTTCACTTCCCGGAATTGGCAGGAAGACTGCCTTCAGGCTTGTAATGAGCCTTTTGAAACGGAACAGTGACGATGTTCAACGGTTTGGGGAAAGCATCATCAGGCTGCAAAGGGATATCCTTTATTGCAGGATATGCCATAATATTTCGGATGAAGAGATTTGCACAATATGCAGCGATGAAAAAAGGGACAGATCGCTGGTCTGTGTGGTGGAAAATATCCAGGATGTGATGGCGATTGAAAATACAAGGCAGTACAGGGGGGTATACCATGTTCTTGGAGGCATTATTTCGCCGGTTGACGGGATCGGTCCGGGTGACCTCAAAATAGACAGCCTGGAGGAAAAAGTTAAGGCGGGCGGCATCAGTGAAATAATTTTTGCCCTGAGCACAACAATGGAAGGGGACACTACAAATTTCTATCTCTACAAGAGGCTGAGTAAATACAATGCGATGCTCACGACGCTTGCCAGGGGAGTAGCTATAGGGGATGAACTCGAATATACTGATGAAATAACCCTGGGACGGGCAATTAATAACCGGAATCCTTACCACCAATGAAAAGCCCGTGCCACTTTTAATTGCAAATGCCGAACTAATCTGTTCTACATTCAGCTTTGAATTTCAAACAATATCTATTTACGGTTGTTATAAAGGTATAAACTTTAATTAAATGGGAGGTTTATCCCTGACACCTGTATTCCCTGAAGGACAATGTGCATAGCGGAACCATCTCCAGCCGGGGAAAGGGTAAGGAGTATTAAACGTAATAATCACAATAACAGGATAGATGGCAAATGTAAATATATTACTCCCCGCAATGGGGGAAGGTGTGATTGAAGCAACTATTAATAAATGGCTTGTTAAGCCGGGTACGGCCGTAAAGGAAGAAGATCCTCTTGTTGAAATTGCAACAGATAAAGTCGATACTGAGGTTCCCTCTCCTGCAGCAGGCGTTATTTCTGAAATAGTTGCTCAGGAAGGATCAGTTGTAAAGGTAGGTGCCCCCATTGCGGTTATTGAAGTAAGTGTTGAGGTCACACCGGAAGATGTAAAAAAGGTTGATAAGGAGGTAGAAAGGATACAGGAGACTGTTGAAGAAGTAAAACAGGAGAAAAAAGACCAGCAAAAGGCGTCGCAGGAACTGAAAAGCCGTACACCTTCAGGAAAATTTTTATCGCCTCTCATCAGAAGCATGGCTGTGCAGGAAGGAATCAGTTATTCCGAGCTTGATAAAATAAAAGGTACCGGGATGGATGGAAGGATTACCAGGGATGACGTCACAAGATTCATTGATGAAAAGAAGAAAGAAACGAAAGCACCTGAAGAGGAATTACCTGAGGAAACCAATAAGCCTGCAGAACAACCTGAAATTACTGCTGAAGTAAGCGGGGAGATTAAAGAATTAAAACCTGAAGCTAAAAAAAGTATAGCCGGAGATGAGATAATTGAAATGGACAGGGTCCGCAGGCTGATCGCTGAGCACATGGTGATGTCTAAAAGGACTTCACCGCATGTCACCTCTTTCATTGATGCCGATGTTACCAGGATGGTCAACTGGAGGAATGGCATCAAGGATAAGTTCCTTGCGGCCGAGGGACAAAAACTTACCCTTACACCAATCTTTATCGATGCAATTGCCAGAACACTCTATGAGTACCCGATGCTGAACATTTCAGTTGACGGGAACAACATAATAAAAAAGAAAAATATTAATATAGGTATGGCTACCGCCCTGCCTGATGGTAACCTGATTGTCCCGGTAATAAAGAATGCAAACGAAAAAAGCCTCACAGGACTGGCACTGGCTGTAAATGACCTTGCTGAACGAGCAAGGAAAAACAAACTTAAACCCGACGAAATATCAGGAGGCACTTTTACAATTACAAATTTCGGCAGCTACAATAATCTATCGGGAACCCCAATAATAAATCAGCCTCAGGTAGCGATACTTGGAACCGGGGCGGTACGGAAAGTACCTGCAGTGATTGAGACGCCCGATGGAGATGTCATTGCCATTCGCCATGTCATGATATTGTCGCTAAGTTACGATCACAGGGTGGTTGATGGCGCCCTTGCCGGAAAATTCCTTAATAAGCTTAAAAATATACTTGAAAACTATACTCCCGACAACATCTGATCCGGTTTGGTCTGCCTGAACCTAACCTGTGTTGGAAACTCTTACCGGAATACTTTGTCAGCCTTACAATGTGAGCCATTTTAGAAATAAGTTCAGAGCATTAAATAAAATGACAATTTTTTTAATAAATTTGATTACTTAAACTTTCTTAAATGGGAAATAGGCACCCTAAAGTAAAGATCCCTGGCCACCTTCTTCAGATGATTATTCTGGTTACACTCCCGTTTACTGTTATTGCTCAATCCGATCCGGGGATGAAAAAGATATTTGCAGAAGCTGAATCGAGAAATCTTTTCGGAGAGTATGACCTTGCTATTCCTCTTTATCTTAGTCTCGATAATCCCGAAAATTACAACATCAAGTATAAGATCGGAGCCTGTTATTTGAATATCCCGGGAGAAAAAGACAAGGCAATACCCTATCTTGAGAACGCTGCAAAGCATTCATCCTACGATGCAAAGGTCAATTCCTTCAGAGAGACAAGGGCACCGCTTGACTCCTACTTCTTTCTCGCAAAATCATACATGATCAACAATCAGCTTGATAAAGCATTAAATACGTTCCAGACTTTCAAAAAGCTTGCCCTTGAAACAGAAGACAAGGGAGGGATGAAGAACCTTCCCTTCATCGATCAACAGATCAGGGCTTGTGAAAATGCGATTACTATCCGTGAAACACCGTATGCTTTCAGCAAAAAGCTTGTCGAAGAAAAATTCAGCAAGGGATCACTAAATGAGAATCCTGCAGTTAGTTTTAATGGTAATACAATTGTTTATACCGAACGTAGAGGCATAAACAATGCCATTTTATTTTCAAGAAAGATAAAAGGCATCTGGCAGCCTCCGGTAGAAATTAATTCACAGCTCAAATCAGGCCAGGATTGCTCTTCATGTTCCCTGAACAGTGACGGAACATTCCTGCTGCTCTATAAAACAGATAATTTTGACGGAAATATTTATTCCTCCGAATATATTAACAACTCCTGGACTCCTATCAGGAAACTTAACAGAAATATCAATACAAAGTATTACGAATCGCATGCGGCCATCTCACCCGATAGTAAAAAACTCTATTTTACAAGCAACAGGGAAGGTGGTCTGGGAAGCCTTGACATTTACGTTTCAGAAAGGGACACATCGGGCGACTGGGGTCCTGCGAAAAACCTCGGGGATGGGATAAACACTCCTTTCAACGAAGATACTCCTTTTATCACCATTAATGATTCAATACTCTATTTCTCATCCGAAGGACATAACGGGATGGGCGGATATGATATTTTCAGAAGCTGGAGATCAGACACTTCATGGGGAGATCCTGAGAATCTTGGATTTCCTTTAAATTCAACAGATGAAGACATGTTTTTCCAGCCATTCAATAATGACGAAAATGGATTTTATTCGATGGTTACCGGTAAAAAGAAGAAAGAGATATTTTACGTAACCCTGTCTATTCCCAGACTGAGCCGTATTTTCGAATTAAAGGGAAATTACAGCCTTAAGGATACGGTTGTTATATTTAATGACAATAATTCTATTTACATAACCGATAAAACCTCGGGAGACACTCTTGATATCGGTTATCCCGACAGGAATAGCGGTGATTACAATTTTATAGTAGGGCCGGGGGGGTACCGGCTCATATATACGGGACCTGGTTACTATTCACAAACCATCGATACAACGGTTTTGAGGGATAATCCTTCAAAGGTAATTGATCTGAAGGACGTAATACTCGACACGCATGCTCCTGTCACAAAGCCAATCGTGTATGAAAAGATAGATCTTTCCAAAATCCCCGAAGTCTCATCTATCGACCCGTCCATTCTTATACGTAATGTGCAGGTACTCGACGTTACAGACAACGATTTTGCAGATACCACCCTTCTGTACTATACTGTCCAGGTAATGGCTCTTTACAATCCTGTGGATGTCATGTATTTCAAGCATGTCTCCGACATAAAAGTCCTTTTTAATGAAAATGATCTCTTCTACAGGTATACAACCGGCAGGTTTGATAATAAGGATGAAGCTTATGTTCACAAGGACAGTCTGATATTTAAGGGTTACCCCGACGATCTTTTCATTAAAAAGGTCACCAGGATTAGCGGAGATAAGCCGGTGCCTAACCGGAAATACTACACAATTGAGATTAAGGTTTCACGTACTCCGGTCGATATGAATACATTTGAAGGATTGAAAGGTGTAATAGAGTCTAAAGAAATGGATGGGCTTTACCACTACCTCTATGGAAGGTACACATCGACCGGAGAAGCCGGTTCGGCTGTTAAGAGGACCAGACTTGCAGGATTCAGTGATGCACATGTCAGAGAAATAATTGTTTTAATAAAGAAATAATCAGCACTTTTTACTTCTAAATTTTAAACATAAATAAGTCACTGATTCACTGAAAATTCTGTATTTTTGTTAATATAAATACTATAATAATGAATCACATTTACTCAGTTGGAAGATTTTTTGTCTTTTCAATTTTAGTATTCGGTTTAATTCCTCTCTCAGCCCAGGAAACAGCCAGGAAGGATTATCTGAAAGCAATTCAGAATGCCGACATGTACTATTATTACGACCAAAATTATGTAAGAGCAGCATCACTGTATGAACCGCTCGTAAAGGAACATCCTGAGAATTTCAACCTTGCCGCCAAATTGGGAATATGCTATCTGAATCTTGACGGAAGGAACAATGATGCTTTACAACTGTTGAAAAAAGCCTCTAAGGGAGTAGTGTCAAGCGATAAGGAATACCAGCAGACGGGAGACAAGGCGCCCCTTGACACATATCTATACCTTGGAATCGCATTTCATCGCAGCGACAGCCTCCCACAGGCATTAACATTCTTTAATGATGCAAAGAAAAGGCTGGCCGACTCTGAAGTATACCAGGAAGATTTTATCGATCTGCAGATAAGAAACTGCAGATATGCAATGGAAATGAAAAAGAGACCGCTGAGGATCATATCCGATTATTTTGCACCATGGCTCAAAGACTACCCGGGAGCATGCAATCCGGTCCTTGCAAAAAATGATTCTGTTTTTATTTTCACCGTTAAGAATGAAGGAAAAACACAGGTTTTCTGCTCTTATAAGAACACTGCCTGGGGACAGCCTTCCAACATTACAGACCAACTTGGTGGTTATGACAGGTTCTACACAAACTCGATTACCGGCGATGGTAAAATTCTGATCCTTTTCATGGATGACGGCGGGGACGGGAATCTATACTACAGTACAAGGAATGGGACAAGCTGGACTAAGATTAAGAGCGTTGGCAAATATGTAAACTCTGTTTACTGGGAAGATTTTGGATTTATAACCCCGGACGGAAAAACGATGTATTTCTCAACCAACAGGAAGGGAGGAATAGGCGAACTCGATATATGGACCTCCCAGAGGGCTGCCGATGGCTCATGGGAAAAGCCTGTAAACTGCGGTGATGTGATAAACACTCCGTATGATGAAAATACTCCATACTTTGATCCTGAAAATAACGCTTTATTGTTCAGCTCAGTAGGGCATATGAGCCTCGGTGGATACGATATATTCAGATCGATCGACAGGGGCGGCACCTGGACCCAGCCTGTCGGAATGCCCTATGCTTTCAACACTGTAGTTGAAAACAAGGATTTTATACTCAATAATAATGCTCCGGGATTCGTAGCAAGCCGTTTTGATCCCAAAACAAATGTCAGAAATATTTATGCTATAGTCGCAGTCGATCCCGCCGATGAACTGACAAGGGTATCAGGTAATTTGAAACTCGAGGACGGGATGGAGGTCAATCCTAAAGTGACTCTTATTACAGTAAAAAACCTCAAATCAGGCGTAGTTATCCAGAACATTCCCATTTCATCCGAGGGATCCTTTAATTTTGAGATAAAACCAGGTGAGTATCAGGTTCTTGTAGGTCACGACGGCTATAATACAGATACAATAAACCTCAGTCTGCCTCTTTATTACAGCGGGCAATTCCTCCCTGTTAACTCATCCCTGAAACCTGAAAAGGTTTCGGCTGGCGACTTCCTTTCAATCAAGAATGTACTGTTTGAATTCGACGGTTCTATTCTCGGTGATGACGCCAAACCAAGTCTTGAATTACTTAAGAACATAATGATAAATTACCCCGAGCTGACAATTGAAGTTGCAGGGTATACTGATGCAAAAGGCAGTACGACCTATAACATAAAACTTGCTGACAAACGTGCACAGGCTGTTATCGATTACTTCTCCAAGTCCGGGATTGACCCTTCAAAATTTGTCAAGAAGGCATTTGGAGAGACAAATTTTGCAGCTGTAAACACAAACCCTGATGGCAGCGATAATCCTGAAGGAAGGAAATACAACAGGAGGGTTACCTTCGGCATTGTAAATCCAAAGACAGGGGTTGTTCTGAGGCAGGAAGCCTACACTCCACAGCATCTGCGTCAACCTTCATCCTTGAAGTACAGCATTGTGCTCATGAGGACCAAAGAAAAGCTCTATCCCGGTTATTTCAGTAATTTAATAAAGGATGAAATGCTGTTTGTAAGAACCATCCAGACCGATAGCCTGAACCTTTACGCCCTCGGCGTATTCTATAACAGGTCTGATGCTGTGAAATACCTTGGATACCTCAGGGAGAATGGTCTGAAAGATTCTTATATAATCAACCAGTACGATCTTGATAATGATTCGGAAATTGCTCTTACCGAATCAACTGTCGGAGGAACAAAATTGACAAGAAAAGCCTTTACCATTCAACTGAAAGCGACAAGGACCCCTTTAAATATAGAGAAAATATTTCCCGGGTATAAGGGTGTCAGGGAAGCAGCCGCCGAGGATGGATTCTATAAGTACACGTGGGGTGAGTATCCGTCGATCGCAAAAGCAAAAGAAGCCCTTGTATTAGTCAGGGAAGATTACGAGGATGCTTTTATAAGGGAGATCAATATAGATCTGGAAAAGTAGACGGGCATAAATATGCACCTATGAAATATAAGGATATCAGACTTCGTGCTCTTGAACCGGAGGACCTTGAGCTTCTTTATGATTGGGAAAATAATGAGTCATATTGGACCATCAGCAATACTGTGACACCATTTTCGAGGTTTACCCTCAAACGCTACCTCGAAAACTCTCACAGGAATATTTATGAGACCGGCCAGCTCAGGCTTATGATCGACCACCTTCCGGATAAAACGACTGTGGGGACAATTGACATTTTTGATTTTGATCCGTTTCATAAAAGGGCAGGCCTGGGGATACTTATTGCTTACGAGGAATACCGGAGAAAAGGATTGGCATCAATGTCACTCAAATGCCTTATTGATTATTGTTTCGGCACATTGCAATTGCACCAGCTTTTCTGCAACATACTTGCCAATAATTGCGAAAGTATGGACCTCTTTAAAAAACAGGGGTTTGTACAATCCGGGATCAAGAAAGACTGGGTTAAATCGTCCGATGGCTATCTTGACGAATATATGTTCCAACTGATAACTAAAAAATAAAACATGTTTTAGCTAGAACATGCGGTTTATTGGGTACAGTAGTAGGGGCTGTTTAAAAAGTCCTTTTTAACCGCAAAGAACGCAAAGATGTCGCAAAGAACGCAAAGCTAAAACACATAAATTCAGCTCTTTGCGAACTTTGCGTCTTCCCTTTGCGCCCTCTGCGGTTAAGGGATTTTGACTTTTTCAACAGCCCCTACTACCACCCAATAAACCGCATGCCGCAGAAACATCAAGTCCCCTTGATTTTCTGATAGATGCAGATATACCTGACATAACCAGCTCATGCCTGAAATACTGCATCCTTTCAGGTTTTGAGGTTATTTTACCGTCCCCGGGAACAGAATGATACTGGAAGCAGGTTAACTCTTATTCCTGATCCCGTCAGGATATTCTTAAGCTCACTCAGATGACCGTCGGTATCATTTACATCATTTATCATAACATAGGCAATACTCATCCTTCTCCTTTTACCCATCTTAAAATTTTTCATTATTTCCAGTATCCCGTGAACCGGATACCTTTTTTCCACAGGTATAATTTCCTGTCTCTCCCCGGGAAACGGAGAATAGAGGCTGAGTGTCAGGTTACAATCAGACTGCTCAAGAAATTTTATTACACCCGGCGTGATCCCCACAGTCGATACGGTTACATTTCCCGGACTGACCGCAAGACCCCATTCAGATGTAATAATCTTACACGCCTTCAGAACATTCTCAAGATTATCCATCGGTTCACCCATTCCCATAAACACAACATGTGTGAACTTCGCGGCACCTGGAAGGCTGATAACCTGATTCACAATATCATTCACAGACAAATCGCCATGAAACCCGAATTTTCCGGTGACGCAAAAAGGGCAGCCCATCCTGCATCCCGACTGGGTGGATACACAGACTGTGTTTCTTTTAGTGTCTGGCAGGTATACAGTTTCGTACTCCAATCCTTCCTGGTTCCTGAATAGATACTTGACAGTACCATCAGATGACTTCTCAGTAACTACAGGTTCAAACATCCCAGGACAGGAAACCCTGGCAAGTTCCTCCTTAAGCTTTTTTGGAAGGCCCGGGAACAACGGGATCTCACTGATTCTCCTTTTATAAAGGGAATTGGCAATCGAAATGGCATGCGGCATTGTAAATCCGGCAGGCCCGATAAGGCTGAAAATCTCTTCAGCAGTCAATCCACAAAGGCGCACTCCCATTATGAAAAAGATATTTACAAAAATAATCCGATTATCAATATCTTAGTGGTTATAATTGTTGATCAGATCCATTTCTCCCAAAAAGGCAAAAATCAGGCAAATGAAAGAACTTTTAACAGCATCGATCTGCATGTTTTTCATCATATCATGCAATAATTCAGGTAACGTAAGAAGCAAAAACAACCAAAATAATGCAATGACAGCAGACAGTACCAAACAGTACGGGTATAACCTAAATTTTCTAAGAAAGCACGTAAAGGTTATAGAGTTGAAAAATGGGAAATCCTCAGTTGCCATCGTTCCGGCATGGCAGGGCAGAGTGATGACCAGCACATCGGAAGGAGACGGGGGATTCAGCTTCGGCTGGATAAATCACGACCTCATCTCTTCTGAAAAAACAGTGCTGCACATAAATCCTTTCGGAGGTGAAGAGAGGATATGGCTCGGCCCCGAAGGAGGTCAGTATTCAATCTTCTTCAGAAAAGGGGCTGAATTTATTTATGATAACTGGCAAACCCCCGGCTTTCTGGATACATTACCATATGAAGTCACAGAGCTTTCCGGGTTGTCAGTGAAATTTTCACATGAAGCTGAAATAGTGAATTATAGCGGTACTGAATTCAAGCTGGGGATCGAAAGAGAGGTAACAGTTCTTTCCGCCGGGGAGGTCCTGAAAGAAACGGGAATTAATATCGGCGGTGCAAATTGTGTTGCCTACCGGTCAAAAAATGTCCTTATAAATAAGGGAAGTGAAGAATGGAAGAAAGAGCAGCGGCCTGCTTTCAATCTGGATGCTGGGAATGTTTATTCCCTCTCCGGCTGTGACTGTCATATTACCGTTCCGCCAGGGAAGCGAAGAGGAACTCGGCGTACCTGTCAATGATAATTATTTCGGGAAGATCTCAGGCGACAGGCTAAAAATTGCAGGTAATAATATTTACTTCAAAGCTGATGGCAAGAGCAGGGGTAAAATAGGTCTCTCTCCCAAAAGGGCAACCGGAATCATGGGCAGTTTTGATTTTGAGAACAACATTCTTACCATACTTATATGTAAATTACCGGAAGGTACACCTGTATATGTGAATTCAGCCTGGCAGATTCAGGAGAATCCTTATTCGGGCGATGCCCTTAACTCGTATAACGATGGTCCCCTTGAGGACGGGTCACAGATGGGACCCTTTTATGAACTTGAGACATCTTCACCGGCAGCTGCTTTAAAACCGGGAGAAAGTCTGGCTCATATTCAGTATACAATGCATTTAACGGGCGACATCAAAAATCTTGACTCCATCTCCCATCAGATCTTTGGCGTAAGCCTTGAAGAGGTCAGGGCGATCTTTTAGTTTTTAGCCACAGGGATCAAACCGCGGTTCCTGAGCAGCGGTTCAATCTGAGGCTCACGGCCACGGAAGTTAATATACATCTGCATAGCATCCATAATACCGTTTTTCTCAAGTATGTTCCTGCGGTACGACTGAGCTACCGACTGGTCAAAAATTCCTTTCTCCTTAAAGGCCTCGAAAGCGTCGTTGTCAAGAACAGCTGCCCAGGTATAACTGTAATAGCCTGCGTCATAGCCATCAATAATATGAAGGAAGTATGTGCTTCTGTAGCGTGAGACTATTTCAGGTATCAACCCGATCTTTTTGAAATAATCTTTTTCAAAAGTCTGAATATCAACATTCACCGGCGCCTCAAGAGTGTAGTAAGCCATATCAAGCAATGAGGCGGCCAGAAGTTCGGTATTAATAAATCCCTGGTTGAAATAACTGCTGTTTTTCAATTTCTTTATGAGCGCCTGAGGTATTGTTTCTCCTGTCTCATAATGCTTTGCATATATATTTAACATCTCCGGTTCTTCCACCCAGTGTTCCATCAGCTGTGAAGGAAGCTCAACAAAATCCCAGGCTACATAGGTCTGGTTATAAGTGTTCCTGTTAAACAGAGCATCAAGTGCATGTCCGAATTCATGGAAAAGAGTTGAAACCTCATCCATTTCAAGAAGTGCAGGCAGGTCGCCTGAAGGGCGTGTAAAGTTTCCAACTACCGTTACGACCGGAGTAATGGCCTTTCCATCAACAATATGACGGTTCCGGTAAGTTTGGCACCAGGCGCCCTGGCGCTTGCTGTCCCTGGGGTGAAAGTCCATATACAATACTCCAAGGTGAGTGCCGTCAGCCTCTTTTACTTCAAAAACGTTGGCTTCAGGATGCGGTAAGGGACAATTTGAAACTGGTGTAAATGTAATTCCAAAAAGCTTATTGGCACAGGCAAAGACACCTTCGCGGACATTATCAAGTTTAAAATAAGGCCGCAATTCAGCATCATTCAGGTCGTATTTCTGTTTCCTTAGTTTTTCGGCATAGAACCACCAGTCGGATGGTTCAAGCTTAAACTTGCCGCCCTCCATGTCAATAATCTTCTGCATTCCTCTAACTTCATTTTGTGCTACGGGTATCGCTTTTTCCCAGAGGCTGTTGAGCAGGCTGAATACATTTTCCGGCTTTTTAGCCATACGGGGTTCAAGCACGTAATCGGCATGGGTTTTGTATCCCAGCAACCTGGCCCGCTGTGCACGAAGTCTTACAATGTCGGCAAGTATCTTGTTGTTATCGAATTCGTTGCCATTATTGCCACGGTTTGTATAGGCATGGAATAATTCTCTGCGTAAATCCCTGTTTTCAGAGTACTGCAGAAATGGAAAAATGCTTGGCCGTTGTGTAGTAAAAGCCCATTTCCCTTCCTGACCTGTGGCTTTTGCAACCTCAGCTGCCGAATTAATCAGTGATTCGGGCAATCCGGCCAGATCCTCCTTCTCCACAAATAACTTGTAATTGTTCGTCTCTTCCAGGACATTCTGGCTGAATTTCACTCCCAGTACGGAGAGCTCCTGGTTTATTTTCTTAAGAGTATCCTGATCCTGTTTGTTAAGGTTAGCCCCGGCTCTTAGGAATTCCCTGTAAAGGTTTTCCAGGAGAAACTGCTGTTCGGGATCAAGATTGAATTTTGCCTGGTTCTCATAAACTGATTTTACCCTGTTGAAGAGCTTCGGGTTTAAACTTATCTCATCATTATAAGCTGCAAGTTTAGGAGAGATTTCAACCTCGATGTTCTGAAGCGAATCATTTGTATTTGCTGATGTCTGGGCAAAGAATACAAATCCCACTCTCGTCAGCAGTTGTCCGACGTTATCGAGAGCTACAAACGTATTTTCGAATGTCGGCTCCTCACTGTTTGTTACAATAGCTTCGATCTCTTGCTTTCCGTCAGTCATTCCTTTTTCAAAAGCAGGCATATAGTGTCTGGCCATTATCTTTTCAAATGGAGGGACATTAAACGGGGTATTGTATTCCGAGAAAAAAGGATTACTCATATCTGTTTCGGGCTGATTTTTACAACCTTGAATTAGCATTCCGGATAATCCGAAAATAAGGATCATTTTAAAAAGATTTTTCACGTTAGTAATTTTTAGAAATGGACTTATTGGTGATTACAGCACAAAATAAGTTGTTATTAATGGCAATCGGAAAGAAACGGGTGTTATTTTTTTTTTAAATTCATGGTACAAAGAATGTTTAGACCCCGGGCTGGGGAAATGGGAAGTGGAGAAGGGGAGAATGGCATAGCTGTCAACCTAAGGAACAGTTTTAGACTTTGAATTATTTAATTAGCTGAAATACAATTAAATAACTTTCCCCTCCTTTGAAGGAGGGGTGGCCAGACGGTGAAATCATCTCAGCACGCAGAACCTAAATTCGTCTGGCCGGGGTGGTTGATTCAGGTCTTTCTTATTACCTTTCAAATCGGATAGACATGAAACAGAAATTAACCACCCCGGCCGGGAAAACAGATTGTAAACCCCTCACAATCTATAGTCCCGGCCACCCTCCTTGAAAAGGAGGGGAAATGTAAATTATTGCAAATCAGTTGCATACAGTTTGATTCATAATCTATCCGCAATCCTTAGGTTGACGGCTATGCCCCGGCCCCCTTCGGCTGCGCTCAGGGAAGGCTCTCTCTGCTTCGCAAAGAGGGGTGCCCTTTCTATGAGGCTTTTTAGACTGTTTTTGATTCTTTTTAATTTAATATGTCTTTTAAAAGTGCTTTTTTAACTCCTCATGTACTCCGGTCTCCCGTCTTCGGTCTTCGGTCTTCTGTCTTCGGTCTTCGGTCTTCTGTCTTCCGTCTTCCGTCTTCGGTCTACGTATTAATGTTTGGTGTCATAATGAACTACACTAGAAGCTAAACTCCAAATATTTATTACTTTTGCCACCGTTCCGAAACTCCGGACTTTGGTCTTCGGAGGTCACGAACTCACCCCCGGCCCCTCTCTACTTCGTAAAGAGGGGTGCCTATGAATCAGGGATCAGTTATTACATCATACTTTGGTCTCCGTTCTTGTTCTTAGTTCTTTGGTCTTGATTCTTCGGTCTACGGTCTTTCTGGAGAGATGGCAGAGTGGTCGAATGCGGCGGTCTCGAAAACCGTTGTCCCGCTATCGCAGGACCGGGGGTTCGAACCCCCCTCTCTCCGCCAAAGCTTAAATATTCCCTCAACGGAGTTGGGGGATTATTATTTTAGGTGGTCGAGCCATGCTTGCCCACATCCACTCACCGCAGGCAACGACCTTAAAGCAATATCCCCGCCAGGGAGGCCGAGATATATGATGCCATTGTACCGCAGATCATTGCTTTGAATCCAAGCCTGGCAAGATCAGCTTTTCTTCCCGGGACCATTGCTCCTATTCCGCCAAGCTGAATCGCAATTGAACTGAAATTTGCAAAACCACAAAGGGCAAAGCTTGCAATGACAATTGATTTGGCGCTCAATGCTCCCTGCTGTATCATGGGAGAAAGATCGCTATATGCAACAAATTCATTTATAACCATTTTAGTGCCCATGAGCGAACCAACTTCAAAGGATTCCGAAGGGGTAACGCCCATTACTATGGCAAAGAGGGAGAAGAATGCTCCGAAGACGTCCTTAAGTCGCAGGTTATCAACATTCATCCCTATAAAATCCAGGGATACACCAATCCAGGAAAGTAAATGACCGAAATATCCAAGAAGTGCATCTACCAGTGCCACCAGTGCTATCACCCCGATAAGCATTGCAATAACATTTATCGAAATTTTCATGCCATCCGACGCCCCATGGGAAATGGCATCCATAATATTTACATGTTCTTTTTTTACTTCCAGCTTTACTTTCCCCTTAGTTTCAGATTCCTGGGTTTCAGGGAAAACTATTTTTGAAATTACAAGTGCTCCCGGAGCTGCCATAAGGCTTGCAGCAAGCAGATAGGATGCCGGGACCCCCATTGAAATATAGACTGCCATGACACCACCTGCAATGCAAGCCATGCTGCCGGTCATTGAGGCAAGAAGTTCCGACATTGTCATCCCGGAAAGGTATGGCCGTATCATTATCTGTGCTTCAACCTGTCCGACAAAAGCGCTGGCCACATTCGAGAGCGCTTCACTGCCGCTAACCCTCATTGCCCAGTGAACAAAACGTGCAAGAACCGCTACTACTCTTTGCATCAGTCCGACATGATATGCCATAGCCACCAGGACACATACAAAAATTATTGTGGGAAGCAGGATAAAGAGGAAGACACCGACGCTGACTACACTTGCCGGAAGAATTTCAGACACTTTGGTAAGATCGCCAAAAACAAACAATCCACCTTCCTTCGAGAAATCAAGCAGTTTATTAATGGCTTTCCCTAGCCAGTAAAAGATATCCTGACCGATTGGCACCTTAAGTATAAATATTGCAAGTACAAGCTGAAGACCGAGACCTGTCAGTACGAGTCTCAAATTGATTGCTTTCCTGTTGTTCGACCATAAATAAGCAAGACCGAGAATCACAATAATCCCGATTACACCTGTAAATCGTCCCATGAAAGTGTGTGTTAGTTTTGAGTCAGATCCAAACCTACACTATTTTTTGTTCTAAAAATATGATGTTGAAAAAAAAGATGCTACAGGTAAATCGCAACCTGGCCTTTCCTCGGAATTGCCCTGTAGATTATTTTTGCGTCAGCTTTCGGAAGCCTGATCTTAACATAAGGACGATACTCGGGAACTTTAAAAACAGCTACAGACTTTATGGAACTCCAGGTGTTTCTAAACCTGTCCTTCAGGTCAAACATCTTCAGTTGTCTCCTGTCAGATGCGGTATCTTCTTCGGCCTGGTAAACAAATATCCGTAAGCCTCTTTCCATTTCAAGAACATATGCAACCGCTTCGTAGTCGGATGTATCCGGAATAATGTCAGGTTTAAATTCCGATGTGTCTTTAGGAGCCATTTTTATCATCAGCGGCTCTTTTTTTATTGTGGCAAAATCCCTGATTATATTGCCCGGCGTGGCAAGCATCGAGGTAATTAAATTTACATCTCCGGAGCGAAGTATCCTGCTGGTCCGGATCTCTTTCATTTTTGAGGTGTGGACCATCACCCCACTAATCTCAAGAATTGCCGTACTGTCAGAAAGATTAAGGGAAAGGCTTACGGAATCAGTCCCGGCCATTGCGATCTTTGACTGCAAAAAAGCTTTTTGCTTCAGCATCCTGACATAAGCCGAATCAGAAAAAAGCCTTTCATCAACCGGATTCTCTTCTGACTTCTGAACGCCGTATTTTGACTTTAACCCGGTTATCGTTTTTCCCGGACCCATCACCGACATTATACAATAATAAACCAGGAAGGCGATGACTAAAGAAATCACAATCATCAGGAGGGTTTTGTTCCCCGACTTAACAGTTTTCACATCGTTATCCATCTATCCTGTATTTCTTATGTCAAAAAATATAAACTTTTGATCCGATGCTTAATGTATTGTAAATTGCTTCAAGATCTTCATCGTTAAGCCTTACGCATCCATGTGTCACCGGCATTCCGAGGAATCGTTTGTAAAGCGTGCCGTGAATCAGATAGCCATCCCCGATACTCATGGCATAATCGCCAAGAACTCCGTACTCCCATCTCGAGGGGTCGTCCCCGGAAGGAATGGGCAGACCCTCTTCGACAAAGGACCAGTCTGGTCTTCTCCAGACGGGGGAAGTGATCTTTCCCTGTATCAAGTATTTACCCTTTGGGGTCTTGAAGATCCACTTCTTTTCACTCTGGGTTGTGAGCATGGTGTAACTCCCTGAGCTGCAAAATCCTTCCCTGATCATTTTTTTATTTCTGTAGAGGAAAAACCTGTTATCTACCGTATTAATAACAATATATGAAAGGCCGGATGTGAAGGCATTAAATTTTTTGGATAGACGTTGTATATCTTTTTGCAGGAGTCCCGCCTGTTTCTTATAATTCTGGTCTTTTATGAGTACCCCGTCTGAAATGATTTTTGGCGTTTTACCTGACGCCATTTCCTGCAGCCCGGGAACTATATAAAGTAAAAAAACAAGGATAAATATAGCTGACAGTATGGTTCCGGTCGATCCCAGTATGATCCGCAATACCCTTTCCCTTTTCTTGTCAGCCACAATTTTCTGAAAGAACGATTTAATTTCATCCTGCAGATTGCCAGGAGTGTGACGGTCAGAATTATTCTCACCCCTGATTTCCTCATCTTTCAAGCCAACGCTATTATTTTCTTCTATTCCCATTTTTAGATTTTATTCAGTCGAGTACCTGTTTCAGGTCGACCATCGAACCGACAATTGTAACAGGGGTTCCTTCTCTGACTGCTTTAAAAACAATATCCATTTCAGAATCGGCAAGTGCAACGCAGCCTTCTGTCCAGTCAACTCCCTTGCCTCCGTTTCCATGTATTTCTATCAGGCTTCCCATTTTTGCATTTCGAGGTAAGGCTCCCTTCGAAATCGCTTTTTTAAACTCCGCCCTGTCGTTTTCATTCGGATAATCAATTAACAGTGCTTTATAGTACTTAGTCTTGTTGCTGCCGAATTTTTTCGTTATCCGGTACATTCCTTCAGGGGTAGCTTTGTCGCCTTTTACCATTTTATCCCCGACCCAATTGGTGCTGAGTTCAACCTGATATTCATACTTTTTGACTCCATTGAGATAAACAAGACATTTTCTGGAGTATTTGTCAATAATTATGGAACAGATCTGGTTCTGGCGAGATTCCTTAATAGTTTTACTGACCCATGTCTGCCACGCCGGGTAATTGGTAAAATACTCCTTCAGGTCAAGCAAAGCTTTCTCATATGAAGAAGTCAGCATAGATTCAGAATCCGTGATCTTCTTGTTTGCCTGAAGGTATTGTCCTTTTGCAAATGCTATTTCTGATTCCTTAAGTAACATTTTACCCTTTGAAATCCGGTGCCATATTTCCGGAGGTAAAGGATAAGCTTTAAATATCCTGTTAATCCGGTGAAGAAAGTTATTATTCAGGGAGTCGATCTTTTGTTTGAT
>CAWKIC010000005.1:0-5334 GCA_963849615.1 uncultured Bacteroidales bacterium
GAGAGCGAGTAAGCTCGAACGGACACTCTCGATCTTTTTCCTCAAAACTCGCACTCACTCTCACACTTACTACTTATTTCCACATCTCCCAAATCTTTCATAAATTAGCTTGTGTTTTGCTGATAATTATTTTCTAAAGTGGTCCATTTGTGCCAGCAAGAGATGGTCAGGGTCACCGGCTTTTGCAAAATGATACCTGGCCTTTACTTTTGTGTTATTAACCATTTGTTCTATCTTTGAATGAAATAAACCAATATATGGGTGATAAAGTAAAATATTGGCTGGAACTTTCAGATTATGACCTCGACACAGCGATTGCTATGCTGAAAAGCAAGAGGTATTTATATGTTGGATTTATGTGTCACCAGACAATTGAGAAAATATTTAAGGCTTATTATACAAAACTATTATCAGATGTTCCTCCAATATCACATAGTCTTTCTTATTTAGCAAAAAAAGGAACATTTTATGAACTCCTTTCAGAAGAGCAGAAAGACTTTATTGATCAGATTGAGCCTCTTAATATAGAAGCAAGATACCCATCCGATAAAGAGAGGTTGCTTAAAAGCCTTAATTTTGATAAATGCAAAGAACTAATCGAAAAAACCACTCTTCTTCAACAATGGATAAGAACGAAGCTTTAACGAAGGTTAAACAATATAAATTGTTACTTAAAGAATATTTTGCTTTTGAAACTATGTATCTTTTTGGTTCCTATGCCAGGGATAATTTTACGGAAGACAGTGACATTGATGTGGCAGTTATTGTAAGTAATATTTCAGGGGATTTCTTTTCCGTTAATCCATTGCTCTGGAAGCTCAGGCGGCAGGTAGATGACAGGATTGAACCTGTTTTAATAGACAGGCATAATGACAGGTCCGGGTTCCTAGAAGAAATCAAACGAAATGGAATCGAAATAAAATAACCAACTGAATTAAAAGAAGACTGGCAAAGCAGGTTTTCGGGAAAAGTGAGCAGAGGCTTGAAGAAACCTCAAAAATGCTGTTTGGATTAACTAAAAATCTGGATTAATTACTCATTTTAAAGAGTATATTCTGGTTGCAACTTTTAAATTTGAAAAATCGGGTTTTTAGTCAGAGTTGCAACCAGGGTTTAAATAGTCGACCTTAGAAAAGTTATCATGATGATAACTGCATCAACATTAGTTTTTTACTGTATAATTGGTTACTTTCCCCATCCATCTGACCATACCTTCCGGATCATCATCGGCACAATGTCCCCCATCCCAGAATAACGCAGCATCCACAATCTTATTCAGGTTCTCCAGGCCTGTGGCAAGATTTACCATTACGGTTTGTGAGGTATGGTTGTCGCTGGAGCCGTTTCGAAGCCACCAGTAATCAGCACAATCTTTATTGTGCTCCCTTATGAAATAATTCGCATTCATCATGTTGACGAGCATTTTTAAGTCGTTGTCTATCATAGCATTCTTATCTCCGGTTGAATGCTGCAGGCTGAAATTAGTAAAGTGTCTCGAATCGGTGGTCTTGTCGCCAAATAAAATGGGTTCAGGCTGTGTCCTGTTGAAATCATCAAAGGCAGGCATGCTTTTCATTCTGCCAACGTGCGATACGTAATCCCGGAAAGAAAAAGAGGCTCCTTTTTCAGTCCAGGTGATCCATTTGTTTTTCGCCAGGTACTCATCGCGATTTTCCTCTGTGAGCCCTTTTAAATACTCATTGGCAGAAGGTATCAGGAAATACTGAAGGAGATACTTTTTGTAATTGTCAGCAGTGAGGAATCCAAAGCCATTTTTCCCCTGAAGCTTCAATGATAATTGATAGTCTTCATACAGCGCTTTCAATTGTTTTGATATTTCCTGGTCAACAAGTCCTGATTTGGATGGATAGGCACCGTACATCCACTCATAGGCTCCATCGGCATTTTCCAGATCAGTGATGGGGCTGTAACAGGCGCTACCGAATATATTGTCGTCTGCATCGGCTGCCCCGATTTCTTTTAAGTAAGAGTCGTATTGTGGGCTGTTGCCGGAAGTGCCAAGAAGAGCCGAGACTGCGCCACCTGCGCTGCATCCGGCAGATATAATCTGATCGACATTGCCTGGCAGGATGCCTTTATTGTGCCGTAAATAGCGGACAGCAGCCTTTAGATCGACTATTGCAGCAGGGGCTTTACCGTAAAAAGTTCCGTCATCGGCTTTATTGTCACGTCCCCTGCATCCTGGTGTTACTACCACAAACCCTGCAGCCAGGGCCAGATCAGCTCTGCTGCTTAATGATCCTGTTCCTCCTGATCCTCCAGCTCTTTGGAGCATTCCACCAGGTTGTCCACCTGGACCACTGGCAGGGGGAGCTCCCATACCACCAGGTGCATCTGCTCCGGCATGGGATACTACATTGCCACCATTCCTGACCGACATATATCCACCAATACCTATGGAAAAGAAAATAGGAGCATTTGTTGCTTCTATAGTTACATCATCGATCTTAACCGGAACGCTGAGGTCCATACTCTGAAAATCTTTGTCAATCGGTTTTGCAACATATTGTATATGCCTGTAGGAGTGATATGTGATCTTCTTTTCACCTGAAGATGTTTTTACGGTCCTGGTTTCTACTGTAAAGTTATCCTTTGGGAAAATCAGGGGATCTTTTGACTGTCCCCCTGCTGTTACCCAGGAAAAGCAACTCGCTAATGCGATTGCCACCGGAATATTTGTTCTTTTTAACATAGGTAGATTTTTGTAAATTTAATCATTAATTCCAGGAGGAATGAGCGATAAACCTGACCGTAGTTTGCAGCCTGCAGCAATATATTATAAAATCAGTCTTTTATAAAAGAAAGGGACCGGAAACTAATAAATTCCTGATATGATTTAAAAGATATTGTAAGAATCTAATTTTCAAATAATATGCTGAATGATCTCATTAAACACAGTTTAAGGTCTTTTAAAAGCCAGCAGTCATATATTCTCATCAATATAACCGGCCTTTCCATCGGGATTGCCTGCAGTCTTTTAATTGCACTCTATATACTTTCCGAAGTAACCTATGACAGATTCAATGTCAGGAGGGACAGGATTTACAATATAGTCACAGACATCAAGCTTGGCTATGCCAGGTCCGGAACTGAAGCCATATCACCAGCCCGTCTCGGTCCGGAGATCCTCACAGAGTTCCCGGAGGTTGAGGATTTTCTCAGAATGAAGCGAAAGCATAATAGTTTTTGGGAAAGGGAAACAATAATTACATATAATAATCAGACATATACTGAGGAAAATATTATTGAAGCTGATTCCTCATTTTTTAATTTTTTCACAATTCCTGTACTAAGAGGCGATCCCGAAAACCTTCTTAATGCCCCCGGGAAAATTGTTCTTTCCGCTTCAGTTGCGAATAAGATATTCGGTAACCAGAACCCGGTTGATAAGATCCTTAAAATAGGAAAGGATCCTGCAACGTATGTTGTCACAGGTGTCATGGGAGATATTCCCGGGAACTCGCACTTCAAGGCTGGTGTGCTGGTATCCATGCTGTCTGATCACCTGTCTTATAATCTGGATTGGGATAACGGCCAAATGAACACATATCTGCTACTTAAACCAGGTGCTGATTATAGGAGTGTCAATAAAAAACTGAAGCTGCTTGCGGTCAAGCATCTCGGACCTGAGATACAGAAATATTATAACCTTTCTTCCGATGAAAGTCTCGACATGGGGTACAAATATGAATATTATCTTCAAAAACTTACAGATATTCATTTCGATACGTCGATCAAACCTCACTTTCTGCCAACCGGCAATCCGAAATTATTAAAAATTCTGGGTGGAATAGCCTTTTTGATACTCCTGGTAGCTGCAATCAATTTCACAAATCTTTCAACTGCACAGGCATCAGCAAGAACAAAAGAAGTGGCCTTAAAGAAACTGAGCGGATCAACCAGAGGTATGCTTATAGCCCAGTTCCTTGCCGAGTCAGTTATAATATCATTTGTATCGACTGTTATTGCACTTTTTATTATAAAAATAGTTCTACCCTTTTTCGATGACCTGCTTGACACAAACATCACACTGAATCTTACGGCTACATGGTATATGATCCCGTTCATTTTGGTCTTTTCATTAATAACCGGGATCATTGCAGGAAGTTATCCAGCTTTCTTCCTCTCTTCTTTCACCCCTTACAGGGTCCTGAAAGGAGGCAAAGGTAACAATAGTCACAAAGGCAGCCTCAGGAAAGTGCTTGTCGTTCTTCAGTTTACAATCTCGATTTTCCTGATAGTCAGCACTCTGATAATGTACAGCCAATTAATTTACATGCTTAAAAGGGATCCCGGATTTAACAGTGCCCAGCTGCTTGTGCTTGAGAATGAGGAAGAACTCGGAGCCAATGCCAGATCATTTAAGGAAACAACAGCCATGATACCGGGAGTCATTAATATGACAAGTTCTGTATCTGTCCCCGGGGGGAGCGAGAACTTCAGCACCGGGTACACACTGGAAGGGAAAAAAGATGAGATAATGAATATGCGGATGTACTGGGTGGATTACAATTTCCTGCAAACATATGGTATGAAACTTCATTCGGGAAGATTCTTCAATAAAGAGTTTCTTTCCGATGCACAGACTTGTATACTTAATGAATCTGCCATAAAAAAGTTCAATATAGATCCGGAAAAGATGAGAATCGGAGTGGAAAACAGACCCGGCATAATTGATTATTACCCAATTATAGGAGTAGTAAAAGATTTTATTTTCGAATCACAGAGAAATCAGATAGAACCTTGCATAATCATCCTGAAACCAGAGAGAAAAAGGCCCAGATATATCACAGTGAAAATATCACCTCTGAATTACAGGGAAACAATGAGAAAAATCGTGGCCAACTGGAAAGAATTTACATCTTACGAGCCGTTACAATATGCCTTCGTTGATGATATAATGAAACAGCTATACATCAAAGAGCGTCAGAATGCCATTATTGCAGTTATATCTTCCATCCTTGCTATTTTCATCGCAGCTCTCGGCTTATACGGCCTTACTTCACATTACGTGGAACACCATACAAAGGAGATCGGTGTCAGGAAAGCACTGGGATCCACAGTTCCGGGCATCTGCTTTCTGATATCCAGGGAAATAATAATCCTTGTTGCAATCTCGGTACTTTTTTCATTTCCTGTTATTTATTATGTTTCCGGGAAATGGCTGGATAACTTTTATTACAGAATAAGCCCTGACATCTTCACATTTCTGGGAGGTCTTTTCATTGCAATGTTGATAGCACTCCTGACTATCAGCTACCATACTTTCAAAGCAGCAAATACAAATCCTGCAGATTCACTAAGGTACGAATA
>CAWKIC010000006.1:0-7041 GCA_963849615.1 uncultured Bacteroidales bacterium
GTTGAATGAGCCTACACCAGATGGTCTCGTTTTTGTTAACTGTCACAATTTTGCTTCATTGATTATGACAACTTAACCGATATAATTAAAAGGGATTGGTTATAATACTCTCCCGGATGCATTTGCAAAATCAATAATATCCAACTTTATTATCTCCCAGTATTTTCCCTTTAAGCAAATTGGATCGAAATCATCATCGGCATTTTTAAAATTTGTGAAATTCCTTCTGATTTGATCAGCATCATGGGTGTCAGGATTTCTTTGTTTATGCAGGTCAAGCATTTTATAAATTGAATAATCATCTTTTAATTCGTGTACATCCCAAAAGTCTTTTTTCTTCCACCCCTGGAAATGATATCGATTTTCATGGCTATAATTTCTTCAATAGTCGCCAATCTGATACCATCTATCAGGATAATATCCTGAATAAATTTATCTGTATAGAATAAATCCAATTTAACACAATCTTCTTCGCTATCACCAATATAATATGACTTACCCGGCCCAACTACTTTGTATTCATTTGTGTCAACATATGAAAATGTATTACGCAAAAATGCATCGATTGCTCCAAAGTCTATTGAATTATAAGGAGCGTCAGAAAACAAATCAATATCGACTGATACCCTGTGCCCTCTATACAAACTTAAAGCAGTTCCGCCAACTAGTCTGAAAACCTCAAATTCTTTAGCTGCCATTAATGATTTCAAAACATTTAATAATAAGGGCGGAAGTGCATTGTAATAGAGTTTATTACCCATTTGTTTTCATTATATCATTGATATTCTTTATGCCATAAAAATTAATGATTTCGTTTTTTTCAATATCATTACCTCTTTCAAATACTCTTTTTATAACAGCATTTCTTTGTTTTTCCCAGTTTATGTTTTCCATTTTTGTATCCCAAAACAAAACTCGCCTCAATTTAGTAAAATCAGGATGATCTATATTCTGACCTTTTTTCGCCTCTTCAATATCATGATATACCTGTAAAATCATAAAATACCCTTCTTCTATTCCAAGTGCTTTCTCAATTTTTAAAGCAATATTAACGTTCATCCGTCTCTTTCCTTTGGTAATTGAAACCAGTGTTTGAGGAAACTCCTGTAAAGAAATAGCAAATGGTCCTTTATGCATATGACGTTGTTTAAGCTCACGCTCAAGAATTAATCCGGGATGGATACCTTTTATTATTGACAAATCAGTTTTCATAGTACAAATATAAACATTATTGTTTACACATTATTGTTTATATAAGAACTCTCACGATTTGTTTTTCTCAATCCCGCTCTCTCATTAAGAGGTGGATAATTTTCCTTTGCTAACCAGCCTGGAGTAATATTCCCGATGTCTTCGGATGTGACAGGAAGATAGAGTGAAATTATTATCAAAATGCAAAAACCTGAGTAATTTTGCTACACTAATGATTTATTGTATGAGTCCGATGAAAGTACCGGATGCAAACGAAATCATTTTTTCCAAAGCTTTTCCCCATATTCCCATCCTTTACGAACAGGTTCCTTAATATAACCAGCCAATTCAGGATGGTTGCTAACTTTCATATTTGCAGCATCATATTCTATGCGGGTATTGAATCTTTGAGCCAATACCCCAATGATGGACATCTCCACTAATTTTGCAGAATAATCGAAATTCGAACCCGGCAATGTATTGTTTTTGATGGCTTCAATCCATTCGCGCTGTGGATTTTCTTCAAAGACTCTCGGGATTGTTTGTGCTGGCAGATTTTTCTGAAATTCAGTCCATTCTTCACCAGGTAATAAAATTTTAGGATCATTTGGACGACCGCCCGTCATAAGACAATGTTTATCACCTACCATAATCATACCGCTTCCCGGCAAATTTTTGAGGTTCCATTCCGGACGATTTTCAGGTTTCAATCCTCCTTCGTACCAGCGCAGGGTAACAGGAACTTTATCTCCCCGTTTTGGGAAATCCCAGCGTATAATGGCCTGGTCTGAAACAAATCCGGTATCAGGAACAGGTGTCTTAAACTCAGCTTCAACAACATCAGGCATTCCCAAATCCAATGACCAGAAAGGAGCGTCGAGGGTGTGGCAACACCAGTCTCCTAATTCACCATTGCCGAAATCAAACCAGCCACGCCATGTTTTTGGGGCATAAACATCATTGTATGGCCGGTATGCTGCCGGTCCCAGCCACAGATCCCAATCGAAATATTCAGGAACAGGCTGTTCTGCCGGTGGAAAACTTGCAGGTTTATTGAAATACATTCCTTTACCAAAGGCAGGTCCATCAAACCAGGCTATTACTTCAGTAACATTGCCCAATATTCCGGCTTCATACCATTCTTTCACCTGACGAATACCGTTTGTTGCATGTCCCTGGTTAGCCAATTGAGTAATTACTTTAAAGTATTTGGCTGCTTTCTGGAGGGTTCTTAATTGCCAGACATTGTGTGCAAGTGGTTTTTCAACAATAACATGTTTGCCGAGCTCCATTGCAGCCATTGCTGCGGGGAAATGAACATGGTCAGGAGTACAGACCATCACAGCATCTATTTCTTTGTGCATCTTGTCAAACATCACCCTGAAATCTTTAAAGCGCCTGGCATTTGGCATAGTTTTAAAACCATCAGCAGCCCTATTGATGTCAACATCGCATAATGCGACAATATTTTCGTTCCATCCCGGATCTTTCTGATTAATCAGCCTGCTCCAGTTGGCTCTGCCTTGTCCGCCAACGCCAATAACTGCAACATTTAATCTGTTCGCCGGTGAATAATGTATCAGGTTGGGAATAAAAAATGCACCTGCTGAAAATGCACCTGCTGATTTAATAAAATCTCTTCTTGTTTGTTTCATGGTTGTTTAAAGGTCTTAATAATTTAATCCTTAAATATAGAACAAAAGTATCTTACCTGATTTTTAAACCGGAATAATTTCAGGGTATGTATATAAGCAATTTGAACAGAAGGCATGGTAATCCGGTGCTCCAGGTCCCTCAGATCCGATCCGACAAGGCTGGTCTTATATTGCGTAAGATAAATCCTAATTATTATTTATCTGAGATTAAGCAAGAGACTGCAACAGAAGTCATAATCTTCAAATGATCAGGATCTTTCCTGATCTGCTTACGTTCTGGCCTGAGTTGGTCAACGCCTCAACCTCATAATTATATACTCCCTTTGGAACTTTTTTCTGTGAGGAATCTGTGCCATTCCAGACTATTTCGTTTCCCTCGCCGGTAAAAACAGTTGTACCTGACAGGCTTTTTATTTCGCACTTATAGGTAGCGACTTTTTTGCTTTTAAGTCTAAATACAGGGTCATTTGATCGCTGGCTATGGGACAATGGAATATTAATACCCAGGTCCTCGATCGCGATATCCGATACTTTTTCAATGATTCTTCTGGCTAATGTATCAACGATAGCCTGCTTCCTTGAAGGTTCTTTATCTGATCCATCGTCTGGCTCATTAAGAGCCTCCTTCCCTGACATCCTGTTATCTAACCTCTCGATCCTCGCCTTGGACTGCGGATTCAGGGTGACATACTCCTTTACCCAGTCGCTTAATTGTTGGCCCAGTTCGGGATTCATCAGGCTCAGTAATCCGATGGCTTTTGTTTGCTTGTCGGGATCCGCGGAGCTTATATCCTGATAAAACAATTCAAGATATTTCAGCTCCAGCTGTCTTTTAGAATCTTCAGCCTCTTTTGCATTTTGAAATTCAATCAATTGCGTCTGCTGAAGCGAAATCTTGTTCCCTGACCTTGCTGTATAAAATGCAAGAATGCCCAGAAATACCGGAACAATAAGCTTTTCGAGAGCTGTAAAGAATTTATTCATCCTTAATAAGGGTTGAGATTGGGATTAATACCAGGGGCGACGACCCCATGTGCGTTGAACGGGATAACGTCGATGCCAGATACCAGCCTGTACAGCTATACCAACAACAACCAATCCAAGGAAAACCAGCCAATAAACGGAGCCGGAGATATGCAGGAGCGGCATAAGTATCTCAGCCCCCAGCAACGCGGATAGAATGATAATTGCCCAGTCGAAAAAGACAGCCACCAGCAGAAGTCCTATAATGCCTCCAATAATGTAAATTACCGAAGGTTCAGATGAGACAGAAAAGCCGATGGAAGCTACTAATGTAGTCATTAAATAACCGCCTGCAAGAAAACCGGCGATCAGGATGGCCAGCCCTTCCAGCATAACGGCAAGGAAGGCACCAATAATTCCGGCGATTATGGCTATCAATAGAATGGCCAGTTCTGACTGGCCGCTTATTAATTGCGGGCCAAGGGTTAGTCCCGCGATAAAACCAGCCACACCCACAAAAAGCCAGAAAAGCCTTCTTCCAAAGAACAACAAAAATATCCCCAAAATCATTGAGAAAAATACCGTCATTGTCATTATAACCTTTTTAATAAAACAAACTAAGAATTTGAATCTGATATCTTTTCTGACGATTGCCGAATAATATCAAATTACATTTTAAACAGAAATTGAATAAAATAATTCTATTCTGAATTCTAATGAAAGATCATCTCACAATAATAATATCGGAAACAGCTCTTGCTCCTTCATGATCGAATTTCTTATTATCGCATGGCATATTAACTATTCCACCGTAAGGTTCATTCCTGATCCACATAGTTGTTGATCCTCCACCATCAAGGTTAACTGCGTCCCTGCATCTAAGCGAAACCATCAGGTCTGACAGCTCACCGAGAGTCATACCTGATGCAGATTCAGTACGGCCATCGACCGTGATAAGAAGGATACGGTTCTTGCCTCTTGCACCAATCGCTGTCCGTGGGTGCCTGAGCTTCACAAGTGATGTTTCCGGGAGAACGGTTTCATGTTTTTCCTTCAGCAAT
Source organism: uncultured Bacteroidales bacterium (assembly GCA_963849615.1). Taxonomy (GTDB): domain Bacteria; phylum Bacteroidota; class Bacteroidia; order Bacteroidales; family VadinHA17; genus LD21. The sequence goes on from CAWKIC010000006.1 coordinate 4,871, forward strand.
AACGGACCTGTCAGCAGGACATCAGGGAACATGGCATGATCATCGTACCAATTGTTTGTATGACTTTCTTCTATAATCAACCCTCCCTTTGTGGTGATAAGAATTGATCCGTTCATATTTGCATTTCTTCTCCATTTTTTTGCAGTATCGGATTCCTGAATCATTCCATCTGTCCTGATGTAAGTCACAGATCCGCCTTCCTTTACATTGAAGAAACCTGCATTGACTGCCGCCAGAACATCAGTGGATAAAGCCTGCTTGTCAACAGTAAGATTTCTTTCAGAATCATAATGAAGTGAAATTTCTCTTTTGCGAAGATTTACCAGGAGCACATTAATATTCTGAGGACCCAGGCTATCGTGCTTAGTATGTGATGATTTCCAGATAAGACCGGCACTCACTTTACTCCGGATCCAATGAATATTTTTAAAACCGGGAATCTGTGCCGCAAGTTCAGCTGTTGATGTCAGAATACATACAAGGAAGGGCAGAGATATTACAGCTATTCTTCTCATTTGACAGGGTTTCGTGGAATTTACCTTAAAACCAATTACAAGTAAGGAAAATTGATTTGAATATCAAAACACTTTTGAAAGAAAACCGCTCCCTCATACCTTATAACAGAGCGAGAGTGAGAGCAATCGCGAACACTCTCATCTCTTTTTCCTCAAAACTCATTCTCACACTCACACTTTCTTCTTCTCCCCCTCTCCCATACTCCCATTTTCTTCGTGGCTCATCTGTTAAACCAGTTTAAGAAACTGACAGGGCTTACTCCATCTCAATTCAAAAATCTTAAAGTCAATAAGTGCAGTGCTTAGGGTATGTGTGAATGATGTAACTCTTTTCCTGAATATTGTAACGCTTTACGGAATTAAAGGACTCATCTTTGTATTGTGAAAATTTATTCACAATGTAAAATTCAAAAAATGAATCCAACAGAATTAGAAGGAAACTGGAATGAGCTGAAAGGCAAGCTCAAACAGAAATTTGCAGTCTTAACGGACAATGACCTGATGTTTGAAGAAGGTAAGAAGGAGGAGATGTTTGGAAAACTTCAAATCAAACTTGGTAAAACAAAAGAAGAATTGGACAAGATTATTAAAGCGCTTTAATCATCTTTTTATATAAAAAAAAGTCGAGTATTTTGCAGTTTATTAACCAAATAATTTCACTAGTGTCCACTAAAAGTTAAATATCGTTCTTTGAAATCTTGAATACATCTAGGTTGTAGCGTTTTTACAATGGTTTATAACAAAAAATAATTTTTGAATTAAAAAATGAATAGGAAGAGGCTTCATGAGGGGCCTTTTTTTATTTGAGAATAAAGATCTCTTTGATCGAAACAATCTTTTTTTGGATCAATGTACAAAATAGCTGAGGACAGGTAAAAATGAATTAATACCGTATATTTAACACAGTTTGTAAACTGTTGAACACTCAGACAATAAATCATGAAAAAAAGAGAATTTCTGAAAAAGGCAGGTATTATATCTGCCTCATTATTGACAGTTCCGGCTTTTGGAATAAAGCAGTCAGGTGTTGATCATGTAAAGATCGTTATTGGCAGTGATCATGCAGGTTTTCCCTTGAAAAGCCCCCTCATAAATGTACTGAAGTCCTGGGGACACAGTATCAAGGATGTTGGATCATTCACTCCCGATCCCGTCGATTTTCCCGACATTGCACTCCTTCTTGCCGATGAGATAAAGAGCGGTCGTGCGGAAAAGGGCATTATGGTATGTGGTACAGGGGTAGGTGCATCCATTGCATGCAACAAGATTCAGGGCATCAGGGCAGCGCTCTGTCATGACACATATTCGGCGCATCAATGTGTTGAGCATGATAATGTCAACGTAATTTGCATAGGGGCACAGATCATCGGGCTGAGCTTGGCCGAAGAGATCCTTTCCAATTTTCTGAATGCCAAATTCAGTACTGAAGAGCAATTCCGCAGGAGGGTTCAAAAGTTGGATTCATTCGACCTGGTTCTTCCAAAAAAATAGATCTCAAAATCAACTGGGATCAGATTAGAAACTGACCTGGGAGCAAGAGCGAACACGCTCGTTATGTAATGTCTCACTCACACTGAGCTCTGAGCCTTGAGCCATTCAATGAATATGAAAGATTGCTGCATCATTTCATCAGGTTATTTGTTACTATACTTGGAA
>CAWKIC010000007.1:0-33115 GCA_963849615.1 uncultured Bacteroidales bacterium
GAACCGGAAGGCTTCTTCCTGAATTCGAATCAAACATATCGCAGCTGGGCAAAGGCGACAGTTTCCGCTTTGCCCTGAACTCCGAGAATGCTTATGGTGAACAGAGGGAGGATATGATAATCGATCTTCCAATTTCAATTTTTAAAAAAAACGGGAAAGTTGATGAGGAGATCTGCAGGGTGGGAAATGAAGTTCCAATGGTTGATTCTGAGGGTCATCCGCTTACCGGAATTATATGTGAAGTTGCAGAGAGTTCTGTCAAATTGGATTTTAATCATCCTATGGCAGGAGTTAACCTGTTTTTTACAGGAAGGATATTGGATATACGCACTGCCACTGCCGGGGAACTGACCGGATCAAATCCTTCCTGTGCCACTTGTGGCAGTCATAGTGAATCAGGCTGTTCGTCAGGATCCTGCAGCAACTGAAGGACCCGGAACAAAATTACTGTTCTGGTCAGACAAAATCAATCCCGTTTGCTTACGGAAGTTGCAATACTATAATTAACCTAAGTTGCTAGTTACTGGTTACTTGTTGCTAGTTGATTAAAAATGAGCATTATATAACTTTTGATTTTTCATGACAGATTAAAACAAAAGACAATATAATACCCTATTAGTTAACAATTTAACCAGCAACCAGAAACAAGCAACTGGCAACTTGAGTTAATTAGTTATTTAACCAAGGAGTTAAAACAGAGTAAAGACGGAGTTACACTGTTTTAAGACTCTGTGTCTTACTCTGTGAAACCCTGTGTGACTCAGTGGTTAAAGGATTTCAGGGTAACGCTTTTTATAAAATTATAAATTTTGAGGTTCCTATTATTCCGCATAGGTGAACTTTGCATTAATTCTTTCAAATAAGAAACTATATTTTCAGATTCTCAAGTCTCCCACAATTTAATATTTGAATTTGATGGGTCAAAGGCCGGGAAATAAGATCAGGATTTTATCTTTTCAAATCTGAATACAATTGCTGCTTCGGACAGGAAGAGGACCCTGATCCATTTCAGGTCAATCCGAAGAACTTTATATTAAAATATACACGAATTACATTTGTGAATTACAGTAATAATGTAATTATTCACACAAGTAACACAAATAATTACTACGATAAATTGACAGAGGTGAATATTTATTGAAAAAATTATACTGTCTGATTAAATAACTGTATATCAATAGCAAAAGTAAGTACATCTCATATAATAGTTCAGTATTGTCCGGTTGTGATCCACAGTATTGATTAGAATTTGATTATTTTGAGGTATATTTCAATCAATCCCAGATAGATACATATCTAAACTCAACCAATACTGAAGATAAAATGGAAATGTAAGTGGTTGTTAATCAATAATTACTGATATTGCCTTTCTGCAAGAAAACCCTGGTATTTTGTCTATTTACATTTGTAAACTCAATTTAGTTATAGATGTAACTTTATTATTATTTACATTTGTAAATCATAAATTACAGACATGAAAGAAAGAATCCTTGAGTTCCTTAAGAAAGAAAACAAGTCATCCGTTCATTTTGCTGAAGAAATCGGGGTTCAGCCTTCAGGTGTTTCTCACATTCTTTCAGGTAGAAATAAGCCAAGCCTCGATTTCGTTCTTAAAATGCTTGAGAAATATAAGTTTCTCTCTACCGAATGGCTGTTATTCGGAAAAGGATCAATGTATAAAGAGCAAAAGATCCCCACATTGTTTGATGATTTGTATGAAAATACCTCCGGTAATGCTTCCGGTTGGGATCATGGAAATGAAGAAACCAGTTCCCCATCGGTCAATGTGCCTGATGCCGGCTCTCCGCAACTGACGGAACCGGGGGCAAGTCCGTCAGGAATAAAGAAAATAGTCTGGTTTTACGGGAACAGTACTTTTGAAGAATTTTCCCCAAGGAAAGTGTGATCAATTTTTTCCTGAACCTTTCTATCATTATCTTTGCACTAAAGACTCTATATGGCAAAGAGAACAGATGATTTCACTATAAGTGAAAACCGGCGCCTCAATAAAGATATTTTCGTCCTTGAGCTTTACGGAAACAATTATCTTCCCGAGCTTAAACCGGGGCAATTTGTACAGGCAAGGATAGATGAAAGCCCCGAAACCTTCCTCCGCCGTCCTTTATCTATACATGATGTTGATTATGAGAGAAATGCATTAAAGCTACTTGTCCAGATAGCTGGAAAGGGCACAGAAAAGCTCTCACGAATTAAAGAGGGAGAGAGCCTTAATATTATCTATCCCCTCGGAAATTCCTTTAGTCTGCCTTCAGAAGATGAGCACGTACTCCTTGCCGGAGGCGGATGCGGTGTTGCCCCTTTGTTATTTCTCGGAAAATACCTGAAATCAAAGGGATTGCACCCTGAGATATTGCTGGGTTTCAGAAATAGTGAAAGGGTCGTTGAAATTGACGAATACCTCTCCATTGGCCCTGTTCATTTGACTACAGAAGACGGATCAAAAGGAGAAAAGGGATTTGTTACAGATCATTCAGTCCTTAAAAATGATCATTTTGACAGGGTTTATTGCTGCGGTCCTCATTCAATGATGAGGGCAATCGGAGGATATTGCCTTAAGAACGATATTCCCTGCGAAGTTTCACTTGAAAATCTTATGGCGTGTGGAATTGGTGTATGTCTGTGTTGTGTCGTTGACACAATTAAGGGAAATCTTTGTACATGTACTGATGGACCTGTGTTTAATATAACGGAACTAAAATGGTAAACCTTGGTATTTCAATAGGCAGTCTCCACTTCAAAAATCCTGTAATTACTGCCTCCGGTACTTTTGGATACGGTTCAGAATTTGATGATTTCATTGATGTTTCCAGGCTTGGAGGCATCATACTCAAAGGCACTACCATCGAACCCAGGGAAGGGAATCCCTATCCCAGGATGGCAGAAACAGCGTCTGGCATGTTGAATTCTGTCGGACTGCAGAATAAGGGAATTGAATATTTTGTAAAAAACATATATCCGAAGGTTACTCAGTACGATACAAATGTAATTGTCAATGTAAACGGGAGTTTTATAGAAGACTATATTGCTCTGGCAGAACGTATTAACATGCTGGAGAGAATCCCTGCAATTGAGCTTAACATCTCCTGCCCGAATGTGAAAATGGGAGGGATGGCATTCGGGACAAATCCTGTTTCCGCACGCGAAGTTGTAAGGGCTGTAAGAAATGTTTACTCTAAAGTATTGATAGTTAAACTGTCTCCTAATGTTACCGACATCACAGAATTTGCCAGGATTGCAGAAGAGGAGGGTGCGGATTCTGTTTCACTAATCAACACTTTGCTTGGTATGAAAGTGAATACCATGACGATGAAACCTTCGCTTTCAACAATAACAGGTGGACTTTCCGGACCTGCTGTAAAGCCGGTTGCACTGAGGATGGTCTGGCAGGTGGCAAACGCAGTAAGAATACCGGTTATCGGCCTTGGGGGTATCATGAATGCAAACGATGCCATTGAGTTTTTCCTTGCGGGCGCTGATGCAGTGCAGATCGGCACAGCATCTTTTATCGAACCCGGATGCTCTGTTACCATCCTTGAAGGAATTGAAAAATATCTTAATGATAAAGGATTCAGTGATATAAATGAAATAGTTGGTTTAATAAACAAAAACAGGTAGATTTGTGGATGTCATAAACAATAACAAGTCTACCCATTAACCAATTACTGCAAAATGACAGAAAATCTTCAAATTGATAACCTGGATAGAAAAATTCTGGATATAATCACTAAAAATGCGAGGACCCCTTATCTGGAGGTTGCCCGTGAGTGCAACGTGTCGGGAGCTGCCATTCATCAGCGTGTCCAGAGGCTAATTAAAATCGGTGTCATAAAAGGTTCTGAATTCAAGGTCGACCCTGTCCTTGTAGGTTTTAAAACATGCGCGTACATCGGTGTTTACCTCGATCATCCCGGTCATTACCGCGACATAATCAAGAAATTCAAGGAGATCCCTGAAATAATTGAATGTCACTACACAACAGGTAATTATTCATTATTTATTAAGGTTTATACGCGTGATAATGAGCATCTTCGCGATATTCTTACAGACAAAATACAGAATATTCCCGGGGTGGTACGTACCGAGACATTGATTTCCCTTGAGGAATCGATCAACAGGCAGATCCCTGTTCTGTCCAAATAGTTCTCTTTTTACTTAATTCTGCCGTGAAAAAGTATTCGAGCGGTGCACATGCTATGACTGGAATCTTTCCCGCTGATCCCGCTGATCCCGCTGATATTCGCAGATAATATCTGAAACTTTCTGGCCTTATTTTTATATTTTTATTACAAACTCCCAAACTCCCTCTTTTATGAAAAAAATCTTACTTTTCTCCGCAGCATTCATTGTTTCAGCATTTGCTCTGGCACAGGACCCCGATTTTTCGGGAGACTGGAAACTTAACACAGGAAAAAGCAAATTAGGTGACCAGTTCAGTATGGCTCCAAAAGAAATTATTATTATTCAAAAAGGCAATGAATTCAATGTTGAAAAACACTCCAGCTTTCAGGATCAGGAATTTACTACCAACGACAAATTCACTCTGGACGGGAAGGAATGTGTCAACACAGGATGGCAGGACTCCCAGAAAAAATCGACCACTGCCTGGTCAGATGACAAAAAATCATTAAAGATTACATCAAAGATGTCAATTGGCGATGGGGGTGACATGACCATAATTGAAGTCTATAAAATGGACGGAGCTAACATGATTATCGAATCTACTGCATCCTCATCATACGGAGATCTGGCCGAGACCCAGGTTTATGAGAAACAATAACCGGTTCTGGCGGCTATTCATGTCCTTTCTTTAGGTGTAATTAATTAGTAGTTTCAGCATGCATACACTCAGATGCAGTTACAACAACCTGAAGCCATTCAATTCTGATTGTTTCACAACTGCATCGGGCCAGATCCCTGACTGAACCTCACCTATATGGCTCTTTTTAAGCAGGAACATGCAGAGTCTTGATTGCCCGATACCACCACCGATACAGGCTGGTAACTCGTTATTGAGCAACATCTTGTGGAACAGAAGTTTTTTACGGTCAGTGCATCCTTTTATTTCCAGCTGTCTTTCGAGCGACTCTTTGATTACGCGGATGCCCATGGAAGAGATTTCCAATCCTGATTGTATTACAGGATACCACAGGATGATATCCCCATTCAAGCCTGTATATCCGTCCTCATTCAATGTGCTCCAGTCATCATAATCGGGAGCACGTCCATCGTGGGGTTCCCCATTTGAAAGTTTGGCACCTATACCTATAATAAAGACGGCTCCAAACTTCTGTGCAATTCTGGACTCACGCTGTTTTGGCGTCAGACCGGGGAACTGCCTTAACAAATCCTCTGCATGGATGAAATGTATCCTGTCTGGTAGTATAGGTATCAGATCGGTATATATATTATGGAGGTCTTTTTCTGTCGACTTAAGAGCTTCGTAGATCGACTCGACCGTTGCTTTCAGATAAAACAAGCCTCTTTGTTCCGGGAAAATGCGCTTTTCCCAATCCCACTGGTCAACATAAACGGAATGGATGGGACTTAAGTCCTCATCAGGCCTTATAGCCCTCATATCAGTCAAAATGCCTTTACCAGGATCAATACCGAATTCCTTCAACCTGATACGCTTCCATTTTGCGAGTGATTGCACTATTGAAACCCTCCTTCCTTTTATGCTTTTGAGTTCAAAGCTTACAGGTTTTTCTATACCGTTAAGGTCATCGTTTATTCCTGTTCCGTCGGGAACTGCAATTGGGGCAGATACATTAACCAGGTTAAGTCCGATAGCCAGCCTTTTTCTAAACCTCTCCTTGATAAAGCAGATGGCCTGCTCTGTTTTGAGTAAATCTGATGTTGTTGATATTTCGATCTGGGTTATTTCAGGCTCCATATATTTCCGGGTTGCAAAATGAATTATTGAAAGAAAATTAATAAAAAAGTCAACTTTGATATTTTTTTGTAGCAAATATAGATGTTTAGTTTAAATTATAAAGAAAAAACTGTTAAATGATGAATGATTTAAATAATATTTTATGAGTGTCAGGAATCATAAACATAAATTCATTGATTTTGACTTCGTCGAGCTCCTCCATTTCGTGTCGTCGGTTCTTCGTTTACCCCGGCCCCATGGGGAGCGAAGAACTCATGGCATCAAAACCCCAGAATGCAGGGGAGGTATTGTGGTGGGGGAAAAAGGGGGCCTGTAATTCTTGTATAGAGCAATATTTTGACGAACGGATGGAACTATTTCATAGATATTTACGTATAAAAAAAACTATCACTAATTTAGTAGTGAATTTTCTTTGTGAATAAATTTAATGAAAATCAGTAAATTGACCTGAACAATGATTTAAAAGAGTCAAATACCTGAGTATATGCTATAACCTAAATTAATTACTAACTTATTATCATATGAAAATCAGAGTATTGGTTAAAAGACCGATTATTGCATTTGCGTTACTTGCAAATACAATGATTTTGTTTTCTCAGGAATCAATATTTGAGAAAAAGGTATTATCTGATGAGAGCAAATGCCTGTCATTGATTGTTACACCCTTAAATCAGAATGTTACATCATCTTCAGGAACGACCAGTTTTATCGTTGCTTCCAATGTAGAATGGACTTCATCCAGTAACCAGACCTGGTGTACTGTGACACCCTCAGGTACTGGTAATGGTACTATCACAGCTACATACCAGTCAAATACAGGAACGGTTCAAGAATAGCTACTATAACAGTTTCCGGGTCAGGAGTAAGTGATCAGGTGGTGACAGTAACTCAGTTAGGTACAGCCCCATCATTGATTGTTACACCCTTAAATCAGAATGTTACATCATCTTCAGGAACGACCAGTTTTGCTGTTGTTTCCAATGTAGAATGGACTTCATCCAGTAACCAGACATGGTGTACTGTGACACCCTCAGGGACGTAATAATGGTACAATCACAGCTGACATACCAGGCAAATACAGGGACCGATTCAAGAATAGCAACGATAACCGTTAAGGGCTCAGGAGTAAGTGATCAGGTGGTGACAGTAACTCAGTTAGGGACAGCCCCATCATTGATTGTTACACCCTTAAATCAGAATGTTACATCATCTTCAGGAACGACCAGTTTTAATGTTGCTTCTAATGTTGAATGGACTTCATCCAGCGACCAGACATGGTGTACTGTGACACCCTCAGGAACAGGTAATGGTACTATCATAGCTACATACCAGGCAAATACAGGAACCGGTTCAAGAACAGCCACAATAACCGTTATGGGATCAGGAGTGAGTAATCAGGTGGTAACAGTAACTCAGTCAGGGGTACCTCCATCATTGATTGTTACACCTTTAAATCAGAATGTTACATCATCTTCAGGAACGACCAGTTTTGATGTTGCTTCTAATATAGCATGGACTTCATCCAGTGACCAGTCATGGTGCAGTGTAACATCTTCAGGGACAGGTAATGGTACTATCACTGCTACATACCAGGCAAATACAGGCAGCCAGTTACAAGAGTAGCAACAATAACCATTACTGGTCCGGGAGTAAGTAATCAGGTGGTAACCCTGACACAGGATGAACTCATCACTATTTCATATTCCGGATCTCCGTGGTGCCCCTCAGGAGACGTTCAGGATGTATCATTATCCGGTTCTTCAGGCGGTACTTATAGTGCACAACCAGAGGGATTGGATATTAATCCTGTGACGGGAGCTATAACACCAGGTACAAGCGTTGCCGGTTCCTATACAGTAAAATATACATTGGAAAAGTCAGGAGAGAGCAGAGTTCTGGAGGCATCTACCGAGGTAGCCATACATGTAACTGTTGCTCCACAAATTGCAATCAAATGGGATGATGTTCTTATTTGCCCGAATCTTGATAATTCGATATTAAGCTATCAATGGTTTAATGGTACAACTCCAATTTCCGGTGCCACGGAACAGTATTATGTAACATCTAAAATCCCAGGTATATATACCGTTGAAGTAATGGATAAGAACGGATGTAAAATTATGTCGGACGAAATAAGCATGGGAGGTACAAAATCCCTTCTGGTATACCCTAATCCTGCAAAAAGCTCATTTAAAATCAACATCAGTGATGTTCCCGCGGGCAAAATTCGTATCAGAATTAATAATGTATCTGGTACAGAGGTAATGAACCTCAATACTGAAAAATCAGATTTTGAATATCTCAAAGAAATCTCAACCAGCGACCTCGAATAATGGAATTTATTTTGTTCAGGTTATAGTCAACGAGGTTTATTTTTATAGTGTGAAAATTATGGTTATTAAATAGATAATGACCATGAGACTATTAAAAACTTATAGCAAGAATTTCGTTTCGTGTTTTATTCTCCTTTTACTGTTTCAAACAAATGTACAATCGCAAAGCCCAGACAATAAATTCTCGTGGCAAAAGCATTGGTTTATTGGTGTTAGCGGAGGTCCGGCACAAACTAATATTTCAAATGACGGAACTTCTGTTATTTCCGGGGCTGTTACAACAAAGGAAATTTCCTATTGTCTGTCAGTTGATGCCGGGTACTTCTTTTCAAAATACTTTGGGTTATCAACAGGAATTGGATTGAGTCCCTATATCACTCAATTATCTTTAGATCCCTATTCAAATAGTCTGGATACGATTGATTCAGAAAATGAAAGCTATGAACGAAGAATTTCAGGTAATAATATTAATGAGACTCAAAAAATATACTTTCTCGAAATACCTGTAATTCTCAATTTTCAATGTCCTTTCAGTAAGGCAATCGGATTCTATCTTCAAGGCGGTATTAATCTGGCAATTCATGTTGGTAATAATTATTCAAGTTCAGGTACTTTTTCATATTCAGGGTATTATCCTGCCTATAACGTTGTTTTAAAAGATATACCATATGAAGGATTCAAAAGCAATGTGAAAAATGATGTAAGCGGGGAATTAAAGGTGAAAACTCTTAATCCTGAATTAATTGCTTCTGGTGGCTTTTATTTTCACAATCAAAAACATTTTCAGATTTCAGCCGGCTTTTTTTATAAATCGATGTTTTCAGATATTTCAGACTACACTCCTGTTGAGTCTTTCCAGCTTTCAACACATGAGAATCAGACTCAGAAGCTTAATGGAGGGGAGTGAAAAAACCACTGCCAGTTCGATGGGTATAATGATTTCTTTGAGATACTATATTAAATAGTTACCGTCCCTTCACAACCCGACACATGTGTTCTTGCCGATGGCTGGATACAGGTATTCTTACGGGTCACGCCATGGCCTGACCCTACAATCAAAACATGATAATGCCGTAGGGACATGCCATGGCATGTCCCTACATGAAACCTGCGACACTTGCGATGCCCGCAAAATAACAAATGCTCCTTCCGGAGCATCGTTTGTCATGTGATCCAGCTGGGATTCGAACCCAGGACCCCATCCTTAAAAGGGATGTGCTCTACCAGCTGAGCTACTGAATCATGCGTTTTTTATTTCGCGGTGCAAAGTTATGAGAAAATTAATCCAAAGCAAATTATAATCTCCTTTTTTACTTCAGTTGTTAAGAAAATAACACTGCCCGCAAACCGCGTACCGCTCGCCCTTTGGCCACCGTAGCAAGCCGCAAGCCGCAAGCCGCAAACCGCAAGCCGCAAGCCGCAAGCCTCTGCCTTCATGCCTTAACGCCTTCACGGCATATTTTAACGCCTTTTTTTGTAATGAAATTTCATTCCATTCGTCATGTCAGTGTAAATGTACTTATATAACCTTTTTAATTTAATTAAATTGCTATGAAAAGATTATTACTGATGATGGTTCTGTCAGCTGCAGTCTCAGCCATTTTTGCACAAAGATCGATTGATGCATTATTCGATCGCTATGCAGGTAAGGAAGGATTTGTAACCGTTACACTTAGCGGAGACCTGTTAAAGCTCTCCTGTTTACTTGATGACGACAACGATGAAGAAAGAATAGACGGTAAAATAACTGAAATCAGGATACTTGCACAGGATGATGATGACATGGATGTGGATAACTTCTATGACCTTGTGATAAAAGATATTAATACCCGTGATTATGAGGAATTCATGAGGGTGAAAAAATCGGATCAGGACCTGAAAATGCTGGTGCGCACTGAGGGGAGAAGGTTCCGGGAATTTCTTCTTATCGGAGGCGGAGAAGATAATTTTATTGTCCAGGTAAAGGGGGATTTGTCGCTGAAAGATGCTGAAAAATTTTCATCTGATGCAAAGAAGGACCACGGAAGGAACTTGTTGTCGAACCATAATTAATTGAATATGTAACTATCTTTGACAGCACAAATGATTCTCTCTGAATGACCAGGGCTGATTTCAATGACCTTGTTAAGAAATTGAACCGTAAACTTTATCTTATATGCGTTCCGTATCCTTAAAAATCAGGCAGGTGCCGAAGACTCTGTACAGGAGGTCTTTTTAAAGCTATGGAAAATGAACACAAGCCTTGGAGAATATAATAGTATTGATGCCCTGGCAACAACAATGGTAAGGAACATTTGTATCGATCAGCTCAGAAAACTGAAATTTACGGAAAGTAATAGCGATAGTTATTCACTTTATCAGACCACAGATCCGTCACCACATGAACAGCTTGAAAGAAACGAAACAATTTTAATAATCGACAGGATTATTGAAACACTTCCCGAAAACTACAGGAACCTGATACGGTTCAGGGATGTCGAGGGACTTTCGTACGAAGAAATATCAGAAAAAACTCAGCTGAATATCAATGCATTAAGGGTAAACCTGTCGAGAGCCAGGAAGATTGTCAGAAATGAATTTATAAAATATTCAGATGAACGCAGAGGAAATAAAAAGACTACTGGAGAGATACTATAACGCTGAAACATCTGAAGATGAAGAAATTGAATTAAGGCGTTTTTTCAATCAGGACGATGTTCCGGTTGATCTGAGCGATGAAAAGGAGATCTTTATTTATTATGATAAGCTATCAGATATTCAGGGCCCCTCCGCGGACTTTGAGAGGAAGATCATAGCTTCAATCGATCGACTAGAGGACCTGAAAACCAAAAAATCAGGCTTCAGAAGGATATTCTTTACAATGCCGGAATTGCAGCCGGTATTGTGATTCTTGCAGGAACATATTTCTTCCTGGCCAGGGAATCCGAACCAATCGATACCTTTTCAGATCCTGAGATAGCTTATGCAGAAACCATGAAAATTCTTTATGATGTTTCAACCCGTCTTAACAAGGGTACCAGGGCACTGGAAATAGTAGGTATGATGCAGGAGGTTGCACAACAAAGCCTTGATGAAATAACCAGACCGGTAAACCTCATTGAAGAAAAACTTAAACCTCTGGGTCAGTTAAACAGGGCAATGGAAGCAGTGGGGGAGATGTCGGATGAAAAGAAGTAATAGGAAGAAATGAGTAGAAATAAGTAGAAATAAGTAGAAATAAGTAGAAATGAGTAGAAATAAGTAGAAACAAGTAGAAATAAGTAGAACAGAAATAAACAGGCGTAATATGAAGAAGTTAATTTTCCTGAGCTTTATTTTTTGCATGGTTTCGTCAGTGCAGGCTCAGACGAATGCAATAGATGAAATGTTCGACAAGTATTCGGAAAAAGAGGGCTTTACAACAGTTTATATTTCAAGCAAATTGCTTGGACTTTTTGCGCCAAAGGACGAAAAGACAGGTGATGAAAAAAATATTGTCAGCCGGCTAAAATCGATCAGGATCCTTTCGGCATGATTCACTGCTTAACAACAGCGTTAACTTTTACAAGGAACTCAGCAAGAAGCTTGATCTTTCAACGTATGAGGAACTGATGGTAGTAAGGGAAGGGAATGATATTACCAAATTTCTGATTCAACAAAAGGGCGACATTATTTCCGAGTTGCTTATAATTACAGGGGATCCGGGCGACAATACACTTATTTCAATCAGAGGCGATCTTGATTTGAAATCGATTTCAGAGCTTTCAAAAGAGCACTGGCATTGAAGAACTTAAAGACCTTGATAAAATTGAAAAGAAGAAACCTGAAGAATAGACTTTAATTTTCGGCAGGTGCCCATTTTCTTAGTTTTTAGGTATAATAATTGTTAAAGTGCATCTTAATTAGTTACTTTCCGTTGTTTTTACTAAACAGGGGAAGTATCTGAAAGTGGAGGCGCAAAAAATAAATATTGCATACAGGGCTCTGCTGAAGGCTGCAAAAGGTTCACTTGCTCCTGGAGATAATCAGAAGATCAGAAGAGCCCTGGATCTGGCTTTGGAAGCCTGCAGGGAAAATTCCACCCTGACCGGTGAGCCTGAAATACTGCATGCTTTACAAGTTGCTTCAATCGTTGCGGGAGAGATGGGACTTGGACCCACCTCAATAATTACAGCCCTTCTCCATGATTCCTACAACAGGCTGGGAATCACAACACAACAACTTGAAAAAGAGTTTGGAAGGAAAGTGGTTGAGATCCTTGAAGGTTTTTCGCGGATCACGGGCATTACCTCGATGCAGGCTTCTTACCAGGCAGAGAACTTCAGGAAACTCCTTCTGAGCCTTGCTGATGATGTAAGAGTAATTCTTATCAAGCTTGTCGAAAGGCTTGAGTATATGCGGAATCTTGACAATGCGCCGGAAAAGGAGAGGTTGCCTCTTGCTTCGGAGACCTATTTCCTGTACGCTCCTTTAGCCCACCGGCTTAGGATATTACAATCTTAAATCGGAACTTGAGGATCTTTCGGTCAAATACCTCGAGCCGGAGCAATATAATTATATAGAAGGCAGGTTAAAACAGACCACGGCCTCCAGAAATAAACTGATCCGTGAGTTTTCGGGTCCTCTTAATGAGGCATTGGATAAGCAGGGCTTTAAATTTACAATAAAAAGCCGTACAAAATCAGTTCATTCCGTTATGCTTAAGATGAAGAAGCAGGGTGTGGAATTTGATGAAGTTTATGACCTGTTTGCTGTGAGGATAATCCTTGAAAGTCGTTTCGGAAAATGAAAAATCGGATATCTGGAGAGTCTATTCAATTGTCACTGATCTGTACCAGCCCAACCCAAGCCGTATGCGTGACTGGATTTCAGTACCCAAATCGAATGGATATGAATCGCTTGCATACCACTGTTGTCGGACCGAGAGGAAAATGGGTTGAAGTTCAGATCAGGTCGTCGAGGATGGATGAGATTGCAGAGAAGGGACTCGCAGCCCATTTCAAATATAAAGGAATAAAAGGGGAGGGAGGACTTGATACCTGGCTCACCAGGATGCGGGAGATACTTGAATCATCTGAAAAAGAGGATGATGCATTCCTTGACCAGGTACGTTCGGGATTATATACTGATGAGGTCTTTGTGTTTACACCCAAGGGTGATCTTCGTCAGCTGCCTGCCGGAGCTACAGTTCTGGATTTCGCATTCGATATTCATACAGCATGTCGGCTCTTCATGCGTTGGAGGAACGGTAAACGGGAAAAATGTAACAATCAAATATGTCCTTCAGAACGGCGATCATGTTTCTATAATACGATCCAAAAAGTCAACGGCCAAAGCAGGACTGGCTCTCTTTTGTAGTTACCAGCAAGGCAAAAACCAAGATAAGGCAGGCTCTTAACGAGGAAAGCACCAGGGCAGCAGCTGAAGGCAAAGAGATACTGATGCGCAGGCTCAAGAACTGGAAAATGGCTTATGGTGATTCCGTTATTCAGAAACTGATCCTTCATTTTAATCTTAAAACCGCACAGGATCTTTATGTGCTTATCGAATCAGGTAAAATGGATCTCCTTCAGATAAAGAAGGTTCTGCTTAAAGGTGAGACCGACTCCGGCCACCGAAGCAGGCTCCGGAATTGACCGAAAAAGAAACCAAAGAGGTTACTGGTACACAATATTCAGATTATCCTGATTATTGAGGACAGGGTAGAAGGGCTCGACTACAGGCTCGCAAAATGCTGTAACCCTGTTTTCGGCGATTCTGTTTTCGGATTTGTAACCATCTCGGAAGGAATCAAGATCCACAGAACCGGTTGTCCGAATGCACATAACCTGATGGCAAGGTATCCTTACAGGGTTGTTGCAGCCCGCTGGACAAAAACGAAAAACATCGCCTCATTTACTGCAACTGTTAAGATTACAGGAGTAGAAGATATCGGCATTGTTAATAAGATCGCCGACATTTTATCACAATACAATGTAAGTGTAAGGAATTTCAACTACAGCCTGGATGAAGGTATGTTCGAGGGATCCCTGAGTTTAATGGTTCCCAAACAATGACGTACTCTATGGGATCATAAGGAAGATCCATGCGATAAAGGGTGTTCTTAAAGCTTCAAGACAGATAAGCAATAAAACTGATTGAAAAATGTTGTTAAATGACAAACAACCTTCTGTTCATTACCCTTGCGCCTGTCCTTATTATAGCATTTTATATCTACAACCGTGATAAATATGAAAAAGAGCCTTTTTCAATATTACTAAAGGCTTTATTCGCAGGTGTTGTCATCGTTTTGCCTGTTGCATTGATTGAAAAGTTACTGAATAGCTTTTCAGTGGAAATGGAGGGTCTACACTCTGCTGCATACACTGCCTTTACTGTTGCCAGCTTTACGGAAGAGGGTATGAAGTTCCTGGCATTCTATTTTTTCTTCTGGAAGAATAAAAACTTCAATGAAAAATTTGATGGTATCGTCTATGCTGTCTATATTGCTCTGGGTTTTGCAGGTATTGAAAATATTCTTTATGTTTTTACGGGCGGATATGGAGTGGGCATTGTTCGGGCTTTAACAGCTGTGCCTGCTCATGCACTCTTCGGTGTTGTTATGGGCTTTTATTTTGGTCTTGCTCGTTTTACTCCGCAACGGAAGGCAATCTATCTGATACTTGCTTTTCTGTTGCCTTTTATTTTTCACGGATTATACGATTTCATGCTGATGGGAAATTCCCCTCTTCTGCTTATAGCTTTTATTCCCGTATTTATCTATTTCTGGATATCCGGTTTCCGGAAGATGACAAGGCTGTCGGATGCCTCTGTCTTCAGGACCATGTCTGATGACAAGAATGATATGATGACATTCAGATCCTTTAAGAGGTCAGTATCGTTTATCGGGCCTGACAGGAAGTTTCGCCAGTTTTTCTACTTCAAGTGACGGGAAACCAAACTCTTCAACCACTTTACCAAGGATCAGGTAAGTACCGCTTCCTTTAAAGGGGTAGTATTTAAGCGATTGGGAAAAGTGTGTGGTATCGAAGAAGTTACCTTCCGGGTCAATAAAACACCCGAAGTTCATCCATTCCTTTTTTATTGTCTTAATATATTTGATTGTGACAAGGTGGCCTACCATCCTGACTTTTTTTCCGACGTACCTTATCATATCCCGTGCTGTTATTTCTCCGCGGAATGATGTTTCGAGCATTTCGAACCAGTCCATGGTCACAGGGAAGCCAAAGAGCTCAATTTCATCATATGCGTCATCAAGGCTGCCCTGAACAAGATCGGGGAGTGTGAAGTTACGTACCGGCTGGGAAAAGAGCGGACGTATGCTTTCATGTTTGTTCTTATTCATCATCATATGGGCTTCCCATAAGAGAACCGCCTTCTTCTTTCCGGTAAACCTGAACGCACCAGCCCTTATAAGAAGAATGACCTGTTCAAGCCCCGGGCAGACGCGGGTTACAAAATCATTCAGATCACTGAATGGACCGTCGGCATTCCGGATCTCTTCTATCGATCTTGCCAGTTTCTCTTCAAGGCTGAGTATATGAATGAAACCAAGGTAGATATCTGTGCCATAGATGGTTGTCTTATAAGTGCTTTTATTTACACACGGAGGCTGTATTGCAGCTCCGTACCTTTTCGCTTCGTGCACATATACCCAGGTCCTGTAGAATCCCCCGAAATTGTTGATTACTGCAACCATAAATTCGAGGGGAAAATGTGCTTTAAGCCAGAGGCTCTGGAAGCTCTCCACTGCATACGAGGCCGAGTGGGCTTTTGAGAATGAATAACCTGCAAATGATTCAATCTGCCGCCATACTTCTTTCGTAACTTCGTCGCTGTAACCCTTTTCCCGGCAGTTGGAAAAGAATTTATCGACTATCCGCTGCATCTCCTGCTTCGACCTGTACTTACCGCTCATTGCACGGCGAAGTGTATCGGCATCTGCAAGATCGAGGCCGGCAAAATGATGGCATACCTTCAGAACATCTTCCTGGTAAACCATAACCCCGAATGTTTCTTCGAGCTGCTCTTTCATTACAGGATGTATGTATTCGAACTTATCCGGATTATGAAACCTGTAGATATATTCGCGCATCATCCCGGAACGTGCTACTCCCGGCCTGATGATCGAGCTGGCAGCAACAAGTGTGGGATAATCTTCACACTGGAGCTTTTGAAGGAGGCCTCTCATCGAAGGGCTCTCAATATAAAAACAGCCTTTGGTCTCGCCGGTTTTAAGATATTCCCTGACTTTTGGATCGGTCTTGAATTTATGGATAGCATGCACATCCACATCTATTGACTGGTTCCGCATGATTATCTCAGCACTTTCGCGGATATGGCCGATCCCTCTCTGACTGAGGATATCGAGTTTCTCAAAACCGATCTCTTCAGCGGTGTACATATCCCATTGCGTTGTAGGAAAGCCTTTTGGGGGCATATCAAGCGCAGTATAGCATGTAACCGGTTCTTCGGAAATAAGGATGCCGCCGGCATGAATGCTTCTCATATTCGGGAAATCGGCTATTTTGAGGCCTGTTGAAAAGATGGTGTCGGTAATATCATTGCGGTTGGTTTCGGATGATGGATTATCAATAAGGGAGTCTATTTCTTCCTTTGGTAAGTCCATGTACCTTTCCAAGCTCGCGGACTATCGATTTGCCCCTGAATGTGCTCATCATTCCAAGGAGGGCAGTATGGTTGTATCCGTATCTCTTGAATATATAGTCAATTACTTCATCACGTTCTTTCCATGAATAGTCAATATCGAAGTCAGGCGGACTGCTCCGTTTCGGGTTTATGAATCTTTCGAAGTAAAGGTTCAGGTCAATAGGGTCAACATTGGTGATCTTAAGGCAATAGGCAATGATTGAGTTGGCGCCGCTGCCACGGCCAACATGGTAAAATCCCCTGGCCATTGAATATCTTATGATATCCCATGTGATAAGAAAGTATGCTGAAAATCCCAGTTTATCTATGATCTCAAGTTCATGCCTGATCCTTTTTTTTGCTTCGCTGTTCTGTTTGCCATACCTGTAAACCATGCCATCCCATGCAAGTTTTTCGAGCAGAAGCTTATCGTCATACCTGCTGGCTGAAAAGATCTTCTTGTTCTTCAGGCTCTCACGGTCAAAGTTAAGGGAGCACTCCCGAAGTAATTTATCTGTGTTTCTTACAAGCCACGGATGCTTCTCCGCAATATTTTTCTCAAATGCAGGCGTCTTGAAGAACTCGTCTTCTGCCGCGCACTGCGAAGCCTGAAGATGGCTCAGAAGAATGTTGTTGTCGACGGCTCTCAGGCTTTTGTGAATAAAAATATCGTCTGCACCTGCAAATGTTACAGGCTGGAGAAGCACCATCGAATTTCTGTCAATGGATTCGGGCAGTGTAAGCAGCTTGTTGATCTCACCTGGTTTTATGCCAATACGCTCATTATCAAATAGCTTTCTTGCAGGTATCTTCTTAAGTGAATATATGGTGTATGCTTCGGAAAATCCGGGTGCCGGAAAGGGGATCTCTGTTTTTTCAAAGTTATTTTTTGAGAGGAACTCATTGAGTTCCCTGAATCCCTTGTTGTTGCGTGCAATGCCAATGTACTGCAGTTCATTCCCGTTTCTGAATTCAATTCCGGCCACCGGTCTTATGTTGTTTTTACTGCATTCACCTGCAAATTCAGGTATTCCGGTTGAATTATTGATGTCGGTCAGGGCAATGGTATCAGCACCTGCGGCAACCGCATTCTGCACAAGCTGTTCCACGGACATCATTCCGTAGCGCAGGCTGTAATATGAGTGACAGTTTAAGTACATGTTGCTAGTTGCTGGTTGGTTGCTAGTTGCTGGTGCTGGTATTGCTGGTTGCTGGTTGCTAGCTTGCTGGTTGCTAGGTTGCTGGTTGCTGGTTGCTGGTTGATTGTTTATTTGAACCCGCAACCTGCAACCTGTAACCCGCAACCCGCACCAGTTAAAACCCATACATCATATAACCTTTCAGTCTTTCCTCCATCATATTCTGTTCCTTAATCGCATTTTCAAGCTGTTTGCGGACTTTTTCATCCCTTTCCTGCATTGTCATGACACCGG
Organism: uncultured Bacteroidales bacterium; assembly: GCA_963849615.1. Taxonomy (GTDB): domain Bacteria; phylum Bacteroidota; class Bacteroidia; order Bacteroidales; family VadinHA17; genus LD21. The sequence goes on from CAWKIC010000007.1 coordinate 18,309, forward strand.
CAGCTCTCCGCACTGCATCGCGTCCGAAACGGTTCCGGAGCTTATCCATGGCCATATACAGGCTTACCTTTTCGGGAGTGTCGTCGAACATGTCGAGCTGCTGGACCCCTCTTACCATATGACTGAACCTGACCCCGATGAGCCTGATAAGCATACGTCTCTGGTAGAGCTTTGCAAACAGCTCCTTTGCTATATCTGTAAGAACATGATCGAAAGAGGTATACGGTACTCTTTTCTGCAGTGTATGGGTGTCGAAGTTTGAGTACCTTATTTTAACTGTTACGCACGATGTCAGCTTCTCCTGCTTTCTGAGCTCATAGGCAATCTTTTCCACCATGCTTGTCAGCAGCTGGTTCAGCCTTGCCATGTCGGTCGTATCTTTTTCGAAAGTATGTTCGGTGCTTATCGATTTCTGTTCAGAGTAGCTTATTACCGGAGTATAGTCAATTCCGTTTGCTCTTTTCCAGATCTCGATTCCATTCTTACCCATCAGCTTTTCAAGCATCTCTGCAGGTATGTTCCTGAGAGTATATATTGTTGCAATGCCCATTGAGCGGAGTGTGTGATAGGTCTTCGGGCCTATCATCGGGATCTTGCTTATTGACAGAGGATCGAGAAAGGGGAGGACTGTCTCTTTTTTCACCTCTATTTCCCCGTTTGGCTTTGCTTCGCCGGTTGCGATCTTTGATACGGTCTTGTTGACCGAAAGCCCCAGGGATATGGGCAGCCCTGTCTCTTTTATTATATACTGACGGAGCTCGTGCGACCATTTATAACATCCGTAGAAGCGGTCCATGCCGGTCAGGTCGATGTAATGCTCATCAATCGATGATTTCTCATACAGCGGCGACTTCTCGGCGATTATCCCGGTGACCATGTTTGAGTAGTTGCTGTACATCTCCATATCGCCCCTTATCACAATTGCATCGGGACACATGTTCCTTGCCATCTTCATGGGCATTGCCGAGCTTACGCCATATTTTCTTGCCTCATAGCTGCAGCTCGATACCACGCCACGGTCCGACATGCCGCCTATTATGACCGGTTTGCCGTTCAGCCTGCTGTTCCTGAGCCTCTCAACCGATACGAAGAATGTATCGAGATCAAGATGCAGGACGGAGCGTTCTATGTTGCCGGATAAAAGCATATTCTAAACTTCTTATTTCTCTGTGTTACTCTGTAAGTTTCACCCCCTGCCCCCTGAAGGGGGTTAATTCAGTGCACTAAATTAGCCCCCTTTAGGGGGGTTGGGGGGTTAAAAAAACAGAGATGAATCATTTTTTTTCTTTTTTTTCTTGTATATATAACAATTAAGTTTTACTTTTGATTAAAATTTAATCAAATTTATGATTACAATATAATCAATTTTTTATATGCACTTTGCTGCCAACATAAAATTTTTAAGAAAAAGAAGGGGCAGAACACAGGATGATGTTGCTGTGGCCCTTAACATGAAGCGTTCAACCCTCAGCGGGTATGAGAACGGGGTAGCCCAGCCGGGAATAGATACTCTTGTGACGTTTTCCGGGTACTTCAATATATCAATCGATACAATACTGAAGATTGATATCACCAGGTTATCAGAAAGCCAGCTCGGGGAACTGGAAAGAGGCTACGATGCCTATATAAAGGGAAGCAATCTGAGGGTGCTTACCACAACAGTCGATTCCGGAAACAGGGAAAATATTGAACTGGTGGCAGAAAAAGCAAAGGCAGGCTATGCAACCGGTTATGCCGACCCTGAATATATCGGAGAACTGCCTGTTTTCCGGCTTCCGTTTCTTTCGGATAAAAGAAAATACAGGACATTCCAGCTGAAGGGCGACTCAATGCTTCCTATTCCGGACGGATCATGGGTGACAGGTGAATTTCTGCAGGACTGGATGAATATCATAAGCGGAAAAGCATATGTGGTGTTCACTATCAATGACGGAATCGTATTCAAGATCCTCGAAAATAATATCAGACGGGATGGCAAACTTGTCCTTTATTCACTTAATCCGCTCTATGAACCCTATGAGGTACACGTAAATGAGGTCAGGGAGATCTGGAAATTTGTAAATTATATAAGCAGCGAAATTCCGGAACCGGTTATGCCTGAAAAACAGATCTTCCAGTCTATTGCCGTTATGAAACACGACCTTGAACGGATAAAGGCAAAACTTGGAAATGATATATCCGATATAAATGAGGTAAACTGATACCCTGCAGTTTTACAGGCTTCTCCATTTGCCGTTCTGAAAATCAACTGGTAATTTTTTGCAGCCTGACAAAAAAGTCATATTGAATTCTACATGAGGTAAACTCAGTAATTTATTAATATCCTTTTGGTTATCTTTTTCTGCATGACATCATAATTACAAATAATCCGGGATCAACATTATATCTCAGGGCAGGTGATTCGCAGATAACAGGTGAGCCTGCTGGAATAAGGTCCAGAATATTTGTTAAAAGCCTCAAAAAGCGAATTGTCGTTAACTTTTGCAAAGAATACCCTGGACGCTCCGGCCCTTAGCATCCGGGAAGTATCTTTTGAGATTCCGGGTTTGTTTCTTCATAGATCGAATATTCCGTGATTCTCCTTTTAACAGTTTCAGTCCGGCAGTAGTCTCATGAAAATGAGGCGTTATTTTCATTGAAATTATATCGAGACTTCTGAATTGCTCAATAAGCCTGCAGGCGAAAGTTGTTTTGCCTGATTTGTTGCCGGTGCCGGCTATTATCAGAAGATTCGGAATTGTCATATGTTGAAACCAGTAACTCATGAATCTCTGTGATTCTCTGTGGAACTCCGCGTAAGCTCTGTAAATAAGACTTAAGAACTTAGCACAGAGTTCCACAGGGAAGACACAGAGTTCCACAGAGCGGATGAATAGGAGGAGACTTATTCTTTTGTAAGCTGTACTATCAGATCAATCACCTTCTGATTCTCTGATTCCGGGATTTTGCCTTTGTAAATTGCCCTGCAGATCCTGTTTCTTATCAAGGATTACGACGCTGTAACTGTCCTTTGGCAAACCCCATGATTCCTGAAGCGTGCCTTTATAATCAAACAAAATTGTAGTGTCATATTTTTTTGCTTTTTTACCCGCAATCATCCTTATAAGTCCGTTGGGTTTCCAGGTCGATTTTGTATCAACAATTCCGAATCCTTTAAAATAATCCTGGTTAATGGTTTTGTCAACATCGGTAGCTTTGTTTACAGCATCGTTGAAAGGGTCATTCAGATCTGATTCATCAGGATCCACATAATTGATCTGTAGTACTTTGCCAGTCCACGAATCCATTGTAAATTCTTGTTTGTCAGCATCGTGAAATCCCATTCAGGAGCTTTCATGCCTACTTCAAGCTTTCCGGTCTGGCCTAAGGAAATAGTAATGGCAAGGGAAGTAAAGAAAATGGTGAGGATCAGTTTTTTCATATTCTCGAATTTTAAATTTAACGAAATATATAAAATTTTTGTTACAAAGTAATTTTCAGCGTTTTTAACTGCATATTTGAAGCAACAATATTACTTTTGCAGGTCTAAATATTTTTATGCAGTCAATAAGAAATATTGCGATCATTGCTCATGTTGATCATGGAAAAACCACTCTTGTCGACAGGATCATCCAGGAGTGCAAGGTCCTTGATCAGAGAAAAGAGGCGGGGGATCTGTATACTTGACAGTAATGACCTTGAAAGGGAGAGGGGTATTACAATAATTTCAAAAAATGTCGCTGTTAACTATAAAGGGGTCAAAATAAACATTATTGATACACCCGGGCATGCTGATTTTGGCGGTGAAGTGGAGAGAGTTCTCAAAATGGCTGACGGAGTACTTTTGCTGGTCGATGCATTTGAAGGACCAATGCCCCAGACCAGGTTTGTCCTGGGCAAAGCGATCAATCTGGATCTGAAGCCAATTGTGGTTGTAAATAAAGTCGACAAGGAAAATTGCCGGCCTGATGAGGTCCAGCAGGATATCTTTGAATTAATGTTCAACCTCGACGCATCCGATGAACAATTGAATTTTGAAACAGTCTTCGGATCGTCAAAATACGGCTGGATGAGCATGGACTGGAAGAAGCCTGCAACAGATATAACTGTTTTGCTCGATACAATACTTGAGCAGATACCTGAACCCTTATATGTTGAAGGTACTGCCCAGATGCAGGTCGCTTCACTCGACTACTCGAGCTATGTGGGCAGGATAGCAATAGGAAGGGTATTCAGGGGAGAGGTTGTTACAGGCAAGGATTATACACTCTGCAAAAAAGACGGTGAGGTTAAAAAAGTGAGGGTCAGGGAACTATATGTCTTTGAAGGACTTGGAAGGGTCAAAACGGAAAGTGTACGATGCGGAGACCTGTGTGCGGTTATCGGTCTTGAAGATTTTGAAATAGGGGATACACTTGCAGATCTTCTTGCACCTGAAGCGCTTCAAGAGGATTGAGGTTGATGAACCCACGATGAGCATGGTTTTCACAATCAACAATTCACCGCTGTTCGGCAAAGGAAGGTAAATTTGTTACTTCAAGACATTTAAGGACAAGGTTATTCAGGGAGACTGAAAAGAACCTTGCTTTAAAAGTTGAAGAAACAAAGTCGGAGGATACATTCAATGTCTATGGGAGGGGAATCCTCCACCTTTCAATCCTGATTGAGACAATGCGAAGGGAAGGTTATGAATTTCAGGTTGGAAAGCCAAGTGTGATTCTGAAGGAAATAAATGGTACTAAATCAGAACCTTACGAAACTTTATCAATTGATGTTCCTGCCGATTTTTCAGGTAAAGTGATTGAGCTTGTAACAATGCGGAAAGGAGAAATGATGATTATCGAACCAAAAGGAGACCTTATCCATCTTGAATTTGACATACCGGCCAGAGGTCTTATCGGTTTAAGGAACAACATGCTGACAGCGACCTCAGGCGAAGCCGTAATGCATCACAGATTCAGGGGTTATGATAAATACAGGGGCGATGATCTTATACCAAAACAATATGGTTCAATAACTTCGCTCGAACAGGGAATGGCAACAGGGTATGCTATCGACAGGCTCCAGGATCGGGGACGGTTTTATATTGATCCGGGTGAATACGTTTATAAAGGACAGGTAATAGGAGAAAATTCACGTCCGGGAGATATCGAGGTTAATGTAGTACGGGGAAAGAAGCTTACCAATATGAGGGCATCCGGTTCGGATGAGAGTCTAAAGATTGCTCCGAAGCTGAGATTCTCTCTTGAGGAATCATATGGAGCAGATCAAGGATGATGAATATCTTGAAGTTACTCCACTTAATCTGAGGATGAGAAAAATTCCAGGGCAGGTTAGAATGCAGTAAATCTCTGACAGTATGAAAAACTACAGTTTGCGGATCAGATTTTTAGAAGTGACTTTTTTCAGCGTCCTTTTTGTATTGATATTTTCATGCAAAAAAGAACCTGACTGTTTTGAATGTACTACAACTTTTGATATAACGTATAGATACGAAAACACATTCGAGAAGTTTACAACTTCGGATACGCAAAATTTCTGTGATATGTCGGAAGCGGAAGCGACAGATTATGAGGCAAGTAACACCGGCACCTACACTGAAGAAAACAGTGGCTTTATTACAACAACAGTTAAAACCACAAAATGTACCAGGTGAGGCAGTTCAGTACTCATTCAGAAAATCATTCAGAGGCTTCAGGGCTTTTGATGCACCTGATAATCAAATCAAAGCACTTCTCACTTACAATTTCCTTGTCTGATATTGTTCTTGAAGCAAGAAAGCTCTTCATTTTAAGGATCTCAATATTGGGATGATCTTTCGGGTATCCCTTAGGTGCTGTTTTTAGTTTTTCTCCCTCAATATCACCAAAGATTCCTTTGAATTCTTTATTGTTAATGATTTTGAAAAACCTGTCACCTTCCTCGTCTATTTTCTCCCTGATGGCAGTGAGCCATGGCATTGGAGGAATATAGGCACCGCCTGCAATCATACTGTTATCACCCGGCTCAACATGAACATAATATCCTGCAAGCCTGTCGCCGTTTTTCCTTCCGCCCCTTACAATAAAAGCGCCCAGGTGCGATTTGTACAGGGTTTTATCAGGCGAGAACCTGATGTCCCGATTTATCCTGTAAGTGCAACTCTTTGCTTCCAGGCCTTTCAGAATAGGGTCAAAGACTGAAATGGCGTCAATTAGAGCCTGAACAAATATTTCATAGTTCTTCTTTGCCTCTTCGTATCTTTTGCGGTTCTGTATAAACCAGTCTCGGTTATTGTTGCATTTAAGCTCAGACAAAAAGTGCAGCGTGGAATTTTGAATCTGTATCATATTCAGTCCGGATTATTGGTTTTTATAATGCAAGTTTAGTAAACTTTTTACGAATATTCTTTAGTTGGATGAATTCACTGTAAGTTCGATCTTTCATTATATTTAGTTGGTTTTGAACAATACACAGAAAAGAAACCTGGGTCGGAAATGATTAATGATGAAGGATTAAAAAGAGAGATTGGCATCTGGGGACTGGTATCAAACTCAATTAATATAATTGTCGGTGCAGGGATTTTTATTCTCCCCGTGATTATAGCGGAACGTCTCGGAACAGGAAGTATATGGGCGTACATGGTGTGTGGCTTACTTATGATGCTCATCATGCTTTGCTTTGCGGAGGTTGGAACAAGGATTACAAGGAGTGGAGGAGCCTATTCTTATATTGAGGATGCATTTGGAAAATATGCAGGATTTGTTACAACCAATATTTTCATCTTCGGTGCAGCAATAATGGCAAATGCTGCGGTCGCAAATGGTCTTGCCGATACACTTGCTTATTTTCTCCCTGTCTTTAAAGGTTAACTCCGGTAAGAGTTGTATTTTTTGCACTGATTTTTGGAGGTCTTGCCTGGTCGAATGTAAGAGGCATCCGGAATGCAATCTTTATTGTCAAATTCAATACCATTGCAAAACTGAGTCCTCTATTGCTTATTGCACTTTTTGGATGGTTCTTTCGTGACTCCGTCTAATTTTACCCGGACAGCCGTCAATTCTGTTCCTGATCTTGGAGAGATGTCACTCATTCTGATCTTTGCATTTGTGGGAGCCGAAACAGCCCTGAATGTCAGCGGTGAAATTAAGAATCCTGTAAGGACAATTCCACGGGGAATAATGCTTAGTGTCCTTGTCGTTGTGATCTTATATATTCTTATCCAGACGACAGTGCAGGGCATTCTCGGGGCTTCAATTACAGACTTCCGCGATGCCCCTCTGGCGGAGGCTGCCCGACGTATGATCGGTCCGGTTGGGGCGACAATTGTGATTATCGGGGCGACTTTTCAATGTTTGGGAACATCAGCGGAATGGTTCTGAATATGCCAAGGGTACTCTTTGCCTCCGCAAGGGACAGGGTTATCCCGTTCAGAGGGTTGGCAAAAGTACATCAGAAGTTACTGACTCCCTATGTCTCAATAATCAGTTATTCAGCCCTGGGATTCATTTTTGCATCAACAGGTGAATTTAAACAACTGGCTTTACTTTCAAGCGCCTCATATCTATTGATTTACCTTGGTGTGGTATTATCGGTTATCAGATTCCGGCATGCCGGTAAAACAGAGGAGCGTTCCTATAAAATTCCCGGAGGCTATTTTATTCCGGGCCTTTCAGCACTTGTTATTATCTGGATGTTGTCAAATATTCCTTTAATGAACTGCGGGCAATGGTGATATTTGTCGCTGTTCATTACAGTTCTCTATTTCACTCTTGAATTTTTCAGGAAAAAGCAGTTCACTAGGATAAAAATGGTCACGGGAGTTCAGTATATGCGATAATTTTATAATTTTATTAGCTTTGATCTCATAAACCTAATCACTTTGAAAATGACGATGAAAAAAGTGCTTTATGGTGTGCTTATACTTCTTGGTATGATACTGGCAGGTGCCTGTATTTATCTGAATTCGGTACTCCCCATCATCACCGGCTATGCAGCTAAAAATCTTTGTTCAGACATTTTTATTTCCGGAAGAAAGGCTGAAGATGTTGAAGCTGTCGACCTTAATTTTTCCTTTATTAAGTATACGAAAAACAGAGGTGAATTACGACGAAAAGAGTGTGACCAGCAGTTTTTTATGGGGAAGTGCGAAAGCTATTTTCAGGGAAGGATTCGGTGCGACACTTTTAAATGATGTCCGGGAAGAGGTGCTCCAAAAAGCTGTTTATCCTGTCAGATACGGATCCAGGCTATTTTCAGGATACAACTGCATGGCCACTTGGAAATATCATCCCTGATACAGTCAAACAGGAATTGACAGGGCAGCGCTCGACAGGAATAACAAAAAGCCTGGTAAATGATAGTGACGTACAATGGGAATGCGTTTGCGTTCATGGTGGTACATAAAGGGATTCCTGTTGCAGAAGCTTATAAGCCTCAGTTCGATCGGAATACTCGTTTCATAAGCTGGTCGATGGCTAAAAGTTTTACTAATGCACTTACCGGCCTGCTTGTAAAAGAAGGTAAAATGGTAATTTCCAACCCGGCTGATATTGATGAATGGAAAGGAGATGAAAGAAAACCGATAACCCTTAATGATCTTTTACAGATGCAGAGCGGACTTGAATGGAATGAGGATTATGGAAGCAGATCTGATGTAAATCTTATGCTTTTCAATGAAGGTGATATGAGTAAATATGCTATAACCAGGCCTCTTGATTATCCTCCCGGAACCCACTGGTATTATTCTTCCGGAACAGCAAATATTGTTTGCCACCTGATCCGGAAGGAATTTGACAAGTGATTCATCACTCTACGCATTTGCCCGGGATCAGTTTTTTGAGAAGATAGGAATAACTGACGCAGTCTTTGAAACTGATCCTTCCGGTGATTTTGTAGGCTCCTCATACCTGTATGCGACAGCAAGGGATTATGCCAGGTTTGGATTGCTTTTCCTGAACGACGGAGTTTTTAACGGCGAACGCATTCTTCCTGAAGGATGGGTCGATTATACCAGGACCCCCGCCTCAAACAGTAATGGAGTTTACGGAGCCCTGTTCTGGTTGAACAGGGGAGGTGATTATCCTTCAGCCCCTGCCGATATGTATTCATGTGAAGGTCATGACGGGCAGAGGATATTCATAATTCCGTCAAAAGAACTTATAGTTGTGATGCTTGGTTATTCACCGAAACCCGATCATGAGATGGAACTGGACAGGCTTCTGAAAGATATTCTTAATACACTTTAAGGCGTAATTAAGGGGGGCAATAATTTCCGGGTTATTTTTCTATGCCAGGATATTCGCAAATGGCGGGAATCCCGTTAAATTCATACCGGGAAGCGCTATTCACAATGGAAACATCTGCAATGGAATGCAATCTCACTGTTTTGGGACTTTTAGTTTTTAAACCGGTGAGACGCTTTGCAAGACTCACTAAAAAGGTTGTCTCGGTTGCCAGCTCATTTTCTGCAATTTCCACATGATCATGGAGTCTGACTGAGACCTGGTAGTTTTCATTCTTCGCGTGTAAGGAGAATATTACCGGGAAACTTAATTTCTGACCCCGGGCTTACAGTTTCGTTGCTTATCTTATAGTCCACATCGGAAAATTCAATCAAATTGTCTTTATTAAGGAAAGAGAGCTTTGAATGTTGTTTCCCTGAACCGTTCAGAACCAGTGAATAAGCCATATCCAGATCCTTGCTGTGCAGCCGGCTCCAAAGATGTCCGGATACACTTTAGAGGAGATATTTCGGATTTCAAAAAATCAATGTTCCCGGTTGCGTTATTAAATTCAGCATTTGTATTGGGGCTGACAAAATTACCTTTTACATAACTTTTGAAATTAAAGGAATTCCAGACAGCCTCCTTTATTTTCCGGACTTACTTTTTCAAGAGCATCTATGGGACTGTCATCGTTATGGCTCCAGGTGTAATTCAAATAAAACATTATCAACTCTGCCAGCAAATTCGATCTTTACGGTATCCTTCATAAAAATGATCTTTCCCCCCGAAAATGTTATGACCTGTGATGTAATTTCAACAACCTTTATTTTTGTGTTAAATACAAAGGCTGGAAGATGATTGCCCGAATGATCGTTCTTTGTGCACTGTACCTGCAGGAATGAATCGTAATTATTTCGGGTCCTGTTAATATAAAGTGTCAGTATCAGATAGTCATTATTATCTGAAAAAACACTGAAAATTAATTTATTGTAACGTGACAGGATCATATGGAGTTCACTGGGAATAAAAAACTACGGCAATTTAAATATATTTTCTAAAAAATAGGGCGTTATTATGGATTTTAGACGCTCACCATTTATTAACATATTTAGAAATTAATACAATTGTAAATATTAAATGCCTTAGTTTGGATTGCCTGGAGTGCCTAAAGTTAATATTTCAATACTGTCCGATTAACTTTGGGTTGCTTCTATAGAACTAAAATTATGAAGTCCTGATTTCTACAAACAGATCGAGGCTGTCCTAAAAGCCCTTTGTGTCCCTTAGTGAGAACCCCTGCCTGCCGGCAGGCAGGTCTACACGGATATCTTCTGTTTAAATAAAGATTGCTGATTTTTAATTATTAATCAGGCAAATTGCATTATTGCGGACTTTTTGTAAATTTATGTCCTTTGACAATTAATCTTATCTGAACCCCGAAATACTGAAATCGTATGAGTGAAAAATTTTCAATCAGCCCGGGTGGGGAAAAATTCCCGTTGCCAAATCCAGAGGATTACAAAACAGAATTTGAAAGTCTTGTTAAACGTGTAGAGGAGGAGCGGCATAAGGGCCGTGAAATCGTTGTTGTTATGGGAGTCGGATTTGTCGGTGCAGTAATGGCTGCAATTGTTGCTGATACAGTCGGCAAAAATGGACAGCCCTCCAAATTTGTTATCGGAATGCAGCGTCCCAGTGTACGAAGCTTCTGGAAGATACCGATGCTTAACCGTGGTATTTCTCCGGTAAAAGCTGAAGATCCCGAGGTGGATCCGATGATCTCACGTTGCGTGAATGACAAGAAAACGCTGATTGCAACATTTACTTACGATGTTCTCAAGCTGGCTGATGTTGTTGTGGTTGACGTACAGTGCGATTACCTGAAAGAAGATCTGGGTAATGTTCGTAACGGACAGACCGATATGGCTGCGCTGGAAGCTTCCCTGGGCGTTATTGCCGAACACATTCCGCCATCGGCTCTTGTGCTCATCGAAACCACCGTGGCACCCGGAACTACTGAACAGGTTGCCTATCCGATAATGAAAAAGGTATTTAAAAAACGCCATATCAAAACTGATCCATTACTTGCCCACAGCTACGAACGGGTAATGCCGGGCCGTAATTATGTTGCCAGTATCCGCGATTTCTGGCGGGTATGCAGCGGAATCAACCAGGAAGCAAAAGAAAGGGTGGTAAAATTCCTGAATGAAGTACTTAATACAGACAAGTTTCCTCTAACAGTGATGGACCGGCCTATTGAATCCGAAACAGCAAAGATTGTTGAGAACAGCTACCGTGCTACCATCCTTGCTTTTCTGGATGAATGGAGCTTATTTGCCGAACGGAACGGTGTGGATCTGGTTAAGGTGATTAAAGCTATCAAGGTCAGGCCGACTCACAGCAATATAATTTTCCCGGGACCGGGAATAGGAGGGTATTGCCTTCCAAAGGACGGGGGACTGGGCGTATGGGCTTATAAGCATATCCTTGGTTTTGAGGATGATATTTTTAAAATTACCCCACTTGCAATCGATATAAACGATACCCGGGGTCTGCATGTCGGCCAGCTTACACGTGATGCCCTTGCGCAATATGGGACAACCGATTGCTGCAGCCGATGTGCTCGTACTCGGTGCAGCTTATCGTGAGGATGTTGGCGATACCCGGTATAGCGGTTCGGAAATTGTAATCCGGAAACTCGCCGAAATGGGAGCAGAGATCAGGGTTCATGATCCTTATGTTGAACACTGGTGGGAATTTGAACAGCAGGATTCTTATCCGGGCATGGGTCAGAGCAAATCGCAGTTTTTCCGCAACCAGGAGAAACTCAAGGAGATACGGGTTGAACAGGATCTTAATAAAGCTCTTAATCATGCCGAGGCAGTTATCTTCGCAGTTCCCCATAAAGCATACTTGACCTTGCTCCTGATGAGGTTGTAAGAGCAATCGGTCAGCCTGCTGCCATAATTGACTGTTTTGGCATCCTGACTGACGACAAAATAAGACGATATTTTCAGCTTGGTTGCGAGGTAAAGGGTCTTGGCCGTGGTCACATTCAGAGGATCAAGGAAGAAATCCGGAAGGGATAGATTTATCCGGTATGCGTTTTGAATTTTTGCCAGATATTAATCACAATCGCCCGGATATAATGTTTTTATCTTCGGCTGAGTTTAACCATGTCGCTATCATTACTTACAGCCTCATCAATATACTATGCTTAGAATTAACCAGTTGATTTTCAGTGTATTAATCTTAGTTTTGTTTCTCACTTACAACAGAACGCCCAGTTGAAGACAGGAACGTCAATGGCCGTCATATCGGGGTTATATGTCGTCAGGCGTACTTGATAATGCAAATCTTCCGGAATCATTTAATCCTGAAAAATCAGTCAATATCAAGTGGAAAGTTACTGTACCGGGCCTGGGTCTTTCAAGCCCGGTGATCTGGGACAATAAGCTCTTCATTACAACCGCTGTAAGTCAGTTTGATAACCAGGGCATAAAGACAGGCATTTATGGGGACGGCCTTCCTGTTCCTGACAGTTCAGTTCATGACTGGAAAGTAATCTGTATTGATAAATTTTCGGGAAAAACGATCTGGGAGAGGACTGCATATACCGGGGTCCCAAAGATCAAACGGCATCCGAAATCGACTCATGCGAATGCCTCTGTTGCAACGGATGGAAATTATGTTGTTGCTTTCTTTGGTTCAGAGGGATTATATTGTTATGATTTTAGCGGGAAACTGGTCTGGAGTAAGAACTTTGGCCTACTAAAGGCAGTTGCATTCGATTACCCGGCAGCCGAGTGGGAATTTGCCAGCTCGCCGGTTATTTATAATGGAAGGCTTGTTATCCAGTGTGATGTTCTGGAAAACTCGTTTCTGGCAGCATACGACCTTAAGTCAGGGAAAGAATTGTGGAAAATAAAAAGGAATGACCATCCATCATGGAGTACACCTAATATTTACAGGAACGGAACCGGGACAGTTGTTGCAGTCAATGGTTATAAACATCGCGGCGGCTATGACCTTGAAACAGGGAATGAGATTTGGAGGATGTCGGGTGGGGGAGACGTTCCGATCCCGACTCCAATAACCGGCAACGGACTCATTTATTTCAACAGCGCTCATGGATCAAGTTCACCTATCCTGGCTGTCAAAACCAGTGCTGTTGGAGACATTACCCTCAAACCTGGCGCAAAATCCAATGAGTATGTAAAATGGAGCATTCCAAGGGGCGGATCATATATACATTCTTTGCTTCTTTATCATGGGTATCTTTATAATGTCAACTGGAATGGAACAATACAATGCCTCGATCCGGATACCGGCAGGGAGATATACAATGCAAAACTGGGGAAGACCAGGAGCTTTATTGCATCACCTGTAGCTTCAGATGGCAGGATTTATATTGTTGATGAAGAGGGTACAGTTTATATTATCCGGGATGGACCTGTTTTCAGCCTGCTGAATGAAATCCCTCTGAATGACATATGTCTTACAGCTCCGTCAATTACGGATGGAATGATCTTTTTCAGGACGCAGAAATACCTTTTTGCTTTTGGAAAATGAAATGGTTCCCCGACATGAATCCGAGCCACTCTCTTTATCTCATGTTAATGAGTTTTGCCATACTTCCTGATGGCGCTTATATAAATTAAAAGGCGTATAAAATTCAAAATCTCTCTGAAAATCATGCCGGTACAAAAAGAGTTATTTAGTTGTCCCTTTGTGTACCTTAGTGCTTAACTTTGTGATCCTTTGTGGTTAAGGGATTTATTTTTTTACCACTAAGTACACAAAGGTACTCACCAAGTGGCACGAAGGAGATCTGCATGTTTATATAAAATAAGAACTTAAGATTATCTATATAAGCGCCTTACTGATATATCCACAATTTCTTCAAATGCCCTGAACAACTCTATCCTTAATTGGAATGATTTTTGAGGGATAAATTGACAGACTTAACTCCATCCCAAGCTCACAGCCATGAAAACAAAAATCATTTTTTTTCTCTCACTAGTCCTTTCAGCTGCGATCAGCTCATGCAAAAAAGAATTTCCGGATGATCCCCTGGGATTAAAGGACCTTTCAATAAGCAGCTGCAAATCAAAGGGTGATAATGTAAAAGGTATTGAGCCGGAGTATATTACATTAAAAACTGTTGATGATTATTACCTTTTGTTCAATCACATCAATTCTATGTTTAACTGTGAACCGGGACAAATTACTGTCTCACTGGAAATTGTAGCCGACACGATCTCAATTGATGAAACCGAAGAGACTTCATTGGCCAATTGCATCTGCCAGTATGATCTGGAATTCAAATTAGGACCTTTGCAGTACGGGGAGTATTTCGTTAAGTTTCAGAAGGGTGGAGGAGTCTTTAAGGAATACACGCTTAATTTCAGAAAATCTACTGATGTTAAGGTGGAGATATGATTTGCCGGTTGTTTCAGATCATGTACTTTAGATTTTTTCCGGATTTTGAATAAGTTTCGATTCCTGACCTGAAATGGATATGAATATTCAGCGATATCCGGTTTCATAAAAGATCGGCAGGACAAAAGAGCGATAATCTATAAGTGCCTGGAGTTCTTATGGTTCAAGTGGATCATGTTT
>CAWKIC010000008.1:0-32974 GCA_963849615.1 uncultured Bacteroidales bacterium
ACCCGGCCTGGGAATTGAAATTGATATGACTCAGATTGAAAAAGCCGAATAAGCTGTACACGGAACGGGGACTTGGGGCAGGGGACGATTCAATGGCAATGCAATATCTGTTCCAGGCTGGAAATTTGATAATAAAAGCCTTGTCGGGTCGATGACCGTACTCATTGCCCTTTTCTTAATTACTTTTACAAAAGGAAAAAAATAAGATGGAAAAGAAAATTGAATTTGAACCAAAAGGAATAAATTCCCGGCAGTGAACACCTCTCACCAACGATGGGAAGCTTAATGAAAAGCAATGCGGAAGTTGTTAAATTATTTAATTGACGGAGGCGTCCATGGCTTGTTCGTTGTTGGAACGACAGGTGAATTTTACGGCCTGAAGCCCGAAGAAAAACGTGATATTTTCAAAATTGCAATGGATGAATCTAACGGAAGGGTACCTGTTTATGCCGGAACAAATGGTATTACGACCCGCGAAACAGTGATGCTGACCCGGATAGCAGAAGAGTGCGGGGTGGATGCAGTTTCCATCCTGACTCCTATGTTTGTTTCACCTTCCCAGGACCAGCTGATCAAACACTACAAGACAGTTGCCGAAATACGAGTCTTCCATTAATACTGTACAATAATCCGGCAAAAAACATCGGTATCCTGGCCCCGGCTACAGTATCTAAATTAGCTGAGATTCGAATATTGCCGGTATAAAGGATTCCTCCGGCGATATGACGGTGACTGCCGAATATATTCGTTTAACTCAGGATCGAGATTTTTCCGTACTTATGGGACGCGATACACTTATCTATGGCGCGCTTTGCTATGGAGCTACCGGCTCTATTGCAGCGTGTGCCAACGTTGCTCCACGGCTGTGCGTTGATATTTATGAAAAGTTTATTGCAGGCGATTTAAAAGGCTCCTTAAAGGCACAGTTCACATTAGCGCCTCTCAGAATAGCATTCACGCTGGGCACCTTTCCGGCGGTTATTAAAGAATCACTGAACCTGTTGGGTATCGAAGCCGGACCCTGCATGGAACCAGCCGGGCCATTGACCGGCGATGAAAAGGCTAAACTCAGGAAAGTGCTTTTGGATATGGGATTATTGAATTAGAATAAATAAATGGCGGAGAAACCAATAATAATTCAAACATCAAAAGCCGATAACGTCGGTATTGTTGCCAACCTTAACGGATTACCAAAAGGGACACTGCTTGATGATGGTACATTATTATCTGAAAATGTTCCGATGGGGCACAAAATAGCATTATTCGATATAGATAAAGGCGATAAAATCATCAGATACAGCCAGACAATCGGTTATGCTAACAAACCTGTCATGCGCGGAGAATGGATCAGGGAATCAATGGTTTTACTTCCACTACCGCCAGATCTGGATTCCTTACCGTTAACTGGGAATCTGAAGCCTGCTCCGCAACCATTGGAAGGTTACACATTTAAAGGTTTTCGTAATCCGGATGGAAGCGTAGGGACAAAAAATATATTAGGGATTACTACCAGTGTCAGTTGCACAACCGGGTTTGCCAGTTATATTGCCAGACGGATAAAAGAAGAATTACTTTCTAAATACCAGGGAGTAGACGATGTTGTAGCCTTAAATCACACCTACGGATGTGGAGTGGCCATTAATGCCCCCGGGGCTGACATTCCGATAAGGACAATAAAGAACATTGCCAGGAATCCGAATTTTGGCGGAAGAATTCTGATTATCGGACTTGGATGTGAGAAATTGTTACCGGAAAAACTTCTTCCAGAATTGAATCATTCAAAGGACGACCCATGGGAGAATGTTTCAAATGTTATGATAATGCAGGACGAGTCATTCAATGGATTTCACGAAATGGCAGAGGGTGTAATGCTGCTGGCAGAAGAGCATTTGAAAGAATTGAATAAGCGGAAAAGGGAAGTTTTTCCTGCCTCGGAACTTATTGTAGGTATGCAGTGTGGGGGAAGTGATGCCTTTTCGGGGATTACTTCAAATCCTGTAGCAGGATTTGCTGCTGATTTAATCGTTCGTGCAGGAGGGAGCGTAATGTTCTCCGAAGTAACAGAAGTAAGGGATGCCGTTCATTTATTGGTGCCAAGAGCCGCAAATTCCTCAGTTGCACAAGCTCTTATAAATGAAATGAAATGGTATGATGAATACCTTTTAAAAGGAGAATCAGACAGGAGTGCCAATCCAACTCCCGGGAATAAAAATGGGGGATTAAGCAACATTGTGGAAAAAGCTCTGGGATCAGTCTCTAAATCAGGAACCAGTCCTATTGTGGATGTATTAGCTCCCGGGGAAAAAATCAGACAAAAAGGATTAACATTTGCGGCAACGCCGGCAAGCGATTTTGTTTGTGGAACCTTACAGTTAGCATCCGGAATGAATGTTCATGTTTTTATGACCGGCAGAGGGACTCCATATGGATTATCGGTGGTTCCGGTAATTAAAGTGGGATCAAATTCAAAGATGAGTAACCGCTGGTTTGACTTGATCGATCTTGATGCAGGGCAGATTGCATCAGGACAAAAAACAATAGAAGAATTGGGATGGGAACTCTTTCACCTGATCCTGGAAGTTGCCAGCGGTGAAAAACAGGTTGCCTGTGATAAATTGGGTTTGCATAACGATCTAGTGTTGTTTAATCCCGGCCCAGTAACCTGACAGCCAGTGACCTTTTAAAATACGTCACGAAACAGGTGGCAGGCAGGATGCTGTACGTAACAGATCGTTGACAGTTGGCAGTTGGCAGTTGGCAATGAAAAGGCAACAGGAGTTTTCAGACTGATGGGACCATAAACCGGGAAGAGAATGAAACCGACCATTACTATATTTCAGATAAATGAATAAGAAAATTCTATTGTTCTTACTGGCAACTATTGTTTTTATGCCTGCTTTAGAGAATACGGCAGAAGCACAGGAGAGTGCCGGAAATTCTCTTTCAATTAACTTTGGCCTGAGCAATTTTCATATGCTTGACGAGCATGCAACCCCTTTGATTTTCAGGGGAACAGGTATTGCTCCGTCATCCGGATTTATTCATACCCATGACAGGAACACACATTTTGTTGCCGCTTCGTTTTATTTCAACAAATTAACCTCTTCAAGCGATAATTTTCGGACAGAGGTTTACGGAGGCCATTTCAGGTACTGCTATTTGAGAACCATGGCAAACACCACTCTGCTTAAGAACCGGCTGGGAATTTCTGCAGGTGTTTCGGGAACATCGGTTTTGTTTAAGTCCGATTATATGTTTCGCATCCCGACTTTATGGGCAACGTCCATTGAATCAATTTACTGGAGCCACTCTCTCGATGTTGCACTAAATCTCAGTTATGACGCAGGAGAACGCAGCCGGTTCACAATCTTACTTTTTATACCTGTAATCAGCAATGTCTCCCGACCGGAATACTCTTCAAGCGGGGATTATGATTATGAAAAGAATGACTGGGTTTTCAAGCCGTTTGGAAAAACGATGGTGATCCCTGAGAACCTTACCTTCAATACAAGTATTTCTTATCACCGTAAAGTATCAGAGAAAGTAAGCCTGAATGCAGGATATGAGTTTTACTTTGCCAGATGCAGGAAACCGGATCTCGTAAAGTTGTACATGAATAATTTTAGAATTGGAATTAACTATAATTTTAAATTACGTCACCAGGATGAAAATTAGTTTATACATTGGTATGATAATGATCCTGTTAACAGGTTGTGAGAATATACTTTTAGGGCCCGGACCTGAGGATACTCCTGAAGCTAATTTCGACGTTCTCTGGAAGACCATCGATGAAAAATACGGGCTTTTCCCTGTTTGTGATGTGAACTGGGATTTGCTTTATAGCGTCTATCGCAGCCAGATAGATGAAAATACTACAAGCACAGAATTATGGGATATCTGTTGCGGGTTACTGTCGCATCTTGAAAACGGCCACGTAACTCTTATAAACAAGAGCTACAATAACTGGTATTCGGCCGATAACCCTTCTACTGATATTTACAAAAGCTTCAGTATAAATGTTGTAAAAACCATGTACCTTGATAACCCATCTGTTGCCGGAGACGGTTACGTTACCTACGGCAGGATCAGGAACAGTTCACTTGGATATATTCATATTAAATCGTTTTTGGGAGTTGCAGGCGGAAGGGATTGGATCAGGGATCTGGACGAAGTTATTGAGGATCTGGACCAATGCGAGGGGATCATAGTTGATGTCCGCAATAATGGCGGAGGATTTACAAGGAACGATCTTTATGCGGCCTCGTTATTTATTGACAGGGAAATAACCTATTATTTTTCGAGTCTGAAAACAGGACCGGGACCAAATGACTTCGGGGATCCAATAGCCAAAATAGTTAATCCGCATCCTGGTAATGCAGGGTATGTGAAAAAAAATGCCGTGCTTACTAACAGGTTTACAGCCAGCGGTGGCGAGGCATTCACTCTGATATTGAATAACCTTCCATACTCGACCCAGATAGGTGATACTACCATGGGGGCTATCGGTGAAGTTTCACATGTTGCTCAGCTGCCCAATGGATGGACACTGAATTATCCCTGCACCCTCTCAGTCCTGCCGGATGGCACCAGTCCGGAAGGCATTGGAATAGCTCCCGATATCGAGATCAATAACACCCTTGAAGACGTTAATGCAGGAAGAGACAAGGTTGTTGAATACGCTATTGAATGCCTGACGCAGCAGCAATAAACATTCACTTGCCGATACAAACTCGCTTTTCCATTGCGGTTTTCATTGCCAACTGCCATTTGCCAACTGCCCCCTGCCAACTGCCAACTTTTTTTTATCTTTATTGTGTTGACAGAAGAGCTATCGTTATTGACAAAAAGCTTAGTTATTTGTTTATTTAGTAGCTGAAGAAATGATTAATGCTCATTGATCAGGATCATATGAGAACAAATTGTTTAAGGGGTGTTTTCTTCTTATGTCTCTGTTCCGCAGCCATCCAGGCTCAGAGCGTTACAGGAGCTTTTGAAACAACCCGACAGAAAAGGGCAAATGACCGCGTAAACACAATGACTCTGGCGAGATTAATGGAAAATGTTAATAAGACAGACATGTATGACCGGAGTTTACTGATGTATGCAGCAGCACATGGTTATACGCAGGCTTGCAGAATTTTGTTAAGAAGGGGTGCAGAACCTGACCTTCAGGCTATTGATGGTGTGAGTGCCGCCATGTATGCTTCATGCAATGGCCATACCAGAATAGTAAAGCTGCTGCTCGAAAAGGGAATAAACCCCGACTTGCAGGCAATTGAAGGAATAAATGCCCTTATGATGGCTTCCCAGAACGGGCACACTGAAATAGCAGAAATGTTAATCAATTACGGTTCAAATTATAATCTTCAGGCAGCAGACGGATTTACAAGCCTGATGATTGCCTCTCAGAATGGCCAGGCCGGAGTTGTCAACCTTCTGCTTGACAGGGGAGCAAAGGTGGATCTGCCTGACAAATATTATAAAACAACCGCTCTGATCCAGGCCTCCCTTGCCGGATTCACTGATGTTGCCGGGCTTTTGCTCGACAAGGGAGCGGATCCTGATCTGCAGAACAGGGAAGGAGCAACCTCACTGATGACTGCCGCCCTGAAAGGGCACACTGAATTTGTCAGAATGTTGCTTAACTATGGCGCTGACATCGGTTTAAGAGGTGCTGACGGATCAGATGCCCTGTTTCTGGCGTCACTTAACGGCCATACTGATGTTGTTAAACTATTGCTGGAAAAAGGGGCAAGACCTGACACGCAGGAACCTGATGGCACTAATGCCCCTGTAATCACTGCCAGTGATGAGATTGTCGCAACCCTGAGTTCTATGCTTAACGGAGACCTTCAGCCGGATTCACTGGATTTTGGACAGGTAACAGCAATGGTTACCTTTTCACCTGACGGGGAAATGGAAGCAGTTAAGGTTAAAACCGGCACCGAGACAAATCCGGGCATACTTGCGAACTCCCTCAGAACCAGTGCTTTTTTACATGCATCCGGGAGCGGACATTTAGAGATCATAAAAATATTGCCGAAAAAAGGATCTCCCATTGACAAACAACGCAGTGTCAGGTTCACATCGCTGATGGCGGCTTCTATGAACGGGTATGCAGAGATTGTAAGACTCCTCGCGGATAACGGGGCAAAATTAGACCTGAGAAACAATGATGGGTCCACCGCCCTGATTTATGCCGCGAAAAACGGAAATTCAGAGGTTGTGAGGGCATTGATGGAAAAAGGCGCTGACCCTGATCTGAAAGACAACAATGATAAAACTGCCCTGGATTATGCACGAAATTCTGATATCAGGAACCTGCTCAACAAATAAATTGTGGATTATGAAATTAAAATTTAGAAAAATGAAGAAATTGATTCTGTTAGTGACGTTACTTTTTACCGGAGTATTGATTTATTCCCAGCCTGCGAAAGAAAAGATTATGCCCGTCACAACGAATTCCAAATCAGCATTGTCGATTTACAACCAGGCTATGAAGTACTTTGATGATGTTAATCTGGATAAAGCACTTGAAACCGCTAAAAAAGCTCTTGATTCGGACCCTGATTTTTTCATGGCTAATTACCATCTTGCATTCTTCTATCTTTTGAATCGTGCCCCTGATGAGTTTGACAGGTACGCTGATGCTGCAATAGGTTGTAAAGCTAAACTCAGTGAGGCAGAAGAGCAACTGAAGGGCGCACTGAACGAAGTAAAACAAGGTCGCACCGATGTTACCGATGTGGGGAAGAAGCTGGTGGAGATGTATCCAAATGATCCGAATGCATATAATAACCTGGTTTATTTTCAATCACTTGCCGGCGATACCACGGGCCTTGTCGAGACATTAACCAGGGCTATTAAGATCGCCGGGCATCCTGCTCCTTTTTATAATCAGCTCGGGTATGCATATCTGACTCTGAAGCAGAGTGATAAAGCTGAGGAGGCTTTCGACAAATATATTGAGCTGGAGCCGGAAAATCCGAATGTATATGACTCAAAGGGAGATTATTACATGTTCATCAGGAAATTCGAAGAAGCCTATTATTCGTATATGAAAGCCTATTCAATGAATCCGGCCTTCAGTCATGATAAGGCAGAGATGGCCAGGAAACTTTATGAACAGACTGAGGGCAAAAAACTGAACGTAATCTCATTGTAATATTACTTTTTTCGCAACTTTTTACCCCTGGCAGCTTCCTTCATCAGCTGCCAGGGTTTTTCTTTAGGATTTGTTTGTATCTTTACTTTGGAACCTGCTTTTTGGGAATGCGTAAATCTTTATGAAACAAAAACGGATTGCTAACTCATACCTGTTGGAAAATTCAGGTATCCAGGCCTGTATGTTTGAAGCTTCAATAAGACAATTCTGAAATTAAATAATTATGAAAGATAACCGAAGAGATTTTATAAAGAAGAGTGTTGGTCTTGCAGCTACAATATCTTTGGGTGTTCTGAATCCAGCCTGCACTCAGTCATCTTACAAAAAAAAGAGTTCAGGCCTGGCGCCAAAGCCATGCCTTAAGGACGGTGGCATTAAGTTTGCATTTTTAAATGGACCAACCTCACCAAAGGTTCCGTTTGCAAAGCAACTTGCAGTTAATTATGCTGTTTCAGGGGTAGAAAGAATAAAGGGATTAAATGCCTGGGACCCTGAAGCTATAAAAGCTACAAAAGCCGTATGGGACAAAGAGGGAATTAAATGGTATGTTGTTGAAGGACCTCCTTCTCTTGGGACTAAAACTAAACTTGGTCTGGACGGAAGGGACGAGGAGATTTCGAATTTCATAACATTTATGAAGAATTTGAAGCAGTACGGTGATGTAGATACTATCTGCTATAACTGGATGCCTGTGATCAGCTGGGCCAGGACAAATAAAGAACGCCCGGGCAGGGGAGGAGCATTGATGCTGGAATTTGACTACGAGGTAATGAAGCCGGCACCGTTGACAGAGTATGGGGAGATCTCAAAAGAGCACTTATGGACAACTCTTGAATATTTTGTGAAGGCAGTAATGCCTGAAGCAGAGAGGATAGGAATGAAAATGTCGCTCCATCCCGACGATCCCCAGGTAGATGTAATACAGGGAATCTCACGTATAATGAATTCAGTTTCAAATTATGATCGTTTCCTTGCGATGTATCCGAACAGATGTAATGGGGTTACCCTGTGCCAGGCTAACTTTCGGGGGATGTCAGATTGTGATGATATACCCTCACTGGTCAGGAGATGGGGTAGTGATGTGATCAATTTTGTTCATTTCAGGAACGTCAGAGACCTTAGCGGAGTTAAGCCGAGTACTCATTTCACAGAGACTTTCCATGATGAGGGCGACATCGATATGTATGAAGCCATGAAAGCGTATATTGAGATTGGTTTTGACGGACCAATGCGACCCGATCATGTCCCGGTCATGTCAACAGAAATTGAAAACCCTCAGATGAGAGGTGGTTATACAACCCTTGGGAACCTGTTCGCCATTGGATACATGCGGGGCCTTGCAGAAGCAGTAGCCAAAGAGTACAGCAAAGCCTGATCTGAAAATAAGGGAATGGATTTCATTATTTATCACTATAATAAAAACTTCTAACATGAAAAAACAAGCATTCTTGATTCTGGTTTTGACTTTATGCTATATCCCGGGCAAATCACAAAGTGTGAAATGGTCTGCGGATGACGTAAAAGCATTAACACCTGAATGGATAGGGGAACGGACACCTGATGGCAGACCGAAAGTATCTGACGAACTCCTGGAAAGATTAAAAAAATTATCCATGGAAGAGGTTTGGGGATTTCTGGGTGGCAAGGGTTATGAAAATCAATTCGAAAATTTTTCAGGCATCTTTGAAAATGGCTGGCAGATCCTTCATCCCGATCAGGTTATGACCGGACGTGTTGTTACAGCCCAATTTGTGCCGCTTAGAAAAGATTTCAATGACTATGTACAAGCCATTGGCAAAAAAGAATCCTTAACACTGCCAGTGACAAATTATGCCCCAATTAATGCTTTATCTGAGGGAGATGTTTATGTTGCCGATAGCTATGGCAAAATAGAAGATGGCACACTTGTAGGTGATAATCTTGCGAATGCGATCTTTAAGAACGGAAAAAGAGGAATTATTTTTAATGGATCTGTAAGAGATGCGGAAGGCCTTGGTGAAATTGAAGGATTCAATGGCTGGATAAGAGGATCAGATCCCTCCGCTATTGACCAGATGATGCTTTCCACTGTCAATGCACCAATTCGTATTGGTCGGGTTACTGTATTGCCAGGTGATGTGGTGCTGGCAAAAAAACATGGAGTAACTTTTATTCCCCCTCACCTTGTTGCAGAATGCGTAATATCAGGGGAATATACTGCATTACGCGACGAGTTCAGCTTTTTCTGCATCAAGACCCAAAAATTTAAATACGATAACGAGAGGTTCGTTGATGTAACCCCTGAAGAATTTGACAAAGCTTTTGTGGAATGGATAAATAGTTACCCCAATTTACCAATGGATAAAAAGATCTTATTTGATTATATGAACAAACGCAAGGAAGAAGCCGCCGCACGAAGGGCAGCAGGACCACCCAGAAACCGGTAAAAACTGGACAGCTTCTAACAGGTTTAGTTCATAGATATTCTTAATTTATTGTATTCCTTTGTGTTACCTTAGTGACAGCCTTTGTGACCCTTTGTGGTTAAATTCTTTTTACCACAAAGTCACACAAAGTCACACAAAGGATCACACGAAGGATTCACGAAGCGGGTGAATTTTAATTGCTAAAAATTTAATTAAAATAATTATGAAAACAAAAGGAGAAAAATTAGTTACGGGCCGTCGTAATGTACTTAAAACGCTTGGACTCGGTTCTGCAGCTATACTGGCAGGAGGCTTTAGTAATATATCTGGCGGACAGGCTCAGCAACAGGAAAAATTAAACAAGCCTCCTGTAGGATTGCCTCCAATTAAGATAAAGAGTGTAAAAGCTATTGGTGTTAAATCAGGCCCGGAAGGAAGAGGCTCAAATCTTGTTGTGGTAAAAGTTGAAACAACAGAACCCGGATTATACGGATTAGGTTGTGCCACCTTCACTCAGCGGGCAGAAGCTGTGGTTACTGCTATCAACAGCTATATGACTGACTTTTGTACAGGAAGGGATGCCGATAATATTGAAGATATGTGGCAATCGTTCTATGTCAGCTCATACTGGCGGAACGGTCCTGTTTTGAATAATGCTTTAAGCGGATTGGACCAGGCTCTATGGGACATAAAAGGTAAACGGGCAAATATGCCTGTATACCAGCTGCTTGGTGGTAAATGCCGCTTTGCTGTTGATACTTACACTTCTGTGAGTGGCAGTACACCTGAAGAGATTGCAGATAGTGTTCTGAAACAAATGGAAGCAGGACAACGTCATGTCAGGATTCAGATCGGGGATATGGCGGTGTAGGAACAATAGGCAGTAATCCTGATTTTAAAGAGGCCGGATTTGGAATGCCCAACGATAGTTATATGGATGATCAGGCATATTTAAGAGCTGTCCCTAAGATGTTTGAAGGAGTGAGAAAAAGATGCGGGGAGGAAATTGAGTTATGTCATGATATTCATGAACGATGTCAGCCGATGGATGTTATTAATAT
This sequence comes from uncultured Bacteroidales bacterium, assembly GCA_963849615.1. GTDB lineage: Bacteria > Bacteroidota > Bacteroidia > Bacteroidales > VadinHA17 > LD21. Next base: position 10,632 of record CAWKIC010000008.1, read on the forward strand.
GTGCAGGAAGCTGGAAGAATATCGTCCTTTCTTTATTGAAGATCCTCTATCTCCTGAAAATACTCATTGGTGGAAACAGATGCGTGAAAGTACGATTGTACCTTTTGCCATGGGTGAGCTTTTCAATAATATCAATGAATTTGTGGGACCGATGTCAAATCATTATTTTGATTATATACGTATCCATGTTTCACAGATGGGAGGAATAACTCCATGCATGAAAGTTGCCAGGTTAGGTGAATGGTTCAATGTAAGAACAGTCTGGCATGGTCCCGGTGATGTATCACCGGTAGGACATTCAGCACAGGCTCATATGGACCTTGCTACCTGGAATTTCGGACTTCAGGAGGGAGGAGGCGATTTTTCAGATTTTCTCCGTGAATTGTTTCCCGGATGCTGTACGAAAAGAAATGGTTATATCTATGTGAATGAAAGCCCCGGACTTGGAATTGATATCAATGAAAAAATGGCTGCAAAATATCCGATAACAAATAATGCAGGAAACTGGACAGTACGTAAAAGGGATGGTACTATCATCAGACCATAATAGGTTGAGAGTATGCCTTGCTGAATATTATTGTCGGTTAAGAAGAAAGCACAAACCCTGGTTAAATTCACACAGTAAGTACCTCAGTTGCAGATTTCCGCCCGATTGCATCGACTGCGATAACTTTGAATTCCTTTCCCGATTTGATGTCATAGCTGAAAGGATCTCTGGAAACCTGTGGGAGATGCCGCACTGTTCCAATAACCTTATCATCGCTTACTATTTCATAATGTGTAATGGGTTCATTACCTGCATAGCTTGTATCCCATGATAATTTTACTCCATCGGATTTAATGAGTTTAGCATTTCTCGGAGGTGTTAAACCTGCGTCAGCCAGTTGAAAATAATTTGTTTCCCCGTTACGGGCGCGCACACCGATCTTTTCAAGGTCACGTCTTTCACTTTCACTAAATGCATTCGGTTCAATCTGCGCTGCATAATAGTTTTGGACAAGCTGACATTTAAGCGGATTATCATTTATCTGGCCGGTACCTATTATGAGTGTATGAATACCTGGAGTTGTTAATACATATTCGATCAGGGGTCTGCTTGGGACCGATTCAGTTCCTATTATTCTAACCACATCCTCAGGTTTGCTTGACCATCCGGGTTCCTTGGTATACATTGTTCCATCGGCAAACACCTTCATGGCTATTACTCCCATATTCCTTGCCTGTGCGACAGGAATTACATTGTATTGCATATTAAGATAGCGCCGGTCATTCACGTTGATCGATACCAGCATGCCATCCAGAAGTTCCCATTTGTCCCTCTGGATCATGTCCATCATTGCAGGAGCATTGTTATGCCCTGAAAATCCCAGATGTCTTACAAGCTTTTCGTTCTTTGGATTCATTCCGGTAATGTTGGTGCCATCCCTGTAGTCGCGAAGAGCAACCAGGGCGCCAAAATTTTCATTTAAATCAAGGGGTGTTTCAAGACCTTTATACACCACGTCAACCTCTTCGAAATTCGTAATATTATGTATAAGTATCATGTTTACATAAGCTCCTTCCGGATAGCTTCCGTCATCGTTTCCAAACATCTGTGAAAGAGAGCGTTTCAGATCAGCCACTGCTCCCTCCCCATGATCTCCGTCCGTACTGTTACGAACGTTGTCAAGTTTCGGATAATTTCCTTTTGCCCAGCGAACCATTGTTTTGGTGGTAAGGAATATGGAATCTCTGAGTTTTTGGTTGTAGCCTTCCTGTCCGGGAACCAGCTTAAGTTTCCGGAAGGCATTTCCATAATTTTTCTGACTTGGGCCATATGCATTTGAAGTATCGTAGTAATTAATTCCCAGGTCAAAAGCTTTTGTTATGATGTCAACAGGTTCAATACCCTCCGGGGTCCACATCAGTGAACTTTGTCCTCCAAGTCCTATTGTAGTGACATCGAAATTAATCCGTCCGAAACGTCGCTTCATAGGAGAAGGAATGGCAGTTGAAGTGCAGGACAGGGCAGGCATCAATGAAACACCAGCTGCAACTGCTGCTGAAAGTCTCATGAATTCGCGTCGCGTGAGTTTAGATCTTGTTTTAATTGAGGCCATTTCAGGATAAGTTTAGATGAGATTAAGAACTGAATACAAATCTAAGAAAACCAGCTTTATATTTGATTTAAATTTCATGCTATTTGCAAGGTGTTTAATATTTCCGGAAATAACCTGATTTTATAGAAATATTTGACTAATTTAAAAGATAAATAATTAATAAGAAAATTGCTATGAAAACTAAACAGATGACCTTCATTTTGACAAGTCTGCTGATATCAATTATCCCACTGAGTGTGTCAGGGCAGACAGGCCCAAGAACCCAAAAAGCTCCGGATGACATTACTAAATGGACAAATAAAACAATAATGTGGGTTGGACCGCATCAGGATGATGAAAGCGGATGTCTGGGTACATTGTCATTACTTAAAGCGAATGGTAACAAAATTGTTATGGTATGGTATACAACCGGAAACAAGGGCTCGAGAGATCTTGATATGACAAGTGAGAGACTGGCGCAAATAAGAAAAATTGAATCTGAAAAAGCATGTGGAGAAATGGGAATAACACCGGAAACGGATACTTTCATTTGTCTCGGATATGATGACGGAATGTTAGAGTATGTTCCTCAAAAAGAACTGTGTGAAAAAGTCTGCAGACTGATAAGGCAATACCGTCCCGATGCCGTATTTACAATGGACCCTGGCAGCGACTGGATGAAGTGGCTTAAAACCGACCATCGTATGTCTGCTTTCATGACACTCGACGCTGCGCGGGCAGCTGCTTATCATTTATATTTTCCGAATCACAGGATCAATGAAGGATTGCAACCCTTTACCGTAACAGACTATATATTTTATTCCACCCGTGAATCAAATTACGAGGTTGATGTTACTGCAGTAAGTGATAAAAAAATCCGTTCCCGTGCCTGGTATGTAAGTCAATTTGGACCAGGTAATTTTAAATATGTAGGTCCGGAACCAGATCAGGAAAATCTCAAGAAACAGCTTGGCAGTAATGCTGAACGAATTGCGAAAGGCGAAAAGATCAGTGAAAAATTCAGAAGACTCTCAGAATCCCTGTCATTTTAAGTTAAAAGTTATCTTTGGACTCACAACTTATTTAATATATAATAGTCTGCCTCCATTGTTATCTATATGGATAAAACTGCGATAGTATCTTCAGCATTTGATCATCAACTTTCAAAACATTATTAAATCAATGAAAAGAATAATGTTCCCAGCTGGTTTTCTAATGGTGGTAACACTTACCGGGTATGCGCAATCCTATGTACCTGAGTTTAAAAATTCCAGTGTCATTGTAAGTCCGGTCGTTCCAATAAAAGCCTATGCTTTCAGCCTGAAAGATGTAAAGCTCCTGGATGGAAGTCCGTTTAAAAACGCAATGGAAAAGGATGCTGCTTATCTTCTGGTTGTCGAACCTGACCGTCTTCTGTACCGGTTTTACCAGAATGCCGGTTTGCCCACCAAAGGCGAAATATACGGAGGCTGGGAAAGCGAAGGTCTGTCGGGTCATACCCTCGGGCATTACCTTTCGGCTTGTGCAATGTTTTATTCCAACACCGGTAATGTTGAGTTTAAAAAGAGGATAGATTACATCGTGTCCGAACTTGCCCGCTGTCAGCAAGCCCGCAAAACAGGTTACGTGGGAGCTATTCCAAATGAAGATACCCTCTGGGCTAAAGTATCACGTGGAGAAATAAGATCGGGAGGCTTCGACCTGAATGGAGCCTGGTCGCCCTGGTACACAGTTCATAAAGTGATGGCCGGACTGGTGGATGCATTTCTGTATTGCGATAACCAGCAGGCTTTTAAAGTCGTTAAAGGTATTGCCGATTGGACTGAAACGGTTTTGAAGAACCTTACCGAAGAGCAACGCATCAAAATGCTAAACTGCGAGTATGGAGGAATGCAGGATGTTCTGGTAAATATCTATTCCATTAACGGCAATAAAAAATATCTTGATCTTTCGTATAAATTCGATGATGAATTTATTATGGGACAACTTGCCAAAGGTATCGATCCTATGGCCGGCAAGCACTCTAATACCAATGTTCCCAAAGCCATTGGTGCTGCCCGGAGGTATGAACTTACCAAAAGTGCATCTGATCATAAAATTGCCATCCTTCTTCTGGCAAATTATGGCTCTCCACCAGTCCTATGTAATCGGGGGTAACAGTAACTACGAATATCTTGGCGAACCGGATAAACTTAACGACCGCCTTAGTGACAATACCTGCGAAACCTGTAATTCGTACAACATGCTCAAACTCACCAGGCATTTATTTGCCTGGGAACCCGATAGTAAACTTTTCGATTTTTACGAGCGGACACTTTACAACCACATCCTTTCATCCCAAAATCCTGAAAACGGAATGATGTGTTATTTTACCCCGCTTCGCATGGGTACCCGCAAGGAATTCAGCGACCAGTTTAATACCTTTACCTGTTGCGTGGGCAGTGGCATGGAAAACCACAGCAAATATGCTGAAGCGATATACAATGAAACCTCAGGCGGTGATTTGTATGTCAATCTGTTCATTCCATCCGAATTGAACTGGAAAACCCGTAGCGCAACGGTAAAGCTTGAAACAGAATTTCCTTATAACAATAAAGTAAATGTCGGTGTTGGCCTGAAGAAAAGTCAGACTTTTTCAATTTTAATCCGTCAGCCGGCATGGGCAAAAAGAGGAATTGCAGTTACTGTAAATGGGAAATCAGTAAAAATTACTCCAAATGCTTCAGGGTACGCAGAGATAAACCGGAAATGGAAAAACAGTGACAGGGTTGAAATTACCCTGCCAATGGATCTTTATATTGAATCCATGCCCGATAATGCCGACCGTATTGCATTCCTTTACGGGCCGATAGTGTTGGCCGCCGATTTGGGCAATACTTTGCCTGACCCGGTGTTCGGAACGCCGGTTTTGCTTACCGATAACCGTAATATAAAAGAATGGCTGAAACCCGTTGATATTCAGAAACTCACCTTCGAAACACAAGGCATCGGGCAACCCGAAGAGATTACCCTTAAACCTTTTTATACCCTGTACAATAAATATTACAGCGTGTATTTCGACTTTTTCACAAAAGCCGGTTGGTTAGCCCGTCAGGCGGAATATGAAGCTGATAAGAAAAGGCAGCAAATTATTGAAGAGCGGACCATTGATAATTTCCGTATCGGCGAAATGCAGCCTGAACGGGACCATAACCTTGTTGCCACCGAGAAATCATATGTCGACGTCGCATTGGGAAGGAGAGGCAGGGAAGCACGCCGTGATAATAATTTTACTTATACCATGAAAGTAAATCCGGGTGCTTCTAACATTTTACTGCTCACCTACATTGGTGATGATAAGGATCGCAAATTCGACGTGTTGGTTGATGGGGTTAAAATTGCCTATGTTGAATGGAATGGAGGAACAACAGGTAAATTTTACGATCTTGAGTATTTGATTCCTGCTGAACTGATTGGCAATAAAACCTCGGTGACTGTTAAGATTGATGCAAACCATGGCAAAACGGCAGGAAGGATCTTTGGCTCCCGTACGCTGAAAGGGGATAAGTAAAATTATTTTGCATTACCAGTTTTTTGTTTCTCAATGGATATAAAAAGAAAAGATTTTCTGAAAAAAGCCTGTTTATCCGGCGCTTGTTTTTGTGGATTCGGAAGAATAGCTTTTGTTAAAGCCGGTGAAAATGAATCCGGATCTAAAGAACCTGAAACTGATTCGGAGAAACGTGTTATACAAGGCTGGACAGCAAACCTTTTGATGAACCTGAGCACAGAACTTGAACCGGGGAAGTTCAGGAATTTGATTAAGAAGAACGCTGTCATTCATTTCAACGAATTGAAAATGAATGATATGCTTAAGGAGTATATTGGGAATCCCGATAAATTCATTGACTTTATCTCTGAAAAATGGGGTTGGAAAATTGAATTTGATAAAAAAACAGGAGTATTGGTTGCCGATGAAAATAAAGACTACTGCGTTTGTCCATTGGTAAACCAGGCTGAAAGTATCGGCTCATCAGTAATGTGCAATTGTTCCGAAGGATTTGCTGAAAAAATGTTCTCCTCTGTTTTTGGATACCCCGTGAAAGCTGAAGTGATCACTTCAGTTTTAAGAGGTGATGCAAGCTGTAAATATAAAATAACAGTCTGACATAGCCCCCGGCGAAACCCTGGGTAGGGATCTTCTCTTATTTTGTAATCTCTGAAGGAAAGGCTTTTCAAGGAATAATCAACTAAATGTATTCATCTATATATCAGTGAGATCCCTCGCTGGCGCTCGGGATGACAAGGCATTCTTAATTATTGGGAGGAGGGAAGCAGGGGCGTTTCGTTTGAATTTTTCTAAACTCTGATTGCCCGTTCGAAACGCCCCTGCTTCCCTCCCCGTTCTAAAAAAGCAACATTGTCATCCCGAACGGAGTGAGGGATCTCATAATATTATGAACCAATCTGTTACAAAATATTGTCATTTGCAGCAGTAGCGTAAGCGAAGGATCTCTCAAAAAAATGTCAAAGAAATCTTTTGTTGCATTTTAGAATAACACTAGCTCCTCTGAAAGAGGCTTTTGTCCCTCAACTGTCCCGGAACGGGACAAAATGTGAATAACTCCCGGTGAAACCGGTGGTCGGGATTAAGATGATATTGTTAAACAATAAATAATATATGAATTATAGTAATTATTTTACCTGATACGATATGACATTTTGAATAAAACTCTCGTCGCCCTGCCTGTTTTCTTACCTGTTCATCTTAATTTTACCTGCATAATGACAGGATTATGATCCGAGTTGGTAAAACCAAGATGATGGCATTTTACAGAAAGAGATTCTATATTCGGTGAAATGAGAAAGAAATCACATACACTAGTGGGTGTTATTGCAGCGTCGTATGCTGCAATGAGGGTCCGGAATGAAGGATTTCCAGGATCATAAATCCATTTCCATTCCAGGGGCATGAAATCCGGTTCAATACCCATCAGATAAAAATCTCCGACCTGACCAGTGAATTCCTTGTTCCCCGGAAAAGCAGGTTTAAAATCGGGGGGGTACTGGTTCCAGTCACCTCCGGCTATTACATAGTTACCTGAATTATATTCATTTAAAACAAATTCCCTGAGCCTTTCCATCTGAGCCTTTCTTATATTCCCGCCTTCATCAAAAGCTTCGTTATGGGTGTTGATCAGTACCAGTTCTTTTCCTCCGGTGAGCTTATACCTGTTGACCAGGAAACACCTGTCGAGATAGAACAACTGCATAGGGAATCCGAAATCTCCCGGAAGGGAATACCTTGTTGATGATTCAGGTTTGTATTTCGAATAGGTGGCTAATCCGGCTACAACTTTTCCGTAAGGATTTGTGGGAGGGGCAGGAACAAAGAAAACATCATAATTCATTGCATAGGAAGGATTATAACCCTGGAGTTTTTTCGATATGCTCTCATATTCGTCAATCCTGTAACTTCTTTTGCTGTTCCTGTCAATTTCCTGAATATAGATGAAATCTATAGTGTCGTTTCTTAGTAAAAAATCCTCAATCCTGGAAACATTTTCCAGGCAATTCACCTCCGGCGTAATAACTTTTGTTCCGCCATCCTTGAAAAAATCCATATCCTTGTCCAGTCCTGCATAACCGATGTTCCAGGTTAAAAGTGAAAAAGTAAGTGAATCGTTCAGTAATGAAGGGCTGTCTGACTGAGAAATTATCTCTTTTTCTTCCGGTTTGTAATCGGAAATCATAGCATAGACGATCAGACCGATAAAGCCAAGGACCAAAACGGCTATTACAATCAGAAGTGCTTTGAGAATTTTTTTCAGGATTTTCATAGGTTACTTAGTTTAATATCAAAGTTAACCAAAACTTTATAACTTCCAAGGGGTAATATGATTGACTCAGGCATCCGGGAATCTCTTACAATGAAACAAGCAGACAACATTTTTTCCCCCTTCTTTGCGTCAGCAGCCCTCCTTTCGTTCATCCTGCCCTGAACACAAACTACACCAGCTCCAGTACGAATGAAAATATCTATTCTTAAGCATATTGTCTGTTACAGAGCGGATTAAAAATGAAATTGAACATAGTTGGGATATAATTGTTGAAAGTACATTGAGCAAATTTAATCTTAGGGAAATTATTGATGGATAAAAGAAGGGTCACGACCAGGGTAGATTGATTACAGTAAAAGTTAAGTTTCCCTACAAACCATTCAATACAAAATTGCGACTGAAATAAATAAAAACAAATACAATTCTCAAATAGATTTCTTGTTAATTATATTCTTATAGGCTATGAAAAAATCAATTTTTCTTCTTGTTTTGCTAGCTTTTATACTGCAAAGTTGTGCAAAGATATTCTACACACCAGATGCACGATCTCTCGCTCAGAATCAAAAAATTATTGCAATTGTTCCCCCTAAAGTTTCAATAGCAGCTAAAAAGAATGTTGACGGAGCAGCCCTTATTGAACAGCAAAAAGCTGAGTCGGTTAATTTTCAGCGGGAAATGTATAGCTGGATGCTAAAAAGAAAAATGCAAGGTACCATCTCAGTTGAGATTCAGGATGTGGAGACAACAAGTGCTCTTCTTACAAAAGCAGGAGTTAATGAAGGTAAAGTATTAACCCCTGATGAAATGTGCCGGATCCTTGGAGTGGACGGAATTTTATCATCAAATTATTCCTTATCCAAGCCAATGTCGGAGGGTGCAGCAATAGCTGTTGGTTTGCTTGTTGGTGCAACTGGAGCTACAAACGAAGCTACTGCGTCATTATCTATACATGATTCAGGTACAAAAAAAATGATCTGGAATTATGATCACAAACTATCATCTTCGTTAGGTACTCCAGCCAGACTTGTCGATGATTTAATGAGGCAGGCAAGCAGAAAAATGCCCTACTTTACCGGTAACTGAAAGGGAACAATGCCGGCGCCATCTAAATCGGAATAACCAGACAAATGGCAAGGATGGACCCTGTTAACCACGGGTTCAATTGACGGAAGGAAAAAATATATAAAGACTAATGAAAGCAATTGTATATACCAGGTATGGATCACCAGATGTTTTGCAGCTCAAAGAGGTGGCAAAACCTGTTCCCAAAGACAATGAAGTATTGGTAAAAATATATTCTACAACTGTAACAGCCGGAGATTGGCGTTTGCGGAAAGCCGACCCGTTTGTTTCAAGGATATTTAATGGTTTATTGAAGCCCAAAAGAGTAAATATTTTGGGATTTGAATTAGCAGGAATAATTGAGGAAGCTGGTATAAAAGTCAAATCATTCAAAAAAGGAGATAGTGTTTTTGCCTCTTGTGGACTTAAATTCGGAGGATATGCTGAATATAACTGCCTGCCGGAAAATGATTTAATTGCATTAAAACCTTCTAATATGACATTCGATGAAGCCGCAACAGTTCCAATTGGTGGTCTTACAGCATTAAGATTTTTAAAAAAAGCCGGGATAATGAGTGGACAAAATGTACTCATATATGGGGCTTCAGGTAGTGTAGGTACATTTGCAGTTCAGCTTGGTAAGCATTTTGGAGCTAATGTGACTGCTGTATGCAGTACCTCAAATATAAACCTGGTAAAATCACTTGGAGCAGACAAAGTGATTGATTATACCAGGGAAGATTTTACAAAGCAAGAGACTCAGTTTGATATTATTTTTGATGCAGTTGGAAAGACTTCCAAATCGGCTTGTAAAAATTTATTAAAGCCCAAAGGAAAGTATGTATCTGTAGCCGGTTCTCCTGGTCAAAACTCAAATGACTTATTGTCTTTGAAGGAGCTTATTGAATCTGGTAAACTAAAGACGGTGATAGACAGAAGGTATCCGCTTGAACAAGATCAAAGAGGCACATGCATATGTGGAAGAACATCATAAAAAAGGCAATGTAGTAATACGAGTATTTGATAATCAGTGATGACATGACTGACACAGGGATTACAATAACGGAACGAGCCCCGATGAGCTCACTGCGAAAGACCGCGCTGGTAGCGGGAGTGTTCTACCTGCTAACATTTGTTTCGATCCCGACTCTGGGGCTCTATGGTTCGGTGCGAGGTCCGAACTACATCCTCGGCCCCGGCCCGGACACTCCCGTACTGCTGGGCGCCATCCTGGAAATGATCGTGGCCCTCGCAGGCATTGGAACCGCCGTCACTCTTTACCCGGTGCTCAAGAGACAAAACAAGGGGCGCGCGCTGGGATTTGTAGGCAGCCGGGTCCTGGAAGCCGCCACCATCTATTTTGGTATAGTGAGCCTCCTCTCGATAGTTTCCCTGAGGCAGGCAGGCGCAGGAACAGGCGGGCTGATCACAGGCCAGGCATTGGCCGCCCAGTACTACTGGATGTTTCTTTTCGGACAAAGCTTCATTCCGGCAGTGAATGCCGTGTTGCTGGGCTCCCTGTTGTACCAGTCGCGTCTGGTGCCACGTGCTCTTCCCGTGCTGGGATTCTTCGGAGCAGCCCTGCTCGTCGCTGCCTGGGCCAGCACGCTCTTCGGCCTCCTGGGACCGATTTCTGCAGCATCGGCGCTCTTTGCACTGCCGATCGCGCTGTGGGAGTTCTCGCTGGGCATCTACCTCGTCGTCAAAGGCTTCAGGCCCTCACAAATCACGGCTGGGATGTGATGCAAGAACCTCAACATATGATACCCTTGCCAAGCTGGCGCGTGGATCATTAAAATGACACCTCTTTCGATCGCCTGGATTCAGCGGAAGGCCGGTAATCAGAATCTATCGTAACAGTGAGATATTCAAGAAATGCGGTATACCATTAATGCACTTCCATGCCTGATATACATTTTACCTTTATGTATAACGGGATGTGAGAAATGGGGTCCGTCTCCCATAGGGACCCTGAATCGGTTTATAATTTTAAATGCATTTCTGTCGGCTGAAACCAGTGCAACTTCTCCCTTCTTGGTATAGCAGTAGAAAAGCCCGTCGGCCCACAAGATTATCCCGTCACCCAGGCCGGTGTACGAATGAATTACAGAACCGTTTTTTGCGTCAATGCAAAGCCATTTCCTGGCCTCGTAAACAGAACCGTATATTAACCCGTCCAGGAGAATAAATCCCTCCATCAGGTTCAGGAATTCCCTGTTCCTCCATAACAGTGTGACTTTCTTCCCGTCATCTGAAAGCCGTAGAGCAACCAAACCATTGTCAGAATCGGCCTCCTCAGTTGCACAGTAAATTACGCCGTCTGAGTAAAGAGGTGCATTGGCATGAATTTGATTATTCTGATTCTGCGGGAAGTACCAGTAAGCCTTACCGTTATTAGCATCGATCCCGATGATAGAGCCATCAGTGGTGGTTATTATCAGCTCTGTTTCGTTATGCTTAACATATATTGATGAGCAGTAAGCGGAGGCTCTCCCATTTCCCGGGCTTGACCATATGAGTTTTCCGGTCAACCTGTTTAATGCAACAACATTATTTTTTAAACCTCCGGGAGTGCAGATTATCTTGTCGCCAATTATCAGTAGATTTTCAACCAAACCCCACGTTACCTTCTTCCCGCCATATTCTTTCAGGAGATCCACAGACCATTCAATCTTGCCCGTTCCTGCATTAATGCAGTAAACAACTCCATGGCCGCTCTGAAAATATACACGGTCTTCAATTACAACCGGTGTTGACCTCGGACCTATGTAGTTCTCAGTCCACTCAGGTCCGTAAGGTACCTTCCAGATAAGGTTACCATTATAACCGAAAGCAAAAAGAAATCCTGTATTTCCTTCAAGCCCGGTTATAAACAGCCTATCTTTTGCGGGTCCGACACTTGTATGTCCTTCACCAAGATCTTTAAATGACCAGAGCAGCTCCGGACCTTCGTCAGGCCAGGCTTTCAGCAGTCCTTTTTCAGGTATAATACCGTTCCTGTTCGGTCCTCTCCACTGATATACCTGTGCATTTGCGAACCAGGTGAGAATAAGAAGGGACAGAATTATTAAACTCTTTTTCTTCATAATTGAATTGTTTATATCCCTTTGATACCATACCGCCCGGATGATCTTTAGAGGTTGGCACAATTTAGTAAATCATTCTCAGGTTATATCAACAGTTATTTTTTTAAAGGTAGATAATTGGATCAGGAAAGGATTAACCCTCACTGCGTTCGGGTCGATCCTCCGAGGGAGTGATTAACAAGGAAAAAGCCCTGCAGGTCTTCTTGTTTGTCAGGGTAATTCTAAATACCAGTGATTTAAGTCCCTCTCACCCCGGGAGAGGGATTTAGGGTGAGGTCGGTGATCGAGGATTGCTCGCTTCGCCCGCCGAAGCCTTCGGCATAGGTGGGCTCCGTTCGGCTTAGCTACATATTATCTGTCTTATAAGCATTTGTATAAAGCAATCCGGATATTTTTTACTTTTTACTGGCAGAAATATTATTTAAAAATTTGGAATGTTAAGAATTTATGTTTTACTTTGTATTTCAAAGTACTTTTATAAAATGAAAAGTGATTCAAAATCCATAGAGGATATAAAGGCAATCAGGAAAATGATGGAAGAATCTTACAACGTGATAGCTTTAGCGGGAGCACTGGTTGCATATTTTTTTATTTTAAAAGCTCCTGAAGCTTTATAAAAGAACAATTATTTTTTTGGGGTTACACTTTGTATTTAAAAGTACTTTTTAAAAAAACTTATGTCACAAATAATCATGAAAGAAAGAATTAAAGAACTAATCAATAATCCTGAGAAACTTGAACAATTATATCGTAATGATAGAAACGCTTTTAAATCAGGTTTTGAAGAAGTGTATTCAGATGTTGAGAAATCCGAGCTTTCAAAATACTGGAAGATCAGGTTGGATTATGATAAAATACCCGACAGGATAAGTAAGACAAATCTGCTGGATATTTTCATTGTGATTTCAGCCTGCCTGATAACCGGATTTCTGATTAAAATACCTGATATTTTTAATATCAGGATGACTGAGATTTTTTATGAGAAAAATGCAGGGATAATTGTTTTCTTCGGACTGACTCTTTACACTTGTCTGGACTAACAAAGTCTTTGACATGAAGAGACTTATACCTGTCCTGATTACTTTTTTACTTCTTACAATATATGTTAATCTTTTACCATCAGTCACTGACAGTGACTCAATTAATCTCGTATACATCCATTTACCTCTCCTGATGTGGTGCATTTTCGGATTGGTTTATATTGATTTTAATTTAAAGGATAAGATCAAACGGATTGAGTATATAAGATACAATGGTGACCTGGCAATTCTTATGGCACTAATAGTTATAGCCGGGGGTATTTTGACCGGAATTACTATTGGTTTATTTGATGCAATTGGCATTAAAATTGAAAACTTTTACATGGAAAATGTTGTAATCGTAGGGGCAGTTTCTGTGCCAATAGTTGCAACATATATTATAAAGAATTATACGGTGTTAACTAATAAGATCGCCCCTATAATAGCCAATATTTTCAGCCCACTTGTTTTGCTTACAGCTATAATCTTTCTTGTGGCTTTGGCAATCTCAGGAAAAGACCCATACAGCGATCGTGATTTTTTATTGATATTTAATGTTATGCTTTTAGGTGTTATGGCTGTAATTGTCTTTTCAATTTCTGAAACATCAGTAATCGGAAAACAGAAATTCAATGAAATGATCTTATTTATCCTTTCAATTATAACAGTAATTATTGACTTAATTGCCTTATCTGCAATTTTTTATCGCTTAGGCACATTTGGTATTACACCAAACAGATTAGCTGTTCTTGGTTCAAATATCCTGATTTTAGGTAACTTAGTTTTGTTAATCATTGATTTGTATAAAGTAAATTTCAAAAAAGCTATGATCAGGGAAGTTGAGTTAACCATTGCAAAATACTTACCTGTTTATCTGATCTGGATACTTTTTGTAGTATTTGGGTTCCCTCTGATTTTTGGTATGAAATAAAACAAAGAGAACTTTAGACGGATTGCTTTTAGCGATCCTCTTTGGAGAGATGAAAAAGCTCTTTGACAAACAAAATCAATTAACTCAAGTTGCTGGTTACTTGTTGCTGGTTGCTGGTTAGTTGATGATTAGCATCATGAACAATGGCGATATTTATTAAATACATTTTAACTAGATCGTTTCATTGATCATGATTAATCATCAACTAACCAGCAACCAGCAACCAGTAACCAGCAACTTGAGTTAATTAATCTAAATTTCAAATCAATATGGTGAAGATTCAAACAATCCGCAAAAAAACTATGGAATCAGGCATTCGATATGTATCCACGACATTGAAAATTAAAATATTATTTATTTGCTTACTGACATTGGCATTGTTTACCGCTTCACATGCACAGACGCCGGACAAAGCTAAACTCGACCAATATTTTGACAGGCTCGCCGAAAAGAATAAAGCGATGGGTAGCCTGACCATCGCCAAAGATGGCAACGTTCTTTACACACGGTCTATCGGTTACGGACTGATTAGCGTAAACGGAAATAAACCACTGACTGACTCCAGCAGATACCGGATCGCTTCGGTCGGCAAAATGTATACAGCTGTGATGATTTTTCAACTTGTGGAGGAGGGAAAATTAAGGCTCACCGATACACTCAGTAAATTCTTCCCCCGGATCCCTAATGCAACGAGAATTACTATGGCACAGATACTCGCTCATCGCAGCGGGATCCATGACGCAATCATGGATGAGAAATTACGGCCAGCAACTAAGACAAACCCGATAACAAGGGATGAGTTGATCGACATTATTTCCAGAGGTACGCCTGACTTTGAGCCGGGCACAAGGTTTTCCTACTCCAATTCCGGCTATGGGCTTTTAGGTCTCATCATTGAAAAGTTAACCGGTAAATCCTACGCGGAAGCCCTTAAGGAAAAGATAACTTTTAAAATCGGGCTTAATGATACTTACATCGCGACAGGAACTATCGATGTGAACAAAAATGAAAGTCTTACCTACAGGTATAGCGGCGGCTGGAAACAAGAACCCGAAATGCATCCAAGTCTTCTTGTCGGTGGGGGATCGATTGTTTCGACACCGAACGACATGGTCAAATTCATCCACGCACTGTTTGAATTGCAACTTATCTCTCAGGAGAACCTTGACATCATGAAAACTATGAGGGACGACGAAGGGTCAGGAATGGTACCTTTTCTGTTCGCCGGCAGGACTTTCTACGGGCATACAGGCGGAGCTGATAACTATGGTGCATGGCTGGCTTATATGCCGGAAGAAAAGCTGGCGGTTGCATATGCTTCGAATGCAAAGAATCTCCCGGTGGGAGACATTATGAACAGCATTATGGATATTTTCTACAATAAACCGTTTGAGATCCCCACCTTCGAACCGATTGCCATCAGCACAGAAGTCCTGGACAAATATGCAGGCGTATATTCGACGACTGGAGGACCTGTAAGATTTACTTTTACCAGAACCGGCACAACGCTTTATATTCAACCAGTGGGGGAATCTGCAGCACCGCTCGAGGCTATGGAACAGGATAAGTTTAAGCTTGAAGGCATCAATGGAGTAACATTTGAATTCGATACAGTAAAAAAACAGATGATCATGAATAGGCTTGGAGTTGAAAGAATATTCACAAAAGAAAATTGACTCCCTTCCATCCGCTTTCAGGTGGATAGGTTAGTCTTTATTGTTTCCTTAAGTTTTGTAAATGTTTTGATGGGAGGATTATTTCATGATTCTTCTTTGGGTAACAGCCCAAAGAAAAGCCTTACAGCGCTGGGGTGTAAAAATATAATTTTGTTGTGATTTTCTCCCCCTTCTTTGCGTCAGCAGAGAAGGGGGCTGGGGGGATGAGTACAGTGTGATCTTTAAAGAGGAGGATTGAGCCTGATTCAGAATGGTAGAAGGCAAGGAGGCTAGGAGGATTGCAGCCTGATTCTGACTGGATGAAGTCAGAAGACTGAGATTCACGTTTGGGCTTGTAAGGGAAACAACCCTGATATTTTTCAGAAATATTAAACAATTTTTATGGTTTTAACGAATTAAGTTACGCAATTTGTGCAATTATTTAATAAATATTATTATATTTACTATACAGTAAATTAATAACTGAATAACCCCGATTGGAATTAAAAACTGAATTTAAATGAATTCACAGAGATTTTTAAATCCAATAATTGGTTGCATATAACCTAATTAATTTATCCATGAGAAAATTACTAAAAGTGTTTATGCTGCTATTGTTCTTTATAGCAGGTACTGCTGGTGCATATGCCCAAAGAACAGTGACTGGAACTGTGGTTGACAAAGATCAACAACCGGTTACCGGAGCAAATGTTGTTGTGAAAGGAACTCAGGTAGGGGCGATAACAGATGGCCTTGGTAAATATACTATTGCTGTTCCCTCTACAGGAAATACCCTTATTATCAGCTTTATTGGCTACACTACACAGGAAGTGCCAATTGGAGCCAGCTCTGTTATCAATGTTACTCTTGAGTCAGTGTCTGCCTCGCTTGGTGAAGTCGTGGTTGTTGGATATGGTACTCAGAGAAGGGCCGATGTGACCGGTGCTATTTCATCAGTAGCATCTGATAAGCTTATTGCTCTGCCTGCGTCAGGTCTTGACCAGGCATTGCAGGGACGTGCGGCAGGCTTGACGGTTATCACCAATGGTGCTCCGGGTGTTGATGCTACAATGAGGGTTAGGGGTATCAGTACGGTTAACGACGCCAATCCTTTGTTTGTTGTTGACGGTGTTGTTACAACCACCATCAGTAACCTCAATCCTTCAGATATTGAACGCATTGAAGTTTTAAAAGACGCTTCCACAGCTGCTATTTATGGTTCACTCGGATCAAACGGTGTTATAATGGTTACCACCAAGAAAGGTAAACCCGGAAAGGTTACAGTTGATTTCGAAGGCTATTACGGAGTTCAGTATTCAAATAAAAGATATGATTTGCTGAATCCTGAGCAATATCGGGAATATGCCACAGGTGGAGCATTTACCACACCTCCGGTCTATACAAATCCTATATATGCAGATCGTTTAGCCGGTAAAAATCCAAGCCGGCCCGAAGGCGGTGTAACCGATTGGCAGGATGAGATCTACCAGAGTGGTCCTATGCAAAATTATGACCTTTCTCTCTCCGGTGGTAATGAGAACAGCACTTTCAGATTGTCAACCGGTTATTTGAATCAACGGGGTATTGTTATCAAAACTGGTCTTGAAAGATACAACTTCAGGGCCAACAGTGATTTTAAAAAGGGTATTCTGAAAATCGGTGAAAACCTCAGCTTAGCCTACTCCTCACAGGATCCCCTGGCTGATAACGGCGGACGTTCCCTGTTGGAACATGCCATTAAAATGGCTCCTTATCTTCCGGTTTACAATAAAGACAATCTGGGAGGATTTCAGGGTCCCAGGACCTCCATTGACGGACAGGATGCTGAAAACCCCGTCAGAATTATGAAACTGAACAGCCGCCAGCGGAACACACTGGAGGTCCTTGGTAATCTCTACGGTGAAGTGGATATTATTAAAGGCCTGAGATTCAGAACCAATATTGGTCTCCAGGGTCAGAGCATACGTGACGAACAATTCTACCCCACATACAATGATGATGACCTGGGGGGCAATACTCATCAGGCAACTTTTGCTAACATATTTAAAAACCAGGCTAACTATACTGCACTGATATTTACCAACAGTTTGAATTATGGCCTGACACTTGCTGATAAACATAATTTTGAGGCGTTGGCACTGACTGAATACAGCGATGTTCACTCAGCGGTGCTGAATGCCAATTCACACAATACGATCACTAACGAGATTCGGGAATTGAGTAGCTCCGATGCTGCATTGAGCTCACAATCATCTGATTATTACAGAATTAGTTACCTGGGCAGATTAAACTATAACTATGACGGGAAGTACTTATTTTCGGCTTCATTAAGAACTGATGCTTCGTCAAGGTTTGGTGCCAACAAGAGATGGGGTACATTCCCTTCAGTATCGTTGGGCTGGAATATTGCCAAAGAAGCTTTCTTAAGCAACGTTCCTTCTATCAGCAACTTAAAAATCAGAGCAAGCTGGGGTATGGCAGGTAATGACAAGATCCCCGATTATGCCTATTCTTCATCCCTGACCTCAAATATGTATTATGTAATTGATGGTTTGCCTTATGTTGGAACAACCCCGGGTGGTGCCGCAAATCCCGATTTAAAATGGGAGGAAACAACCATGACCAATATTGGATTGGATCTGGGTTTATTTAGAAACCAATTTACCTTGTCGGCTGAATATTATCTGAACTCGAGCAATGACCTTCTGATGCAGGTTCCATTGACCCTGTCTACCGGTGATTTCAGAGGCACGATCAGCAAGAATTCAGGCTCTATGGATACAAGAGGGTTTGAACTGCAATTGGGATACAACGATTTTGAAGGTGAATTCCAATGGTCAACGAGTTTAATTCTGGGCACTTTCAAGAATGAAGTTAAATCACTGGGTGGCGCCACCTATATTTCCGGATTTGCTTTTGAAGGTGAAGACCTGAACAGATGTCAGATCGGACAACCTGCTTTCTTCTTCTACGGATGGGATTTCGACGGTATCTTCCAGTCGGGTGAAGAAGCTAATTCTTATATGGGCGGTACGCAAAAAGCGCTTTATTCTTCAACCGCAGGTGATTTCCGTATTAAAGACACCAATGGTGATGGCAAAATTACTGTGGATGACAGAACAAATATCGGAAACCCCTTCCCCAAGATGACGCTTGGTTTGGACATCAATGCTTCATACAAAGGCTTTGATCTGAACCTCTTTATCAGCGGTGTTTATGGTAACAAGCTTTATAACACCAATATCTACGACCTACAGGGTATGCCCAGGTTATTTAATGCCGGTGTTGAGGTTCTTGACCGATGGACTCCAGAGAATCCTTCAAACACCATTCCCAGGGCCGGTGATGTTTCTGTCAATATCGAGGCATCCGACCGTTTTGTCGAGGATGGTTCCTATACCAAATTGAAAAACATAACGCTTGGCTATAATATACCCGGAATTATTACGAAGAACAAACTAACCAGGTTTAGGGTTTATGTTAGCGCACAAAACATGATTTGCATAACAAAATACTCCGGATTGGATCCTGAGGTTGGCAAATACATCTCCAATGGAAATGCACCTACATTGGGACAAATTGGTACTCCTGAAACATCTGATCGAAACTCTCAAAACTATACCAATGGAATTGATAGAGGTAATTATCCTATACCAAAATCAGTCATTGGCGGTTTTCAAATTACCTTCTAACCTTTAAAACAGAATTATAATGAAAAGACTTAAAACATATTTTATACCTGCACTAATTTTAGGTGCATTGGTTCTGCTCTTTTCCTGTGATGCGGATAAGCTGGAACTTAAGAATCCTAACGAACTTTTACCTGAAACTTATTTTACAAATCAGGCTCAGGTGCAGTCGGCTGTAAATGCTGTTTACGGAAGTTTGCAAACAACCGGTATGTACAACCGTGGCATGTGGTATAGTAGTGAAAATATGAGTCATGAAAATACATGTAATTCGCAGCAGGAGGCCGATAAACGCGAGTGGCTGAATTTCTCATTCGGTCCAAATCATGGTTTGATGGAAGCTTACTGGAGTTCTTGCTACAGAGGCATTAACAAAGCCAATTTTGTTATCAATAATGAGCAGGCAATGACCGATAAGATCCCTACCAGTTTAATGTCTGAGGCCACAAGAAACAAGTATATTGGTGAGGCAAAATTCATGAGGGCTTTGTATTATTTCTTCCTGGTTACCCGGTATGGCGATGTTCCCCTGTATCTGGGAATTGATCCTGCAGAGAAAGATGGTCTTGCCAAAACTCCTAAAGAAGATGTCTGGGCTCAAATAGAAGCCGACTGTGAAGATGCTGCAGCCAAATGTCTTGCCAAAGCAGCTGAACAACCCGGAAGGGCTACTTCCGGAGCTGCATGGGCGCTGTTGGGTAAAGCACGTTTATATCAGGAAAACTACCAGGGAGCTCTGGAGGCCTTTAATCAAATTACCGGTTATTCACTTGAACCTGAATATTTCAGAAATTTCATGGAAGAAACCGAGAATGGTCCGGAATCGCTCTTCGAAGTCCAGTTTAACATCGAAGCCGGTTATGGCCAACAATGGAATTCGGACAGAACAGACGAGGGTAAAAACGAATCTACTTTCAGGGGACAGGAATATGGTTGCTTGAACTGGTTCAACGTATTCGTGTCAGAAGATCTGTGGAACGAATTCGAAACTGCCGCCGACAATGGGGTAAAAACCGATCCAAGACGCGGTTACTGCGCTTACCAGACTGGCGATTTGTATAACAACAATACCATGACCATTACAATTGATCCCGTTGTCACGAGTACTGATATCATATCAAAGAAGAGGCTGGAGAAAATACCAGAACTACTATAAAGCTGCTACTGAAGGAGCTGTTGCCGGAAATCAATCAGGTATCAACATGAAGGTGATCAGGTATGCCGATGTATTGCTGATGATGGCCGAAGCTGAAGCTAACCGCCCGGGAGGAAGCCTTACTACCGCTATCGGATACATGAACCAGGTAAGGGCAAGAGCAGATGTTAATCTGCCGTTATATGGCTCAGCTGGAATGAATGCCACATATCCTGTTTCCAGTTTGGCTCAATTCATGGTTGCTTTGGAACATGAACGTAAGGTTGAATTATGCGGTGAACAGGTTCGCTTCGGCGATCTTGTAAGATGGGGCAGACTTGCTGATTTTATGACCGAAGTTAAACCCAGCTGTCCCAAGGCTGACCAGGCTGCTTTGGTTTTCAATCCAGGCAGACATTATCTCTGGCCTATTCCTCAGAAGGAAATTGATGTTAACCCTAATATTGAACAGACAGATCAGAATCCAGGTTGGTAAAAGATAGTAAATGTTATGATTTAAAGAAATGGTCCTGCAAAACAGGACCATTTTTTTGGGTTAAATTAAGTACATTCAGCCTTTCTTGCTTATAATTTCAACCTTATGATTAAGCTTTTAGTACATGAGTCCGGTAAATGGGTTTATCCCATTGTTGCATTGATTGCTGTTCTTGGCAGCTGTTTCTCATGCAAACCTGAAAAAACAGGGAAAGATACTGTCTTCACTAAATTATCCGCCCGGGTCACAAATATTACTTTCAGGAATTCGCTGACAGAAACCGATACTTTTAACTATTTTCTTTACCCCTACATGTATATGGGTGGCGGGGTATCCGTTGGGGACTTCAATAACGACAGCCTGACGGATATCTATTTTACAGGTAACATGGTCAGTAACCGTTTGTATCTCAATATGGGAAATCTGAAATTTAAAGACGTTACCGAAATTTCCGGCACAGGTGGCGACAATCGCTGGATGCTGGGTTCAACCATATGTGATATAAATGAGGATGGACTGCCCGACATTTACGTAAGTGTTTCCGGTTTAAAGGGCAATTGCAGAAACCTGCTGTTTGTAAACCTGGGAAACAACCCCGGGGGGATACCCGTATTCAAAGAAGATGCAGCTAAATATGGTATTGATGACAATGGTAAAAGCTCACAGACAACATTCTTCGACTATGATAAGGACGGTGATCTCGACCTGTACGTTGCCAATTACCCCATCACCCAGTTCAAGGCGCCTCCCTATTTTTACCGGCAAATGATGAACAATGCAAAAATAGATGAATCGGGACATTTATACAGAAATAATGGAGACGGCACATTTACAAATGTCACAGTTGAAGCAGGGCTGTTGACTTTTGGTTTGTCGTTAAGCGCTACGGTCTGCGACCTGAACCAGGATGGGTATGAAGACCTTTATGTTTCAAATGATTTCACCAGCCCTGACTTCTTTTTCTTCAATAACGGCGATGGAACATTTACCGACAGGACAAAAGAAGTAATTGGCCAAACCTCATTTTACGGCATGGGGAATGATATTGCAGACTATAATAATGACGGTCTGCCTGATGTTATGCAAATTGACATGGCTCCTGAAGATAATCAAAGAGCCAAAGAAAATATGACCAGCATGAACCCGGAGGATTTTGAGGAAATGATAAGTGAAGGACTTCACCATCAATACCGGTATAGCACGTTGCAACTGAACAGGGGGATCAGGGATAATGGCCTGCCATTCTTCAGCAATACTGCATGGATTGCAGGAGTAACGTCAACAGACTGGAGTTGGGCTTCACTATTTGCCGATTTTGACCTTGACGGATGGAAAGATTTGTATATAACAAACGGCATCCGAAGGGATATCAA
>CAWKIC010000009.1:0-40404 GCA_963849615.1 uncultured Bacteroidales bacterium
TCTTGCCATTTATTTCTTCAGTGGCAATAGCCGACCAGTCAGCCATTCCAAATTTGAATAATGGATAGGTTCTGTTGATGGTAGTATCCGCTTTTATCTCTCCTTTGAGACGGGTAAGATTACGCCGCATCTCCACTTGTCGCATTTCACGGATTAATGGTAATTCAAGTGTGCTATTCACCGTGACTGAGAGATTCCGGAAATTGAAAACACATTCAAGTCCAAAAACTTTCCCGTAATATGAAGATCGCAGATATAAATTTGACTCTGAACGGATCAGATCGCCAGGTTCCAGATTGAAAAGTTTATCCTGGTAATGGATAAAATTTTCTGACCGACTGATAATGTATGTTGCTTCAGGATTGATAAAAAAGCCTGAAACAGATTCCAAATTTTGAGACGGAACATTTCTGATCTTTAAAAAATCAAAGAGATCAGTAACAGGAAGATACAACTCCTCTCCCCTTATTATCGCCTCAATCTCACCACCACCTACCAGCGGTACATCGATAGAAACCGATATCTCATCGTAATCAGGTTCCTGCTGTGCAAAAATCCTGGAAGACAGCAAAAGAGTGGTCAGGAGAATGCAAAAGCGAACATATCTTTTAAAAATGACAAGACTACTCCTTAATTTGGATAGTTTGGAGTATACTGTTTTTCCTGTCATTATTATTCTCCCTGTATAATTATCAGGCTTATTATTCCTGTATGAAAGTCATATCGAAAGTGCCAGTGTAGTTGCCAGGTGGGTTGACAACAGGAGATCCAATAATGAGTATCCCGCCTATATTTACTGGTGTAACATCTGTAGCCGGAACAGTAGTAACAAATGGTGACGCCGGATTGGTTTCATCTATCTGAAGTGTCAATGAATGACCACTACCATCGGTCAGAGTGGAAGTGGGTTTAAGTAAGGAAATCACTGTTCCGGGATTGGCAACCACGTTAAAAAGAGCGGTTGAAAAGAGGTATCCCATACTAAGAAGGATAACATCACCTGTAGAGGAGCGCCCACCTGCAGAATTAATAATCACAGATCCTCCCAGGGCTCCTTGATAAAAAGCGCCAAAACTCAGGTTCTGACTTGTCCAGGTCACAGAGATTGGTCGGGGAGGAGGTTCCTGTGCTTTTGCCCCCTGAAATGCTATAAGCAGGGTAATGACCGGTAAAACTAATAAGAACCTCTTCCTGAAAAAACCTGTATACTTTGAAAACATCATTGGTTTTGTATAAATATCTTTTTTGAACACCTGTTATTACCTGTGATGTAGCTGACAATATATATGCCCTCATTTAACCCGGGATTATATTCATGATACCCTTTTTCATAGACCTTTGCCAGAAAAATAATCTGCCCGGTAAGATTGCTTATCTTAAGTATGCCCTCTTTTCCTGAAAGGATATTAATTTCTGCCTTCAATATTCCATGAGAGGAGTAGATGTTGAAGAGATCCGTACCGGAATTATAGTCAGGCACTATTGTTGCAACATTTGAAAGATTGAGAAAGAACCTGTTTAAATATTCTCCGGTGGTCAGGTAAAGCTTGTATTCCTTGTCAGGAAGAAGATCCTGTTCTGTCCCTGTCACTTTATCATAAAGAGAAATGCCCATTGCTGAAAACATACCCTCATTATTGCGGATCCTGAAACCGATATATCCGTCTCTGTTGAGTTTAAGGCCAAGAGGAACACTATCAGTAGTGTCTACAAGATCAGGCATTGCGCTTATTGAAAGCTTTGCACCGGCAGGAGTAACAGAATACAGATTAGGGACTTTCAGGTCGGTATTCATCAGCTTGAGGGCATCAAGCTGACTGTCGAATTCAGCAGTAGCTTTTTCATCAAAATAAATTACAGCAGGATCGAAAGACACAGTATCATCTGAAAAAGCTGACGTAAGCTTGAGAAATGAATTTGGACTTTTTGTACCGGATTTTGTGAAGGGTTGAGTCTGATTGGTCATTCTTACATTGTTGTCCATTCCTAATGTCCCGGTCACAGGCCATGGTGGACCATCTGTTACATGCACAAAGAAACCCTGCATTGAAGGAATTATATTCAAAGTTGTTCCCCCGGTCGAAACCCCATTAACGTAAGAGATGTAAGTACCTCCGTATTGGTCGGTACTGCTTGCTTTAAAGTAATAGAGAGCATTATCTATGTTGGTTTTTGTCCATCCGGCCGCAGAACTCCAGTCGATAGGAGAAGGAAATGGATTTCCGACCAGGTTAAAGCCCTTTGTGAATGTATTGTTGTGATTATAAAGAGTGACAGAGAGGCTGCCACTATTCACAGCACCGGTAATATCGACCGTATTTGGTGCCGAACCTGAGCCAAAATTAATTGCATAACCCTCCAGCGGGACAAGCGGATTTGTTGTTGGGTTATGGTAACTGATCCAGCCGGATGATGTACGGTTTTCATCATACCTGAAAAACGTAAAAGAGCCAAGTGTCATATCATCAGCAAACTCATTAACGGTGGCTGACTGGAAAGGAGAGCTGAAATATTTATATCCATACCCTGAAGGAAGATATCGCTGCATAGTGACATTTCCTGTAACACTACCGGTTCCTGAACCCGCTATCAGTGCTGATTGAGCAGCTGCGGATACCAGAGTCAGGTTTCCCCCTGAAGAAAATATGCCGTTCTGAGTTGTTACAATTCCTGTAACATTAAGGGGTCCCTGCAAAGTGACCCCGGCAGGATTATTGATGATCAAATCCTTAATTGCGTCACCTGCAAAAACAGTATTACCAATTAATTGAGCAGTAGTTCCGTTATATTCAATTGTTCCTGCCGTTGCGGTAAATATACCGTTATTTGTTACATTTCCGGAGATACGGATTGTGTTGCCAGTGACTGTCAAAGACGAACCGGGGTCAATTACTATGTTATTGACTGTCGCTGCAGAACCACCGCTCAGAACAGGCTCATTTGTCACATCTGGTATCTGAATATGTGTAGTCTGATAAGGTACAAATCCACATGACCAGTTTCCGGTAACATTCCAGTCAGTACTCGATGCTCCTGTCCAAATCAGGTCGGAAATATGTAATTGGACTTGTTGCTGTTACAATGCCACAGCCACCAGATGCAGCGATTGTATTTGTTACTATATAACTTCCTGATGTGCTGGCAGCTAAATTTATCTGGCCGGTTGCAGCACTTACAAAGACTAAACCGGCTGTGGATGAAAATGTTCCTGCAACGCCACCACCACTAAATGTCGGGAGAAGGATTTGCTGCATTCTGGCAGTAATGGAGTACCGACATAACTGAAGGTCGCAACCGGAAATGGAGTAACAGTAATGTCCAACTGTTCTTGCAGGACTTGTTCCACAGTCATTAGTTGCTGTTACACTTAATGTTCCGCTCGTAGCACTCGCGTTAAAATCGATAGTCACTGAATTACCTGTTCCATTAATAGTATGACCTGTCCCGCTGTATGACCAGTCATAGGTATTTCCTGATACATTCGGAACTGTATATACATTTCCCGTAGAACCCTGACAAACCGGTGTAGGTACCGAGATAAAACTTGAAGGACGCGCAGCAACCACAGGGAATGTTAAAATCATCTCGTCAGAGGATGTACAGGTAAAATTGCTGATTGTCCACCGGAGAGTATATGTTTCACCCAAGTACTCCTGTAAAAACAGTGTTATATTGTGTACGATTAATAAATGTACCTCCGGCTCCACTTACGATAGACCATAACCCGGAATAAGGTGCAGGATCATTGCCTGCGAGAATTGTTCCTGAGACCCCACATAAAGATAGATCCGGGCCAGCGTTTGAAGTGGTCGGATTTGCATATACATTTATGATAGTGCCATCAACCACCCCGCTATTAGCTCCATTATTATAAGTAAAACCTGTTAATTTATAGGCTCCCGCGACCGGAGTTGGCAAGCGTATATGGCAATGATGTTACATTTATAGCCGGTTGGGCAGAACCATTAATTCTATAATCAAGGGTATAATTCAGATTAATGGGATTGAAAGAGATAAAGCTAACGGGAATTCCTGCTGTACCACATGCAGGGCCGGCTGGTGAGAACGAAGCTCTTGCTACTGACAGAGATGACACTTGCAGTTGTAAAATTTACAGGTGTTGTGGAGATGTCTATCTTTTTACTGGTTTCAACTTCCCCGTTATTATTGTCTCCGGAAGCGTTTGATCGAATGTTCATGCCATGAACCCGAAATATATTCTGCAACCCGCATATCTTGTCAAACCATTTCTGAGTCATCAAAGGTGTCAGGTCACTCCTGGGATCCCATCCGATTTTAACTTTTGCTTTGGCCCCTGTGGTTGTGCTGACACTCCAGTATTCACCAGTGTTTGATACCTGCAACGGTGCTGTAAGGGAATGTGCAGTTGGATTAGGTGTAAAGATATTCAGCTGTCCAGAAAAGTGTGCTTCCGGCAGCTGAAGTGAGAGTAAAATTATGTCCCTTTGTTGTTCCTTGTCCGATCGGATAAAGGAATGTATCACCGTTTATAATCTTTTTAATCAGCGGTCCGTTTACAAAAGAGTTCGAATTTCCTCCTGCAGGAATAGCAGATTCTGAAGAAGTATTAAGGAGAATCAGCATACTTGTAGAACTTGTGCTGATAATTCCGCTGGTAAGCAGTAATTGATTATTAACTTCAAGCAATCCGTTTGCACCTATGTTTAATCCTGCCGGATTATTAATTTCCAGATTATTAAATTTATTAGCGCCGGAAAAATTACCCGTCGGTCCGCAAAGGGTTTGAACAGACGTACCTGCAAAAGAAACAGTTGAAGCAGGTGATGCACCGGAACCACTAAGGAACCTACCGGTATTATAAATCTCCATCGACCCAAGGATTGTCAGCTTCCGGTTATTTACACTATTGTCGAGAGTAGGCCCATCAATAACAAGTCGTTTACACATTGTCAAATCTTTATTTGGCAGAATTCTTATACCGGTACCGGTAAATAACTATATTAGGCAGGTTGTTGAACAGTGATGCAATAATTGTTATTGAATAATTCCCTGTTCCGCCATATTCTAACGTACCATTACCGGAACAATTGGTGAAGCTGGTATAATTACCACCCGGGAGGTTGCCTTCTTCAAGATAAAAAGTTCCGTTCCCGGAAACGAAACCAAATGAATGACCGAAAGTGGGTCTAATGACTCTCAGCCGGTTGTTGATCACTGTGCTAAATGAAGAAATCCTGTTAATATCTGTTGTTACAACATGGTCTATAATAACAATAGCCCCATTTGGCCCTCCTGACGGACACGGGGGTGAAGACCCGACCGGGGTCCAGATAGTTTGATCTGACCAGTCACCATCTTTGTTAGACTGATATGAAGCTACTTCACCAGGTATTACTGTGTTGTCGCCGGCTGTATAATCTCCGTTAAGGTTATTACTTGCTGTAATTGAAAAGGTAATCTGGTGAAGGGTTTCATCAACATTATCGGTTGCAGGACCGTAAGGAGCTTCGTACCAGAAGTCCCCCGGTTCTATCAGTTTAGCTGCCACGTAATCGCTTTCTATGCCGTGGACGTCCTCCGGCATATATTGAAATTGAACATTTGCGTTAAAACCTGAAATACCTGAACTCTCAATCAGCCAATAGTAATTAAGCACATTCGAAGGATCGGTCAAATTGGGATGGGTACTATTTATGGGATTAATATTTATATAACCCACTGTGGCATTTGCAGATATTGTATAAATTGCAGGTGTATATTTCCCGGAGACTCCGACCGGGAATGTAAATGACTGTGGTGCAGCAGTAAAGAATTTTCTTACCCCCAGATTACTGATTACACCATCGGATTTAATCATTTTTGTGGCATCAAAGGGAGTTCCCTCGATTAAACTGTTCTGGCTGAGGGTCAGCAGGAATTTATTTATATCAAAAACTCCCTGTGTAAGAACAAGGTTACTCTGAAGAGTAATGTCATTATTCAGTTTAGCTCCCGAATTATTGCTGATCTCAAGCTTACCATATGCCCCTGTTCCTGTTAGCTGTTGCTGTGTTGTACCCGATAAACTAATTCCTCCAGTAGTATTGTCGTCAGTGTAAGAACCATTGTTTACAAGGTTGCCTGACAGGGTTAATTTCCTGTTTCCAAGTATCAAATTACCACTTCCGATAAACAAATCCTGGTTGACAGAGAAATTATTATTTACAGTAAGTGAATTTGAAGACAATACATTAAGGTTATTAAAATTTGTTACCGAGCTTCCGGTAATTAGCTGTACTCCACCGTCAAATGTCGTTGTATTAGTGCCGAAATTGCAGGTGCCACTATTAGCCAGAGTCCCCTTTAAGTGAAACATTAATATTATTTGAGTTGAATGTGCTTTGTGGATTAGTCAGGGTTAATGTTCCATTAAGTACCAATGGACTGACTATAAGGCCCAGATTAGCATTTAAACCTGCTCCTGCAGCTCCCGTAATGGTCAGGTTATTTAACGGAATATTTGCATCCAATGAGTAGTTTTGAAGAATATTTGGTATTACATTGGTAAATACTATTGTTCCTCCGGTTACCGAAGAAGTATCCGGTCTCAAATAAAGATCGCCATAAGTAGTACCTCCTCCACGAACTATTGTTAGAGTACCATCCGAAATATTAAAGCTACTGCCCGTATTTAATACCTCCAGTTTACCATAACCTGCAGTTGCACCATTCCCGTTTATTGTAACAGCTCCACCGCTTTGGGTATAATTAAGAATGCCATTTGTTGTAGAGGTATTTCTGCGGATCTGGCCATTTACCACAAGATTTCCACCTTGTATTTCAATAGCAGAAGCCCCGCTTCCGGAATATTCTATATCGTTATTGTTTGCCGGTGCAGCAATTTGTCCTATATAAACATTACCACTGATCAGTGTGAGTTTCCCATTTAATAGAAGATCGCCGGTATTGTTTGCTGCATTGCCAATAAGTATATTCCTGTTATTAGCGTTGGTATAATCAATACTAAGCCCGGCGGTGGAAGGAATTGTAAAAGGTGTGGTTGTCGAAATGGTAAAATCTGTACCGGGGTCTGTTCTCATATATCTGAACGTTCCGTTTTGTAATGTCAGCCAGTTATTAACCGGAGTAGTCAGTGTGCCTCCAATATCACAGGTAAGCGTAGTTGCCTGAGATGTACCTTTATTAATTGTTACCTGGCCAAATGTTGTTGAGGGAGTACCTGTCGTATTAGTTATACTTGCAGAAGCAGTACCAAAAAAAGTAACCGGAATATTTGTAAAACGGCACCATGCCCTGCTACCTGCAGGAGCGTTTATAAGTCCATTTGCATTGTTAATAAGGTTGCCCCCAATGGACAACCTCTGATTGGAAGCACCACCCCAATCATCAATGCCGGACAGAGGAGCCACAATTACATTCCCGTTTACAACAATATTCTGGGCAGTTGCACCATTTTGATACCAGCCAAATGAACCTCCCTGTATATCCAGGTTCCCGTTTACAGTTATAGTTTTCGGGTATAGCAGCTACCGGACCAGGATAAGTAGTGCCCCATGACATAGCAAACCAGGAATCGGCATTTTGTCCCCGGGTAATTAAATTCCCGTAAACAGTGATATCCCGGTTTGGGAAAATAACATTAGATCCGCCGAGGGGTGATATTATCAAATTTCCATAAGACGAAATTACCTCAGGTAAATAATATGTAGTTCCAGATCCAGAATTGGTTGTGTATAATTCAGTTGTCCCCATATTCACATTATAATCGGAAAAATCACCTGATGGGAAAACAAAAGTAGAAGGTGATGTGAAATTTGTTGTCACTCTGAAATTACCGTTTCCGTTCGGGTGATTTACTACTATGCTGAATACAGAACCTGGATTATACCCGATATCGAGAGCTGAACCGGCTTCAATCTGAAGTTTTGCACAGCTTCTGCTGCCGGTATTGGGTATGGTAGTCGTTGGTAGATAAATAAACACTGTCTCTGTCTCCGATAATTACAATATCTGATGCTCCAGGTGCAACTGCGGGAGGATTATTTACTGTATGGCTTGTAAGGGACCAGGTGTTCACATTGCCCCAGAACCACTTTGGCGGCTGATAGTAAATATTGGATGTACCAAAAGGACTGGTGGGATTATCATCTCCGGCAGTATAGTCACCATCAATAAAAGCCACATTTTCAAGAAAACTTCCGGTTCCCGGTTCTCCAATTATATTATTAGTTTCATCAACATCAGCAGCTGTCACCCTTGGTCCAGGTATTTGTTGCACTTTAAATCGTGCAGCTACATATTCATCTTCAGTTACATCACCACCTGTAACTACATTGCTTTGATCATATGTATAACCATGGGTAACAGTAGCTGTCCCCAATGTAAATCCTGAGGATTTAACACGCCAGAAATAAGTAAGGCTTCTGTCTGGCGTTGTTACATATCGGATGAGCATAATTAACCGGGATAACTGTTATTGAACCATAAGCTGTTGGTACAGCACTTAAACCAATGGAAGCCAGGAGTATAATTAACAACTCCAACCGGGAAGCTGAGAGCTGAAGGAGAAGCATAAACCCTTGTAAGTCCTCCATCACCTGCATTTCCTGCAGATTGAATATACCTTAATGCCCCACTATTTAAAACCGATGCAGTAGCATTAAGTGTCAAATTATATATACCAATATTAAAAAGCTTATCCTGAGAAAAGGAAAGGTTTCCGTTAACCGTACTATTAGCAACCAACGAAACCGGAGCTGAGGCAGCATTTGTATTATTCAACTCAAGATTGCCAAAAACCCCATTACCATCAATACTCTGCGGTAAAGCTCCATTTAGTATTACACTGCCTGATCCGCCGTGTATACCTGAGTTATAAACATTTCCTGCAACATTAATTGTATTGCCATTATCATTCAGGGTGCCAGCAACAAGCCTGAAATTATCGGCAACATTTATAGTGGATTGTGTTCCGCCAAAGTTTAAAACAATACCGGCAGGTTTGTCAATAGTCAGTTTGTTCAACGAAAGCGGAGTTGCCAGGTTAACCGTAAATGTCTGATCTTCTGTTCCATTTAAAACAGTTGTATTGGTTCCGGTGTATAGGAGGTTCCAGCCTGCAATTGAAAAATCTCCGCCAATCGTAACATCGAGATTATTTGCTGAAAAATCTCCCGAAGCAATGGTAAGGTCATTAAGTACAACCAACGCAGATATCTTTAACTGAGACACAGAAGTACTGCTTCCTCGATCAATCAGCAAATCGAATAAAGGTGCGCTGGTATTGATAAAATAGTTTCCCGCATCAGCTAAGACTGTACCTGTTAAAGGTCGTATTTCCAATGTTCCACCAGTAACATTAATATTAGAGGTGGATGATTTCACATCAAATGCTTCCTGTTCTCCGGCTGCTAATACCACATACATCGTAAATGCTATAT
Organism: uncultured Bacteroidales bacterium; assembly: GCA_963849615.1. Classification (GTDB taxonomy): domain Bacteria; phylum Bacteroidota; class Bacteroidia; order Bacteroidales; family VadinHA17; genus LD21. The sequence goes on from CAWKIC010000009.1 coordinate 9,423, forward strand.
TGTTCCACCGGACATAGTAAAAATATTGGTTGGCTGCTCAAGGTTGAAAGAGCCAAACCCGGAACTTATACCATTTGTTGCTCTTGTTGTATTTAAAGTAGCTGTTGATACATCTGTAAGGTCAGCAACAGTTGAATAAGCTAATGGAGTTCGCTGGAAACGCCCACGCAGAATAAATAACCCTCCGGTCTGAGTATAAGCTGCCGAACCTGTGGATGAAAGTAGCTGTTTGGCATCAACAATTCCGCCGTTAATAATTAATTGTCCCGAAGCAACATTTGAAGTGATAAGTCCCCCTGATTCACGGGTAGAAAGATAACCGTTGTTTATTTGAAGTTTGCCAAATATATCCAGAGCACTAAATCCTCCTTTAGTAACTCCGATTGTTGCATTGTCAGGAGCTGCAACTGTATATGCGACATTTATTTCCCTGTAATCGTCGGCACTGGTAAGCATTACCACATCAACACCATCAATTACCAATGCCCCGTTCGAAGGGATGTAGTAATCGGAATTCGCTGCAATCCCTTCAGATAATGAGGGTATGATCACCATTCCTTTTAATACAAGGGTTCCGGTACGTATCCACAAAGCTTTTCTAAGGTTTGGATTGCTTGTCACAGCTCCGTCAGTGGCTAATATATTTGCTCCAAATAAACTGAAGTTGGCAGGGCTGGTAGAATTAATGGTCAATTTAAATGTCTGGTCAATTCCCTTATCAAGAATAAGGTTATAAAAAATAGTGGATCCGTTACACTCCAGGAAATTATCACTTGCTCCCTGGAAATATACCGAAGCAGCGCCAGATGTGGCACCTGCTACTATCGGAGGGAAAGCATTGAATATCGGATAAGGAAGATTTGTAAACTTAACGCTGCCATTATTGGTAAAATCACCCTTGATGATAACAGTATGGAAATTGAGATAATATGTAAGAAATGGAGCTGTCACCTCCGGCACCACCAATAGCAGTATTGGTTACTCCATTACCAACAGTAATGAAAGCACCATTATCAACAGTTACATTTCCATTGATGGTAAGGTTCAGCTTAACAGCAGAAACGTTGTTATTGATTTGAAATGTTCCGCTTTTAATGTATAAATTCCCATTTAAAGTGATGTTGCTTAATTGTGTGGCAATAAAGCCGGAAGTATTGATAGTTAAATTATTATATGTAGTTTGTGCTACAGGTAATGTAAAATCAGCAATATTGTCGTACTCGGCAGTTCCTCCTCCGGCATCAATAAATGTATTGATTACAGAACCAGGGAAATTTACAGAAGCCAGTTTAATGGTTCCCTGTCCGCGAAGGGCATATAAGGAATTTGTGAAGCTGTAAACATTCTGATCGAGGAAACCGCCGGCCTCAATTGTAATGTCAAGATTTTGGGTCGCAATATCGGCGGGTAAAGAAACAGTACGATCTGATAAGATTATAACTTTATCATTATCACCGGGGATGGTGGTTCCAAATTGAAGGGTGCCACTTGGGTCTGATGTCCATGTGTCTGGCAGGTTCCAGTCACCAGTACGGTAGGTATAATATGTATCCAATATACTTGTGCCTATACAGAAATATGGACCTGGATTAAGAACAGTCGGTGATATTATTGAAGATGTATTACTTGAACCGCCTATTGCAGAATAATTTCCTCCGACAGCGGATGACATACCGATAGTTTTTGAAAAATCCAGGCCACTTTCATATAATTCTACCTTTGCACTTATTAAATTTCCGCTGTTTAAATTTATAAGAGACCAATAGCGTGGATCAACAGGACCCATTGTGGTACCATCACCTGTTAACGCGCCTGTTGCACTTACTGAGGCTCTTAGAACCGGACCGGTAACGCCGGTATTTACTTCCCTGAGGTTAATCCCCTTAAAAACTCCTCCATCTCCTATCGGAAACAAATAATTATTGCCTGTTCCAACCAAATTCGCTGTCAATGTTCTTTCCACAGAACCGGTGGTAACATTTACAAATGAGCCGGGTGTCCAGACTATAGCTGTAGCGGGATTTGTGTTAGTAATTTTCAGAATATTCGTTCCAGCCTGTACAATGCCGCTTGTAAGAGTCAAAACTCCACCTGCTGCAAGTGTTATGTTACTATTCATAGTAACCCCATTTGCATTATTTATTGTAAGATTGGCCAGATTTGTGACACTTGCAGGAATAAAAACTCCGGCAGATGACCCTCCAAAAGATAAACCTGATGTAGCAATAGTTGTTAAATTTGCAGGGGTTCCGGCAATAGTTGGTCCATTTAGTGCAAGTGTCCTTGGACCAACAGTAAAAGTGCCTGCTGTAATAGTAAGAGTTCCATTTACAGATAAATTTGCCCCTAATATTATATTCCTGCTTGTATTGAAATCATTTAATCCATTTGTTATTGCATTTAATGTAATGTCTGCACCCGTTCCGATTGTAAGGTTTGATGTTACACCACCGGTCAATGAACCGGCTCCATAACTGAGATTTGCGCCATTAGTTAAAGTAAGTGTATTTGCCGCAATTGATAATGCTCCTGATGTGAGGGTAAGAGTTCCCCCAGCTGTAACATTACCGCACATGGTAACTGCCCTGTTAATGGTAAGATTATTTAATGTCACACCCGGCAAAATTGCTGCGCCTGCGCCACCAATAATAATATTGGATAGTGGCACCCCCGACAAGGGTACCACAATTTATAATACCATTAAGTGTTAATGTGTTTGCCCCGATAGATAAACCGGCACCTGCAGGATTGAATGTTCCGCTTACGGTAAGCGTACTTTGCAGTGTGACGATGCTTGTATTGGTAATTGAGAGACCGCCAATAGCGGCAATAGTGGTTGGTATTAAAACCCCGGATGATGTGCCGCCAAAAACAAGACTGGATGCTGCAGTTGTTATTAAATTTGCAGGGATTCCGGCAATAGTTGGTCCATTTAATGTAAGTGTCCTTGGACCAACAGTAAAAGTGCCTGCTGTAATTGTAAGAGTTCCATTTACAGATAAATTTGCCCCTAATATTATATTCCTGCTTGTATTGAAATCATTTAATCCATTTGTTATTGCATTTAATGTAATATCTGCACCCGTTCCGATTGTAAGGTTTGATGTTACCCCACCGGTCAATGAACCGGCTCCATAGCTAAGATTTGCACCATCAGGTAAAGTAAGAGTATTTGCTGCAATTGATAATGCTCCTGATGTAAGGGTGAGAGTTCCTCCGACAGTAACATTACCGCACATTGTAACTGCTCTGTTAATAGTAAGATTATTTAATGTCACACCCGGACAAGTTTGCTGCACCGGCACCACCAATAATAATATTGGAAGTGGCACCACCAACAAGGGTACCACAGTTTATATGTCCATTAAGTGTTAATGTGTTTGCCCCGATAGATAAACCGGCACCTGCAGGATTGAAAATTCCGCTTACAGTAAGCGAACTTTGCAAGGTAACAATACTTGTATTGGTAATTGAAAGACCGCCTATAGCGACAACAGTGGTTGGTATTAAAACCCCGGATGATGTGCCGCCAAAAACAAGACTGGATGCTGCGGTTGTTATTAAATTTGCAGGTGTTCCGGCAATGGTTGGTCCATTTAATGTAAGTGTCCTTGGACCAACAGTAAAAGTGCCTGCTGTAAGAGTAAGGGTTCCATTTACAGTTAAATCTGCCCCTAATATTATATTCCTGCTTGTATTGAAATCATTTAATCCGTTTGCTATTGCATTTAATGTAATGTCTGCACCCGTTCCGATTGTAAGGTTTGATGTTGCGCCTCCGGTCAATGAACCGGCTCCATAACTAAGATTTGCGCCATCAGGTAATGTAAGAGTATTTGCTGCAATTGATAATGCTCCTGATGTAAGGGTAAGAGTTCCCCCCACAGTAACACTACCACACATTGTAACTGCCCTGTTAACAGTAAGATTATTTAATGTCACACCCGGCAAGCTTGCTGCACCGGCACCACCAATAATAATATTGGATGTGGCACCACCAACAAGGGTACCACAGTTTATGATACCATTAAGTGTTAATGTGTTTGCCCCGATAGATAAACCGGCACCTGCAGGATTGAATGTTCCGCTTACAGTAAGCGAACTTTGCAAAGTAACTATATTTGTATTGGTAATTGAAAGACCACCTAAAGCAACAACACTGGTTGGTATTAAAACCCCGGATGATGTGCCGCCAAAAACAAGACTGGATGCTGCGGTTGTTATTAAATTTTCAGGTGTTCCGGCAATTGTCGGACCGTTTAAAGTAAGTGTATTGCCGGCTACAGCAAAGAGGCCGGAGGTCAGGGTAATGGTTCCATCTACCGTTGCAGCTCCACCAAGTGTCTTAGTGCCTGAACCGGAAATTATCAGGTTATTGTAAGAAACACCGGCACATGTCTGCGCACCAGCCGCGTACCATTCAACTGTTCCTGAACCTGCCGTGAAGGTTCCTCCGGTTCCACTCACATTACCTCCAATCCTTAAAAGGCTGGAACCTCCGTTTAAGGTGCCATTGGTTCTCGTCCATGCACCGGTAAATGTGTGTGTTAAGCCAGAGCCGAGATTGAGTGTTCCTCCGACTCCATTGATAGTAAATCCGCCCCCGTTAACATTGCCTGTGAATGTCGCAGTGCCGGCGGTCTTGGACAATAACACCAGGCCTGTGGTTGTGAATCCATCAATATTCTGTGCCGCCATCGTATTTGCAATGACAATCGGAGAACTGCCGGCAGAAAGTGAGCCTCCGTTGACAAAGTTGCCGCCAAGATGTAAGCTGTAAGTTATTGGTAGCCAGGGTTGCTCCGCTGTTAATTGTCAGCGGGACGGAAGCACTAAAGACTTTGGCTACATTCATTGTTATCGTTCCGGTATTGGCAATAATTACACCACCGGTTGCCGCAAATGGGACTATCCATTCTTCGGACGAGGTAGTTCTTGCGGTTGCAGTATTGTAACTAAGTGTTGCGTTTGCGCCATATGTAACAACTCCGGCTGTGACAACAACCGTTGCAGTTCCTTCCATAGAAAGTATCCCATTTACAGTTGGCGCAGTGGCGAATGTCTTAACACCGGAACCTGAAAGTGTAAGATTGTAATACGAACTTACTTTAGCTGTCTGGGCCGCACCTGAAAAATTAACAGTATTTCCGCTGTTCGTAGCTGTCAGGGTGGTAATACCGGATGTTCCCCCCAGGTTTAGCACAGCATTCACTGCCTGTGTTAAACCTCCGGTTCCTCCGAGAGCGGTGCCGACTGTCAAAGTGCTGTTATTGGTAAGAGTAACACCCGTTACGGTTACATTTGGTATTGATAATGTTCCTGTTAATGCCTGATTGTTCGTGCTAAAAGTATAAATGGCTGTACCTGCATTAAATGTACCGCTGTTCGAAACACCCCCTCTGAAATTAATTTGTTCATTAACAGTGTTATTGTTCCAGATACCTGTGGCACTGATAGTAGTTAATCCGGTAAAGGTTTTTGTTCCTGTTGTACTTGTATGATTGATGGTTCCATTTAGCGTTGTTGTTCCGCTTACTGTAATATCAAAACCGCCTACCGTTAAAGTTGAGCCATTGGCTATACTTAAATTGGCACAAGCTGTAATTGCTGCTGTAGTTACTGTAAATCCTCCTTCTATAAAGACATTATCTCCTGCAACAGGGAACGATGCACCAGCTGCTCCGCCGGAAGTAGCAGACCATGTGGAATTCAGGTTCCAGTTGCCTGTTGCAACTGAATAACGATCTGCTGCAATAAGCTGGATTACTGATAATGACAAAGCCACTGCCAGGAAAAATTTCTTGGAGGTAAGGCTTGGTCTTATCATAATTTCAGTTGTATAAATGCAAAAAATGCATCATCGGAGTGAATATCAGTTTAGAGAAAGTTCTGCTTCAGCATATCTTAGCGGTTGAACATCTGAAGGCGCGGAGTAAATAACTCTAAGTGTCCCTGTCCTGAAGTCCACTCCCGGAGTTTTAATGAGATCGAACTGGAATCCCGCGTTTTGAATTAGGTGTATAAACTGCCACTCCGTTGGCAATTCCAACCCTGGTAATCTTTCCCTGGGGAGAAATATGATCTACAGTAAGGTCGCCAAAGGCAGACATATTGCCCGAACGGGTGAAAAGAAGCTTCACCCGTGGCAGAGTGTCATTGGCCATTTCAAACGTAAAATCGGTAATAGTAACTTTGGTTGTTGATGCTCCGACCCTTATTATTGCCGGGATTGTGATCCCGAAGATAGGGGTAAGCACAACGGAAATTGTAGTGGAATCTTTAGGGGTTTCCTTTTCTCCCAATGGTTTAGCCCTGGGTATTGACCTGAAATAGAAATGGGATCTGTACTCGCCGTTTTCAAGTTCATTTGACCTGATCACCTGGATCTTCACAGTCTGGGCTTCATTGGGTCCGAGGGTAACAGTTCTCGGAAAGAACCGTATATAACGGTCTGCAAACCTCTGATCCGGATCGGGTTCCGTAATGGTTTCGAAGCCTCCATCCTCCAGCATTCTGATCTGCACAAGCGATATTGCATAGGTTGCTGTATCCTCTCCCGTATTAGCCAGGTTAAGGTCCATCGATCTCTTCGATCCCTCAAAAACAACTCTTCTCGGGGTAATCAACAGATCCCCCTGGGCTGAAGCGATGGAAGGCAACATTAACAGAATTACGAGGAATCCTGCAAAAAAAATCATAAGAGACTTTAACCTGCAATATTTACCGGGCTTCATGTTTAGTATTTGTTTGATGTTATGCATCAATTTTCATCTTTTTTGAAGCCTGTTAGTTAAAGTCAAAAGTTATTGTGTAGGATCCGGTATAGATACCTACAGGATTGTCGTTGATGGTACCAATGTTAAGCGTGGCGCCAACACTCACAACCTGAGACCCGTCCCTGAGCATTCCTGTTCCGGTTCCCGGCGCAGGAACTGAATTCCAGTCTTCAACAGTCATGGATTTTGCACTGGAGATATGTCTGAGTACGACAGGAGCTTCCGGGAGGGTGATGGAATATGCTGCACCAGCATCACCCGATAAATAAAAGCTGGCAGCATTAAATGAGCCGGTTCCTTTAAAAACGCTTCCCAGTACCGAGATTGTACTCTGTGGGGTAAGTATAATCTTCCCTCCCTGTGGTCCGGGAGAAAACCTTCCGAAGTTCAGTTGTGCAGTTTCGCTGGCAGAGAAGACAGGAATTATTTCAGCATAGATATGCCCGGTTGCACTTACCGGTGGCCCTGTCTGTGCAAAGACTCTTATACCGGTTATTTGCAATATACAAAGCAGGCTGAAAAAGAGGATCTTAAGCCTTCTCATTTTTTAAAGTGTACTCGCCTTGTTACAGCTCTAGTTATAATTAACTGTTACGGTAAAAGGAGTGGCTGATATATAAGCTCCAGCAGCCTGAGCAGCTGCCACATTCAGTGTTGCTCCGACCGACAGTGTCTGACTGCCCCCGGCAAGTGAACCTGTCCCGCTTGGAGTGCTGGTAAATGTATCAACCGTCATGTTAATCGCACCAAAGCTGATAGTTGTTGGAGTCGACGGCAGGGTAATCGCATATGTATAACCATCGGCACCTGTAACATTAAAAACTGCTGCAGCAACTGTTCCGGTTGTAGCAGGAAGTGTGACCCCTCCTGTTGGACTCCGTGTACCTGCAGGAGCAAGAACTACAGTGCCAGGAATGGTTGCACTGACTGCGACATTACCAAAATTCATAACTGTAGTGTTTGTGATTCCAATGGGACCTACTATAGTAGCGGCCGCGGTGGAAGTGGCTGATGCCTGCGCAAAAGCAGCTGCTGTAAAAGCAACAAGGATAACTGCAAACAAGATTAGTTTCTTCATGTGTTCCATTTTTTGTTTTTGAGTTAATAAATATTAAGTTTTGATCTCTATTTTAAGTTTTAATATCTGAAAATGATTTTATTGAGGGTCCTGTTCCAAATTCTGCAAAGCTCTCCCATTAATCCAGAAACCATATTATTCTAACTTCTGCCAAAATTAGGAACATATCTTTTTTTCAAATTGTGTTATTAAAAAACTATTTAACATAAAAATGAAGTTATCAACAGCGAACGAAGTTGTTACGTAAAATATTGTTCTGCATCGCGGGATAAAATAAAAGAAGATGCCGGAATCTGAAATCCGGCATCTTCACAGGATCTAAATTATTTAAAGATTTATTTTCTTTACCCCGCTACTTTGTGTCAAAAAATACAATAAATCCCATCTTTAGCATAATACCGCCATCGGTAACTTTATAAGGCTCCCCGCTTAGTCCTTTTTCTTTAAACGTCATGGAAGTATATCCAAGCATTGTATCAAATGTAACCCTTTCGCCCAGAGGGCAGGCAGCGCCTATCCCTCCACCGATTGTAAAAAGGCCGTATTTTTCCTCACTATCACCCGAACCATAGTTGAAGGTGTCTTTATGTGAACCAAAGCTGGTATTCAGTTCAGCAAAAGGATAGAATTTTTCAAGGGGGTAATAATATCTTGCAAATGGTCCCGCCGAGATCATGGAACCCTTGTATTTATAGTCGGTCTCATTGTTTTTTTCACTGGAAGTGCTCAGGACGATATCCAATCCTACAGCCAGATTATCGATTACAAAATAACCCGCCCTTGGAAGGAGGTTTAAAAAGGTACTCTTATATCTATCTTCGCCTGTGGCCTTTGAGGTCAGAAATCCAAATCCTGCAAGATCAGAGCCTGTCGATGCGAAATCACTCAAATGGAACGTTGAAGATACACCGGCGATTATCCGGCCCTTTCCCATCTGGGCATTAACCGAGGAAATAGCCAAACACAAAACTAAAAGCAGGGCAGTTCTTTTCATATTAATAGAGATTAAATTTTTGACAAGTTAGGTTTTTTATTCCAGAATTTGCCCGTCAGCAATTAATTGCTTCCTGATCTCATCATAGGTAAGATCATGAACGTTTTTCCCTCCCCTTATGGCAAGCGAAGCAACGGTTCCGGCGCTTTGGCCAAGGATCATGAATACAGGTTCCATCCGTATTGAGCCAAATGCTATATGAGAACATGAAACACAGACCGGGACTAAAACGTTCTCACAGTCAGTCCTGTGGGGCATGATGGAGCCCAGATCGATCCGGTATGGCGCTGGCGCGCTTACTCCGATATCACCCTCATTCTGGACAAAACCCTCCGAAGTAACATACCGCTGGATATTGTGGGAATCCATTGTATACGATCCCATTCCGATTGAGGCCGGAACTTCGCGCTTCCCCAGGACATCATTTTCGGTCATGACGTAATCTCCCAGCATCCTGCGTGCTTCCCTGACATAAATATTATATGGCCAGTTACCATTATCACTAAATTCATCAGCCGCATATCCCCATGTGTTCATTGTATCCCTTACCCACGATGGCAGACGCTTGTCGGTGGCAGTGAAGTAAAGCAATCCCTTCTGGTAGAGGATATGTTCATCCAGAATCTCTTTTCTTCTTTCATATGACGCTTCAGGGTAATCCCAGTTCATTCCGATATTATCGTAGCTGAACGGGCCGTGATTATTTACATCTGTCTTAAGGTTGGGGATGGGATCATATTTAGCAAAGAACTCATTCCATCTTGTAGCTGCCAACCTTACCAGAAGTTCATACTGGGTACTGTCGTAGCCTTCAGGTTTTGTTATGGGCACCCTGTTACTCTGATGTTGCGTCAAACAAAGCCTGTAACAATATGCTTGTATCTTGTTGTCTCCGGTGCCGTTTTCCCCAGGAATTTCCGATGATATCCGGGGTAGCAGTCCGCTTGAAGGATCCCCGGGGATCTTATAAGGGATCGATCTTATCTTTGAAATAATGGCCATGATGGAACACCCCTGCCTGCACTCCGTTCCAGGTTTCGCCGTAAAGCGAATTATCTTCTCTTCCTACGGTATAAGCGATCCCGGATGAGGCCATAAGATCTCCTTCATATGTTGCATCAATAAATATTTTGCCATGGAAAACTTTACCGCCGAGGGTCCTGATCGATGTTATTCTGCCCTCTTTTTTAATGACACCGCTGGTCCTGTCGAGCCATTCGTTCCGATGAACAACAATATCATTCCGATTTATCATCGTATCAAAGGCAGCTTCAGCCACATGGGGCTCAAAGATCCACATCGTCCGGTTCTCACCGTCAAGGGCGGGATTACCCTGACCCACATTACCATATTCCGATTGCTTTTGCCACTTCCAGCTCCCGGGCTCCTGATAATGCTGGTAAAGGAGCTGATAAAACTCCCTGGCAAGGCCTCCGATAACCTCCTTGTTGCCTGTATCTGTAAAACCGAGACCCGATGACGACATGCCACCAAGGTGCTTATCGGGCGATACGACGATCACCGATAATCCCATCCTGTGTACCTGTACGGCTGTAGTTACGGCTGCTGATGTGCCCCCATAGACAATGACGTCGGCTTTGAAGATGTTGTTTTTTGAATCATTACTGCACCGGATACATAGGAGAATAAATCCGGTTAATAAGGTGATGAGAAGGGTCTTTTTCATGATATTTATTTGGTTATGGAACTGCGAAGATCTGCGCGATCTACGGGAAAACATTAAAAAGCAATCATATTAGCTCCGGGTTTTAATTCTATTATTCCTGTTTCTGATTTGATTTTCTTACCGTTTACCCTGATTGTTAAATTATTAACATCATTCAAAACAAGATTGCATTCCATATTTGCGGGAATATTTATCAAATATTCTTTTAAATTTTCATTGACTCTGAATTCAGCTTTTATAATTCCCCGGATCGTGGGCACGCTTATCCTGCTGTAAGTAAGTTTACCTAACTGAGGCCTGATAACTGCTTTTGCATATCCCGGACTGACAGGGGCAATTCCCCATAAACAACCTGGAATTATGTTTGCCGGAGCTGCACCCCAGGCATGATTCCAGTCGGAATTGGGTTTGTACTTCAGATCCCAGGCTTCCATTGTAATTGTTGAACCCGACTTAATCATATTCCACCAGCTCCTGTCGCTGGTTGCTGTCAGCAGTTCCAGTGCATAATCTGCCTCCCCGGCCTTGTATAGCCCTTCAAGCAGGTACTGTGCACCATAAACACTGCAGGCCATGCCTTTTGACTTTATAAATTCAATAACAGCCTTTTTGTTTTGCTCCGGGACCAGCCCGAATGCCAGGGCCATCATATTTGCATGCAGGGAAGAATGATCTGAAAATTCACCGTCATTGTAATAACCTTTGTACTCATCAAGGAACACATTATTAAAAGCAGATTTTACAATCCCTGCCCGGCTCATAAAAAGAAGTGAATCGACAGGGTTTCCAAGATATCCTGCTATTCCTGCCATTAAAAGTAGATTGTTGTAATGAAACGCGTTGACAACAGTATTTATCCTGACCAGATCGTAGCCGTCTCTTTCACCCTCAGGTGTAGCCAGCTTCCATCCTGTATCCTTCTGTGAAGGTGGCCAGTCGATTATGTCTCTTATCCTTTCCTTTGCATCTGAAAACCCAAGTTCTTTCATAATTGCATCAGTCACAAGCTCCGAGCTGATAAGGCCATCTTCCCTTGACAGGCTGATGAGAGTCTTATGCTGAAGCCCGGTGTAATACCGGAGTACCGACTCGTAATTCCCTGTAAACATCAGATCGTTGAAGAATAGTGGCACAGTTTGTAAAATCCATTCAGTCGGCCAGGTTGGGTGAGTGATGAAGTATTCATTTGTACGTCTGGCGATCGAATATTCTCTGTCGTTGTAGTAATGGCCCAGCTGGTTGATGTAGGCATCGGCTTCGTACGGAATCCGTTCACGGTCGCCATCGACATAGATGCCTGCGAAGGAGGTAGCTTTTATGCTGTATTTACAAATTTCCCAGACCCTGTTCAGAATAGTATCGGACGATTCGAATGAACTCATCTCATCGTCAAAATAATGCCAGTACGCCTTACGGAGAAGATTCGCAGGTAGTAATTCAAGATTGCAGTTTTCGATAAGGCAATAGCGGAAGGGAGTTATAATGCCGAAAGAATCAGGAAGCTGAATTGCTGCTGTACCGGTATTCCTCTCATCACGTGGCAGATCCAGAGTGTATTTTGTCTTTCCGGGTTGAACGTGAAGCACCATTTTCTGGTACCTGATTGTGCCTCCGGGATTGGGGTCAATGTTGATTTCTCCGTCAGCTTTTTCACCAAGATGAATAATCAGGGTATCAGGTGAAACGGGCTTTATCTCAAGAACTAAGGTGCCAAAAGCATCTCTTCCAAAATCAGCAAAGAAGCGGTTTTCTCCGGTTTTAACAAGTTTAACCGGCCGGGTAAGAGTTTCCGTGAATTTGTTACCGGTGGTCGTATAATCAGCGGTGACACCAGTTTTAAATAATTTTGTTTCAGACCAGGGTGAAGGTTTTCCTTTTTTATTCCAGATCCTGACTTTCCAGAAGAAGGAAGAATTATCTGCAAGCCCTGCTCCTCCATATTCAACTTCAATTGATGATGAGCCGGTAATTTTGCCGCTGTCCCAGACGTCAGAGTTATTTCGTTCAATAATTTCAGCTGATGTTGAAACAAGTATCTGATACGCAGTTTGATATTCCGCCTTTTCAGGAACAATCCAGCTGAATTCAGGTTTTGGATCCAGTATCTTTACGTTTTCAGATTCCCTGATGAATTCTACCATAAGTCCGTATGGAGATTCTACCGTCTTATTCTGGCGAGGCGGAAGAAGGAGCAAAAGAAAGGGAACCAGCCCGATGGCTATTAATTTATTTTTTTTGTACACGGCGGTTCAGATCCTTTCAAATAAAACATCTTCTCCCGGATCTTCCCGGTCACCATCGGTGTTCAGATCCCTCTTAAGCCACAATGTTGACTCACCGGCCTCGAACTCACCGGGAATGATCAGTTTGAAAAACGGGATATTATCGTTCCAGTATTGACTTCCTTCACTGTACCATTGAACATTTCCGGTACAGATATCTGAGGCATCCCTGATACATGTCCCCAGTTCTTTCAGGTGAAAAACCATACTGGAATGGGTTGGTGAAAGATCACCCTTTGTTCCGATTATTTCAGAAATTACGGGAGATCCTTCGCGTTGCACGCTGTATGTTTCCTCGTAGGATTTTCTTGAAAGCGTAAGTGTGCGGATAGTATTGAATACCAGGCCGTCGACATTAACAGTCTCAGTAAACTGCCATGTCCCGGCATAGACAGGTTCCTTTTGATTTTCGCACGATATCAAACTAAATAATATCAGTGAAATCAAACCTAAGGTAAGATGCAATGATGGTTTATCAGGCTTTTTATTTGCGTCAGGCATGTTTTACTACAAACTTAGCTTCCACTAAATTAGTAAAAAGAGAGATAAGATCAGCTTTTAGATTGAATTCTATTTTTTAGGGAACCACGGAATGAAACCAGAGGTCTTCCATGAGTAAAAAAATTACTCAAATTGGAATGCAACAGATGCAGCTCCCACTCCGGCATTTGCTCCAATCACGGGGGAGATATTACACACGGATACCGGAGCTTTGCCTGTAAGCATTTTCATCTTTTCGGTATACCAGTCAGCCGCTTCAACATTGTTTGCATGAAGTATGATATAATTCCATATTTTCTTTCCAGGCATGTCGGACCTGATAATTTTCATCACCTTCTCCATGTTTGTTCTCTGATTAAAAGACTTGCCGAATGTGACAGCTTTTCCGGATTCGTCGATCGATACAATAGGGTTAATGTTCAGGATTTGTGCAATCAATCCGCGTGCTGCCGAGAGACGTCCTCCCCGGACTAAATACTTAAGGGTTTTCACACTGACGAGGATCCTGGTTTGGCCTGCCCACTGTTCAGCCAATCTGACAATCTGGTCATGCGGAAGTCCTGATTCTATGGCTTGAGCGGTCCGTAGAACTATTAACCCAAGGGCGCCCGAAAGATTCCTTGAATTAATTACCGAGACCGGTTTGTTAAACTCCCGGCTTACAGACCGTGCTGCTTTTAAGCTGCTGTTGTAGGTTCCGCTTAGCTTATCGCTCACCTGAACAGCTATTATTGAATCGTAGTTTGAAGCCAGGTGCGAATAAAGGTTTACAAACGCAGCTTCGTTTACCTGTGCTGATTTCGGATACTCGGAAGTTTCATCAAGGAGCCTGTAAAACTGTTCAGGTTGAATAGTAACCTTGTCGAGATACTGGTTCTCCCCGAAACTTATATTTATAGGAAGCATGTTTATCTGGTAATTGTCGATCAGCTCCTGCGAAAGGTCGCAGGTCGAGTCTGTTACAAGTGCAATATTCCATTTCCTGTTGTAGACGGCCTGACTCTGCCGGATCATATCATCAGCCTTCTGAAAAGTTATGGTCCCGTAATTTCTCAGCTCACTGAAGAGGTCGGCAGGAGTATTTGTGTGTAGGTGCAGGCGCTTTACTTTGTCTGATCCTGCAATTACGATTGAGTTTCCATAGTTTTGGAGGGTGCTGATAAGGGCCCTGTTATCTTTAATGCAATTTTTGATGATTGCCTCAGTGCAATACCTGAGATCGATTTTTTCAGAGACCACCTCCTTAATTGACTGAAAAGAAGGAGTCTCTGTTTTGGCAAGGATGAGTTCTTTTATATTCCTGTTATGTATAAACTCAATTATGCCTTCAACAAATAATACAAACCCTTTAGCCCCTGCATCCACAACATTATTTTTAGCCAGTACCTCAAGTTTGGACTTTGTCTCAAGGAGGGATGTTTTGAGGATTTCATAAGAGCTCAGGAGAAGATTATTGAAGTCTGCGAATTTGTGTTGACTTTTATAGATATAGTCTGCCCACTCTTTAATAACGGTAAGCATTGTCCCTTCTACCGGATTGGCCACCGCCTCATAAATATATCTTACAGATCTTTGAATACTTTCAGCAAACTGCTTCAGTGTAACTGAATTGAATTCGCCTGTTTCATTGCTTAATCCATAGAAAAACTGTGCAAAAATGATCCCTGAATTTCCCCTGGCATTCATGAGTGTGGCTTCGGCGATCCTGTCGGCGGTAATTTTATATGACCGGTGCGGGTGAAGTGATTCGATGACCGACCTGATGGTTGATGCAAGGTTGGTTCCGGTATCGCCGTCATTTACCGGAAATACATTAATTTTGTTGAGCTCAACCTGATTTTCAATTACTTTTTTGGCACCTGCAATAAAGGTATAGTACAGATTGCGGCCATCAAGTACCACAAGAGGTGCTGCAACAGCAGTTGTCATCTTCCGGGCTATTAGGAGTGTAAAGGTAACATAATAAATAACATAGCATGGTACGAAATGTTCAGTGTCCCGGAACAAATCACGGAGAGGGGGAGAGGGAGAGAGAGGGAGATGCAGAGGGGGGCTGATAAACACGGACCCAGTCTACTTCATATTTAATTGGTGAGGGCGAATCAGTCGGAGTGCGCACCGGCCGTCTTATAGCATATTTTGTTGTTAAATTATTAACAATTGAAAAAAATCTCCTAAATTTAAGACTGATTAAAACTCTGAATCCTATGAGCAGAAGAAATCCCTCCCCGGTTTTATTGCGTCTGATCCCGGTTGCATTTTCTTTAATTCTGATTACAGCTTTTACTGTCAGAGTATTAGCGCCACAAGAGGATCTTAAAAGCAAGTATTCATATAAGGATTTTGAATCCGCCAAAAAATGCAGGTCGTGCCACCCCGGCACGTACGAACAATGGTCGCAGGCGATGATGTCGCAGGCATATACCCATCATTGGGATGAGATCGAGTATTTTGATCTTGCAGTTGCACACTCGATTGCAAAACCTGAGTTGAAAGATGCTGTCGATGGTTGCAACGGGTGTCATACACCCCTTGCTTTCATGGGAGGGAAAGAATTCCCACCTCCAAGACCCGAAGCAAAGAGTATGGCCAACGAATCGGTATCGTGTGAGGTTTGTCACCTGGTACAGTCGGCGATGACCGATCCGCCCTTTAATTACAGTTACCTGATTAAGCCCGGGATGACAAAATTTGCAGGAAGGACACCAACTGTTGAGTCGCCGGCCCACAAGATCGTAACTAATGAATTTTTCCGTACAACAGAATTCTGCGGGAATTGCCATAACGAAAAAAACCCGTTTGGAATATGGGTTAAAAGCACACAGCTTGAATGGAAAGAGGGGCCCTTTTCAAAGGAGGGTGTGCGTTGCCAGGATTGCCATATGCCAAAAGGAGGGCCTTACCTGAATGCTCTAATGACTAAGCCTTACGATGATGCGAGGCTTCATCTTTTCCATGGCGCCCACGATCCCGGAAAGGTGAGGGGAACAATCGAACTCAGGATTGAACCCGATATCAGGGAGGCAGAACCGGGTGAAACAATGGTTTTTACGGTTGCCCTGTTTAACCAGAAAACGGGCCATAAATTTCCCACGGGTTCAGTAGAGGACCGGATAGTATGGCTTCAGGTTGAGGCTACCGATGCAAAAGGGAAAGTTTATCATATTAATGTCGATAAGAAAGGTTTTGAAGGGGAAGAATATACAATCTCGGGGAATGATCTCGCGTACCAGGATCTGGGTGTGCCACTCGGACAGCCAGATTTTAAAGGCGTTCTGCGGGATGGCATACCGGCAGGAAACAGGATCTTCAGAATGGCCTATTTCGATCCGGAAGGAAGAATGACAATCATGCAATGGAACACTGCAAAGCTTGGTACTGATTATCGTATTGGACCAAGGGAAGCTAAAGTTGAAAAATTTACTTTCAGGTTACCATTTGATGTTGCACCCGGTGAAATGAAGGTAAGGGCAGTGCTTAACTATCAGCTTCTCGTTAAACCGGTAGCGGATCTGCTTAAAGTTCCGGCTGAAGAGTCTGAAATACTTATTGTCAATGAACATTCAACAAAAGTTAATATTTTGCCTTAATATTTCAGTATATCGGTCAAAAAGCCCTTAGTGTACCTTCGTGAGAACCTTAGAGTCCTTTGTGGTAAAAAAAATTTTAAACCACAAAGGTCACAAAGGTTGTCACCAAGGTTCACAAAGGGTAAGAATTTTTAAAGAAAACTTTCTATACAGTCCCTTAAAGGTTGAGACAGAATATAAAAACCATCATAATTAATCACCATGAAAAGACGAGACACTCTGCAGATTGCTTTCTTTGCGATTATTTCCGTTTTAGTTTCAAATGATCTTTATTCAATTCCCGCATTTGCCAGGAAATACCAGATAAGCTGCCAGGTTTGCCATTCTCCGGCAATGCCAAGGCTTAAACCATTCGGTGACACGTTTGCCGGCAATGGTTTCAGGCTGACTGAATATGAATCACCAAGATATTTTATTCAGACCGGCGACGACAGACTCTCACTTTTCAGGGAACTTCCTCTTGCCATAAGGATGGATGGTTTTGCATCATATAATTTCGGCAATGAACGAAAACCTGATTTTGCAGCTCCTTTTGTGCTTAAGATACTTTCGGGAGGTGAAATCTCAGATAAATTATCTTATTACTTCTATTTTCTGTTCAATGAGAGAGGATCGATTGCGGGAGTGGAGGATGCATTCGTCATGTACCACGATTTTCTCGGATCGGGGATTAACCTTTATGCCGGACAGTTCCAGGTATCTGATCCATTATTCAAGGGAGAGCTCCGATATACTCTTGAGCCATACAGGATCTATGATTCCAGACCAGGCACATCAACCGCTGACCTGAAATACGACAGGGGTATTATTTTTGACAGGAGTTTCAAGACAGGAACTACGGTTGTAGGAGAAATATTAAATGGGAATGGCATAGGTGAGGCCGGGGAAGGCTACCTGTTCGATAAGGATAAGTATAAAAACTTCATGCTGAGGATAAACCAGTCGATTGGGAAATACCTTTCCCTAGGGGTTTTCGGATATACGGGGAAAGAGTGGATTTCTGATTCATTCGTGCTGCTTGTAAGCGAGATAAAAATGTTCGGACCTGATATTACAATTGACATTAATGAAAAATTCATAATTAATGCCCAGTTTGTAAGAAGGACTGATTCAGATGTGATTCTGCCTGGATTTCCTAACCAGTATGAAAAAAATGTAGTGACTTCCGGGGCTTTTGCAGAGATCATCTATGCACCAAAAGGTGATATGAGCAAATGGTATCTCACGGGTCTTTTTAACTGGGTGGAATCAGATTATGATCCGCTCGATTACTCTTCCGCAACCCTGCATGCAGGATACCTTCTAAGGCGCAATATGAGGGTGGTCGGAGAATATACCCGGCAGTTTATGGGAACATCGTATGGCAAGGTCAATGTGGGGGTAATAACAGCTTTTTGAACTCAAAAAAAACCCCCCGTTGTGAGGCGGAGGGTTTGCGACTATGAGTAAAACCCGGAATTTATTTCCGGCGGGAAGTTTTGCTATCCGATTCCTTCGACTTGCTGGTCTGCTTTGAAGAAGAGGCTGCTTTGCTGCTGCTGCCACTGCTGCTCCTTCTGGGGGACGAACTTGCACTTGAGTTTGATTGCCTGGATGACCTTGCGCTTTCAGTCCTTTGACTCGGAGCAGGACTTGATGCCGACTGTACGGAACCGGAAGATGATGATCTCCTTGAAGTTCCGGCAGACTGTGCTGCCGGGGTGCTGGTCCTTGACTGCTCATTCACTGTTGTGGATGACTGACGGCTTGAACCTGAGCTCTGGCCCGAGGAGGACCTGGTCGCCGGACTGTCAGAGACAGTTGAGGAGGACCTTCTGGATGTGCCAGTGCTCTGTCCGGTTGAGGAGTTTGTCCTTGCCCTGTCGTTCCCGGTTGTGGAAGACTGACGGACTGTAGTGGTACTTCTGCCCGATGAAGGCATTGATTCAGATCTGTTGGTTACAGTTGATGATGACCTCCGTGAGTTCCCGGAAACAGTGCCCGATGAGCTGGACTCATTCGATCTGGTTGTCACGGTGGAATTTGACCGCCTTGACCCGGAAGCCGATGTACCTGTCGACTGTCTTGAGCCGGATGACTGTGAGGCTTCCGATCTCCTGCTGTTAGCATTACCCGTTGAAACCGTTGATGATCGCGTGCTGCGGCCCGGATTAGCCCTTACGTACAGGGCTTCTCCATCCCTTCTGGACTCCGGACGTGAATAAGTGGTCCTGTAATCACCTGAGTTGATCCTCATGCTGACGTTTCGCGAATAGGTCCTGTTTCTGTTGTAGTAGAAATCGTTCCAGCGTGAATAGCGGGGACTGTCCCAGTGGCGGTAATGGCTGTAATATTCAGGGTACCAGTGATAATGATATCCGTAGTAGTAGTGCCAGTAGTAAGGTGTCCAGGGATGCCAGTAAGACGGGTAGTAGCCCCAGTACCACGATGACCGCCATACAACATAGTCAGGCATGTATATATACCTTACAAGTGGCCAGGCAGCGATCTGGACAGTGGTTGTCCTGACTACGTTCCGCCCGTTCGACCTTCCAAGGTAGCCCGGATTCGGGGTCTCGTCAAAGATCGGCTCTATAATGTAATTTCTTCCATACAAAGCCTCATCACCTATAAGCTGAATCTGTACAGACCCGTCGCGTAACCGCTGGACTGTAAAGACAGCTACATCCTGACTTTCTTTCCTGTCAAGGACTGCCTGCAGCACTATCGTATGGACGTCGCCATCGACGTAATCGATTACCTTCAGGTAGTCGATGTAGTTGTCGCCGTTCAGATCGAGGTTGTTGATCCGTGAATTTTCGTCGTTCAGGGTTCTTTCAAAACCTTCAATGGTTTCAGAATCCTGGAACAACTTCATGACGGCGTAAAGATTAAGGTTATCTCCAGGCAGACCCAGATATTCCTCCGGATACTCCTGAGCCATAATTGTGGTCCCGGCTGCAAGCATTGTTGCGAGAATCGAGGTGATTAAGAACTTTTTCATGACGTTTGTTATTTGAAGAACTATATTACATCTGATCAGTTGCAAAAGTTATGCCAACAATTTTAAACGATCAGCAGACAGGGATATTTTAATGTGCAGGCGTATTTTGCAGTTACTCTGTCAATCGGATTCCTTCAAATACCGATTTTGTATAATCGTTTGAATTATGGGACGTTACTGCCAACCCAACGAGCAATTTCCGGGGCATTTTTAATGTAAATGAAGTATAGAGCTTCCAGTTTTTGTTGTCATTACTAAAATATGAATAAAAAACATCTCCCTGTCGTTTAAGCCGCACCCACGTATCGGGAAAGGCAACGTCAAACTGATTACCCGCTGTTTTCAGATCGGGATAGATAGCTTTCATATCGGCTCCATCAGCAGTCCGGTATTGGAATTCACATCCACCGTTATTTTTGTTCCGTGGGCTATTGTCGGGAAAAACCTGGAAATAAACATGCTGACTGCTATCGCTCATATTAGCTCGTGCCATAATCCCCGATTTCGTATAAAGGTGGGCCGCGCTAAGACTTTTAATCCGTACGCTCAGATCGAAATCACCCTTTAACTTCCTGTAGCTGAAATTAAACTCATCGTGCGTACCCCAGATGTCTGCACCTCCGGCAACAATCTCAAGTTCATTATTATTTATGGTGGCCGATCCCGTTTTAGTCAAAGTCCCTATATCAGCGTTCTTAAAGGCTTTAAACGAAATACTTTTGCCTTCTTTTTCAATGCCTTCTTTCTGGCCAAAGATGAGTGCTGATAAAGAGAACAGGAATAGTACCAGTTTTACTTTATTGTTCATATGGTTAAATTTTTAAATTATTTCAGTTGCTTGTTGGTGGCCTTCCCGTAAGTTACGCGGGAACTTAAGGATTGTATCATAAACCCTTTTTCGTGTCTCCTCAGGTGTAGGATTAAGCTCGTATGACGTAAAGCTGCCCTTTTCCACATTTATCCTTTCAAAAACCATAAGATAAAGATCAAAAATTATTTCCAGGCTCAGCTGGTATGCGGGCTCCATTAAAGGACTTATCCTGCTCATGATTTCCCTGGTTTTGTTCCGATATTCATCAGCAATTACACAGTATTCCCGGATCATCGCACGAAAGCCGGAAGTCACTGGGCTGCCGTGCGCTATATCGCTTAAAGCCTTTCTGGTAAGGCCATGTTTCGTTAGCAGGTCATCAGCAAAATAGTTCAGGTTGTTGAACTGATCCTTCTGAAAATCGCGTATGATATGGACCAGGTAGCTGAAAACAGCGCATGGCAGAGCAGCTTCCCTTACGTCGAATAAAGGTTTGATATACTCTCCGTCTTTTCGTGTCAGGCCGCTCAGGTGTACAAAAATTGATGCCGGCGCCACCGAAGCACCTTTGGAATATTCAAGAAATACAGCGAGTGTCGGAAATCCGTCATTATAGATGTCGTAGATCATCGATTTGGAGAACTCTTCAAGCGGCCAGACCGGGATCCTGAACTTTTCAATAACCTTAACAATATCAATATGCTCCTTATTACAATCGTCCGATTCAAAAATCATCTTAAACCAGTCGTTGACATTCTTTACAAATCCCTCCCGTTCCCCTGCCGCAATAAGCCTTTTGTTAGCCTTATGATTGTCGATCATATCGTCAATAGTCCGCATGAACCTGTAGCAGGTTTTGGCAGCACAGTACCTCTCCTCATCCCAGAAGCTGGCGGCAATGAGAATATTGGGATGATCGACTATCTTATTGAAATCAATCGAGTTGAAGATTTGAATGAATTGTTCCCTTTGTGGATTTTTAAGCACTGGCAGCTCAGTTTTTAATTACGTCTGAATTATCTTTCAATATCCTTTCGGATACAAGTTTTGCAGAGATCAATACATTTGGAATTCCGTTACCGGGATGCGTGCTCCCGCCTACAAAATAAAGGTTTTTGTATTTATCATGGCGGTTATGTGGCCGGAAATAGCCCATCTGGAAAATATTATGGCCAAGACTGCCGAAAACGGAGCCTCTGGAGATATTACAAGCCTTTTCCCAGTCCTCAGGAGAATAGCAGGTTTCAAACCTGATATGTTCTTCAAAGTTTTCAAGGCCGAACTGTTTAAGCCGGTTGATGACCGCTCTCCTGGTCCTTACCCTGATCTCATCCCAATCCTGCCTGAACTTCGTGTCGAGATGGCCTGCGGCAACAACAATCGAGAGAGTGTCGTGTCCGGGAGGTGCTGCGGCAGGATCAGTCCTGGTGGGGGCATGGACATAAAAACTCGGATTGTCGCTTACAGACTTGTCTTTGAAAATCCTGTCAAGACCTTTTTTGAAGCCATCAGACAGAAAAACACTGTGATGGCCAAGCTGCGGGTATACTTTATCCAGACCCCAGTGAAAGCAGATTGCAGAACATGAATACTTAAGTTTGTCCAGACGCTGTGAGGCCTTCCGGTCAGGAAGCAACTCACGGTAAACATACGGAAGGTCGGCGTTGGCGACCACCAGTCCGGCTTCTATCTCAGTATTGTCAGAAAGGATAATACCTCCTGTCCGGTTCCCCGTGACTATGATTTTTTTTACGGGACTGTCATAGTGAAACCTGACACCTTTTTCAGTTGCCGCTTTAATCAGTTTTTCAACTATGCTGAACATGCCCCCGGCGGCAGGGAAAAATGAGCCTTCCGTGAGTTCCGCCGCAGGCACCATCGAGAACAACGCCGGTGAATTGAAAGGACTCTGTCCTACATAAATATTCTGGAAAGTGTAAGCCATCAGCAGGTGGGGGCTTTTAAAATATCTTTCCGCATATTTAAAATGTTGGGTGAAGGCCTTTATTTTGAACAGCAAAGGGATATTGCTGAGATTTATCATCTGGAAGATATTGAAGAAATTCCTGCCGATGAGCCTGTCCATACCTAACCTGAAAATCCTGTATCCTTTACTGACATATTCCTGCGATTTCCCAAAACTTCCGGTTTCAATTTTTTCAAGCTGCAGCTTCATTCTTTCCTTGTCGGAAGTAAAAGCGAGGCAGCTGTCATCATCGAAATATATTTTGTAGAGATCTTCAAGCGGGACTATATCCCGCTTTTCTTCAAGGCTTATGCCAAGTGATTCAAAAACATCGTGGTAAATACCGGGCATCAGGAGCATGGTTGCACCCAGGTCAAATCTGTGCCCTTCCCGGATAAGCCTGCTACAGCGGCCACCAGGAGCAGAATTCCTTTCAAACACGTCAACCGAATAACCGTTCTTTGCAAGGTAAACTGCAGTGGTTATTCCTCCAATGCCGGCCCCTATTATTATTGCTTTCCTGAGTTCATCCATATACTATAACGCCCATTAAAAATTCTGTCAAGACGTGTAAAGCCTTCGTTTGTACCGGAACTTTGAAAAGCAAAAATAGTTTTTCTTTTGATTCTTGCCCTGGCTCCCTGAATTTTACATTATAATTTTACACATCTCCTGAAAAATATTATTCTGAGCCGTTAATCTTAAATAATTTGAACAGATCAACCACCACGATAGGTATAAGTGACATGACCCCGACTGCAATCCAATGTTCTCCATCCATTGTAGTAAGGCTGAAGGCATCACGTACCTGAGGAATAAGAAGGACAACAAGTGCCAGTGCTGCAGATGCAAAAATAGCGGCTATAAGAGGTTTGTTCCTGAACGGACTTATTGCAAGCGATGACCGGGTATTGGAATGCAGGTTACGTACATGCATCAGCTGCGCGAAAATCAGGGTGGTAAAAGCCATAGTCTGACCGAGCGATTCACCACCATCCCTTAGACCGATAATATAGGCAGCCAGGGGAAGTCCACCAATCATTATACCCTGGTACATAACCCTCCAGATCATCCCTCTGGTTAAAAATCCTCTTTTTGAATTACGTGGTTTCCGTTTCATGATATCCTTTTCTGCGGGATCAACACTTAGTGCCAGGGCAGGAAGACTGTCAGTCACAAGGTTAACCCAGAGAATATGGATAGGTAACAGGGGTGAGCCAAGGTTGAATACCGAAGTGACAAGGATCAGGAATATTTCACCAATGTTGGTTGAAAGGAGGAACTGAATAACCTTAAGGATGTTATCATAGATCCTTCTCCCTTCCTCCACAGCGGAGACTATGGTTGCGAAATTGTCGTCGGTGAGCACCATATCGGCAGCCCCTTTGGCTACATCAGTCCCGACAATCCCCATTGCAGCTCCTATGTCGGCCTGTTTCAGGGCCGGCGCGTCATTGACTCCGTCGCCCGTCATTGCCACAACTTCATTATGTTTCTGCCAGGCTTTTACTATTCTGACCTTATGTTCAGGTGCAACCCTCGCGTAAACAGAGTATCTGGCCACATTCTCGCCGAACTCTGTTTCATCGAGTTTTTCAAGTTCGGGGCCCGTTATTACCAGATCTCCCTCCTTATAGATACCGACCTCCAATGCGATGGCCATGGCTGTACTCTTATGGTCGCCGGTGATCATTACAGGTCGGATACCTGCCGTGTTGCATCTGGCAA
The DNA here is from genome assembly GCA_963849615.1 of uncultured Bacteroidales bacterium. Classification (GTDB taxonomy): domain Bacteria; phylum Bacteroidota; class Bacteroidia; order Bacteroidales; family VadinHA17; genus LD21. The sequence goes on from CAWKIC010000009.1 coordinate 33,819, forward strand.
CTGCTTCTACAACCTCAGGTCGGGCAGGGTCGATCATTCCCAGCAAACCGATAAAGATCAGATTGTTTTCAAGTTCCCCGATATTAACATTCCGTGGTGCTTCAGGCAGGTCGCGGTAGGCCATTGCCAGGACGCGTAATGCGGAGTTGGCCATGGTTTCGTTGGCGGTACGGATCATTTCAGCATCGTTTGAAGTAATCGGCCGTATCTCTCCATCAATGATAATATTATCGCACACGCTCAACACTTCGTCGAGTCCGCCTTTTACATTAATCCTTGTGCGTCTTTCAGACATCCTGTTTACCGTTGTCATCCGTTTCCTTTCTGAGTCGAACGGAATTTCGGCAACCCTTGGAAATTTCTTTTCGACTTCGTCCTTTTGCATCCCGTATAAAATACCGAAATCAAGAAGGGCTGTTTCAGTAGGGTCACCTGAGAATTCAATCTTGCCGTTTTCATTGACCGTCATCCGGGCATCAGCGCATAAAACAGCTATTGACAGAAGCCTGTGCTCCTCTTCATTAAGTACTGTTGCGGGAGCAGCCCTGTTTATAACATCTCTTTTATGATTGACGTAGGCTTCGACCACCGTCATTTTGTTTTGCGTAAGGGTACCTGTCTTATCAGAGCAGATTACAGTTGCACTTCCAAGAGTCTCAACCGAGGGAAGAGTCCTGATTATGGCATTTCTTTTTACCATACGCTGAACACCAATTGCCAGGACAACAGTTGATACGGCAGGAAGACCCTCCGGGATGGCTGCTACGGCAAGGCTTACAGCGGTCATGAACATGCTCAATACAGAATTGCCATAAAGGATGCCTACAATAAAAATTAATGCACATATGATCAGGGCTGCAATTCCAAGGACCCTGCCCAACTGTTCAAGGCGCCGGCTCATCGGGGTTTCGGTATCAGTCGTTTGCTGCAGCATGTCAGCAATCTTACCAACTTCGGTCTTCATGCCTGTCGTCACAACTATGCCACGCCCCCGTCCGTAGGTTACCATACCTGTTGAAAAGGCCATATTTATCCTGTCTCCCAGTGCAATATCATTGCCGGTCAGAGCCTCAGTCTTTTTATCCACAGGTACAGATTCTCCCGTCAGGGAGGATTCCTGAATTTTCAGATTGATAGCTTCGTTTAATCGCAGATCGGCCGGGATCACGGCACCTGTTTCTAGAATAACGATATCTCCCGGGACCAGTTCTCTTGTAGGAACCTGTAAAATGGCTCCGTCTCTTAATACTTTGGTATCGGGTGCTGCAAGGCTTTTAAGTGCCTCAAGTGAAGATTCCGCCTTGCGTTCCTGAAACGCCCCGACAAATGCATTAAGTATAAGAATGCCAAGAATAACAAAGGTGTCAAGCAATCCCTCATCATTCATTATACCAACTACTCCCGAAATAACAGCAGCAATAAGAAGGATAATGATCATGAAGCTTTTAAACTGGGCAATGAACATCTGAAGGAAGCGTTTCCTGTGTTTTGATTCAAGCTGGTTATAGCCATATTCCTCAAGTCTCCGTCCAACTTCTTCTGTTGTCAGTCCTGTAGTTTCAGCAGTTTTAAAACTGGTAAGGATATCATCGATCGGCTGGTTGTAGTAAGGTGTCATCAGTATCAATATTTGGTCTTAAGCACTATTCTTTCATCTCCTTTTAATTCAAAAAGCCAATCCTTAAAAGGTTTGGGTCCAAACATCCCATATGCGTCGTTTGAAAATCCGTATCCTTCCGTTGGAATGCCCATTTTATTAGTTTCAAGGGTGCCATTCATATTTTCATCATGAAAAAAACGGATCCCATACCTGCCGGCATTAAGTTCTTTAAAAACTATATTGCACTTTTTCTCCTTAATGGTTCCCATCTCCTGCCTGATAACAACCTCGCTTTCATTAAACAGTTGCAACATAATAAGTCCTTTATCATTGCGCAGATTGGTAATCTCAATGTTGAGTGTATTTTGGGGAGATGGATAAACAGATAACAGGAAAATTGCAAAAAACTGTAGAAAGACTTTTATCATACGATGTTCCTCCAATTATAAGTTAATTTCGAACGTATACTCTCCGGGACGTACCACACATAAAGTTTTGGCCCCGACATCATATGATTCAACAAAACCGGACGATTTCAGAGGGGCCCCGTTAACGGTGATTTTTTCAGGATCATTCCCTGGTAAATCAACTGATGCCGTACAGTTTGCAGGTATCCTGACAGTCAAAATAAAATTTTTATCATTTATCTGCCAGGAACTTGAAATGACGCCATGGACAGACTGGTATGAAGTTTCAGCCCAATGGATGTCTCCCACTACTTCGGGAGAAATAAGAATGTGTTTATATCCTTTTGACCCTGCCTGGCGGATTCCGCCAACTCCGCTGAAGAACCATTCCATAAGATGTCCGAGCATCATGTGATTATTGGAAACATCACGCAATCCTGCCCACGATTCCGTGAGTGACGTAGCGCCTTTCGAAAGCTGATATCCATAGCCGGGAACATCATTTCTGGAGTTCATATCAAAGATAAGCTGTGAATATCCTTCCTGCTCGAGTACTCTCAGTAGGTAACGGTATCCGATATCGCCTGCAGTGAGGGCTTTGTTATTCTTAATTATGGATTTAACCAGATTGGAGACCACATCCTTTTTTACCGTGTCGTCTGCCATCCCGAAAAACAGGGGCATTGAATATGCTGTCTGGCTTCCGGTGGAATAGACATTGGTGCCGGCATTAAAAAACTTCCGGTTAAATGCAGATCTTATTTTTTCAGCCAGAATTTTAAATCCGGCTGCATCCTGATCATTCCCGGTTAAGGCAGCCATTTCTGCCAAAAGCCTGGCATCATAGAAAAAAATTGATGTTGCAGTAACCGCCTTAGGTGTAAGCTGGGCCTCTCCGGGGAATTCCGGCCCAAGATCATACCAGTCTCCAAGCCCGTGCGAGAGGATGTAATTGTCCGACATGCTTTCGAGATAACCAAGGTAACTCTTCATCATAGGGTAGGCTTTCCTGACAGCGGTAATATCGCCGTACCACTCGTACATATCCCAGGGAAGGATTATGCAGGCGCTTCCCCACTCGGGCGAGTCGCGGAATCCAGCGAGAAATGGAACGTATTCGGGAGCTATATCGGGAACCAGTCCGTTCCCGAGCTGAGCTTCGATCATATCATCTATGATCTTATCGTAAAGATTGTGGATGTCGTAAATATACTTTATTGAATTTCCCATCAGATGGGTTTGTTCGAGCCAGCCAAGCTTTTCCCTGTGAGGACAGTCAGTCGCTACGCTCGCAAGATTGCTTTTTATTGACCAGTTGATAAGCTCATAGACTTCATTAAAAAGGGTATTTGAGCATGTGAAGCTGCCTACGACGGGCGAAGAATTCCTTGTATGAAGAAACTGCAGTTCAGAGATCTCGGGCAGATTCAGGGGATTAGGCATGAGGACAGGGACTGCCCCCTCAAGCTGAATGTATCTGAAACCGTAATATGTAAAACGGGGGATCCAAATTTCTTCCTCTTCCCCTTTCAGAGTGTAGGAAAAGTAATATGGAGATCCTGTAGCCCTCTGCGTTACAAGAGAATCATCGTCGATAAGCTCCCCGGGGATAAGGCGAACTTCCTGTCCCTTTTTCCCGGTGACCTTCAGCTTAATAATTCCCGAAGCATTCTGCCGGTAATCATAGAGATATTGTGAATCGTTTATCCGACTGATAGTCTGAGGCTCGAAGACCTGCATCGTCATCAGCGGGAAATCAGTTTCAGGCTTTAAAACCCCTCCCGGTTCCCGGACAGGGAGTGCCGGTTTCCATCCGGCGTCGTCGAAACCGGGTGTACACCAGCCAATCTGTTCAAGCCTGGCGTCATAATCTTCACCGCCGTATATGCTTGTAAAAGTGACCGGAGAGGGGGAGGTTTTCCATGATTCGTCACTTAGTATTGTTTCCTCTGTGCCATCGGTGTAACGTATCAGGAGTTTCAGGATCATCTTTGGAGCTCCGCCCGCAATTACCAGCTTCCTGTACCTTTCCCTGTTTATGTTGTAAAAGCCGTTTCCTACCAGGGTGCCGATCGAATTTTTACCTTTTTTAAGGTATCCGGTAATATCAAATGTGTTATAATAACATGTTTTCTGATAGTTTGTCCAGCCTGGTGAAAGAAACCGGTCGCCGATCCTGTCTCCGTTTACATAAAGTTCGTATTGACCAAGGCCACTTGCAAAAACATAAGCCTGGCGGATCTTTTTCTTAACAGCAAATTCTTTCCGGAAGTAAGGAACGACAGTGCGCTTTTTTGCAACTTCGCCAAGGTTATTACCGTTCCCGTGAACACCCGGGACAAGCAGGAGGGAATCAGGGATCTCTTCATAGCCAATCCATTTTGCTCCATTCCAGTCTCCTTCACTAATCAAGCCTGTTATAAAAGATGAAACCTCACTCCATCCTGAGGGTCTGTCATTGTTGTCCCAGATCCTCACTTTCCAGAAATATTTTGTACCTGATCTCAGATCATTTCCGGAGTAAGGGATCCAGCTGGAGGAAGAGGATGATACTTTGCCAGGATTCCATAAGCATAGCATCTTCTGATTTCAGGTTTTGTTCACTGGAACCGAGAACCAGCTGATAAGCCGATTGCCCGGCAATACCGGTGTTGGAAGGAATTATCCAGCTGAATACAGGATTATTTCCTGTTCCGGCTGGATTTATCTGGTTGTTGCATTTAAGTTGGACCGGCACAAAATCAGAGGTATTGTCCTGACTGCAAAATTGAAGTAAAAAGAGAGAAATGACGAGGAGGATAGCCTTATTCATGTTGGATAAAGAAGTTATAAGAGTAATAAATAATCTGCAGGTGATGAAGATAAAGTTATCAGTTAATTTTGAAAATATTAACCACAAGGATCACAAAGTTCAACATAAATGTTCACAAGGTTTAACTTTAAAAAGGATTTTTCGACAACGTTTAAGGAAGTGGAACCAATCCTGATGATCCTTCGGTGAAAGAATAGGATTTCCCTTTTTCTGTTTCCTTCATCTCCGTTACTTTTCCCTTATAGCTCAGCCTGATCGGATTTCCGAGCTTTGATCTGATTGTTGCCTGTTTCAGGATGCCTTTTTCCCAGTCAATGTCAACCTCAAATCCTCCCCTGGCCATAAGTCCATGTATTTGTCCCTTTTGCCACTCTGAAGGAAGGGCAGGCAGCAGCTCGACTTCCCCTGCATGGCTCTGAAGAAGCATTTCGGTAATTCCGGCGGTCCCTCCGAAATTCCCATCTATCTGGAATGGAGGGTGAGTATCAAAGAGATTGTTTAAGGTAGATTTTGTCAGAAGCAGTTGCACGCTTTCCCAGGCTTTTTCGGCATCTTTCAGCCTGGCATAAAAATTTATGATCCATGCTCTGCTCCATCCGGTATGGCCGCCACCGTTTGCAAGCCGGTACTCAATAGTTTTACTCGCTGCCTGAAATAAGCCGGGATTTTTCTGCGCGGTAATCTGGTTACCGGGATGGAGCCCATAAAGATGAGATATATGTCGATGGCCCGGTTCGGGTTCTTCAAATTCCTCCGACCATTCCATTATCCGGCCATCAGAACCGATTTTAACAGGAGTCAGCTTCTCAAGAGTTTTCTCCATCTTTTTCCGGAATGCCTTATCGGTATCAAGTACAATACTGGCTTTAATTGTATTTTGCAGAAGATCGGTTATGATCATGTGGTCCATGGTAGGTCCCATTACCATGCTTGCATTTCCCTGCCCTCCGGGGATTTTAAAACTGTTTTCCGGAGAGATTGACGGCCCTGAAACAAGATACCCGGTTTCAGGATTCAGTACGAGCCAGCCGACACAGAATTCTGCAGCCTCCCTCATTATCGGGTATGCCTTATTCCTCAGGTAATCCAGATCCCCGCCAAACTGATAATGGTCCCAGATGTTCTGGCAGCTCCAGGCTATTCCCATTGGCCACATTCCATATCCAATGGCTCCCATGGGTTCAGTGTAATGCCAAACATCAGTGGTATAATGTGCAACGATCCCCTTAAGTCCATAAACCTCCCTGGCTGTACGTCTGGCAATGGGTCTCATGGCATCTATGAAGTCAACGAACGGCAATTGGAGTTCACCAAGGTTAGTAATTTCAGATGGCCAGTAATTCATCTGAATATTGATATTTATGTGATAGTCCGCGCTCCAGGGAGGCTGCAGGCCATCGGCCCAGATGCCCTGAAGGTTGGCCGGGAGGTCCCCGGGACGGGAGCTGCTTATAAGCAGATACCTGCCAAACTGATAATATAGTTCAACAAGATCCATGTCGGTATAACCATTCTGCATGGCTGTGATCCGGGCATCGGTGGTAAAGTAGTTACCGTCGCTGCTGCCAAGATCGATTGTGACCCGTCTGAAGAATGACTGGTAGTCGGCGATATGCTCATTTTTAATATCTGGATATGAGTGGCTGATGACTGCATCCATCCTGCCGGCAGTCAATAACGCAGGATCATCACCGGAATAGTCAGTTGCTGCCGTAAGGAAAATTGTAACAGCGTCAGCCTTTTCAATTCTTATACTGTCGCCCCCTG
>CAWKIC010000010.1:0-100052 GCA_963849615.1 uncultured Bacteroidales bacterium
CAAAGTCCTTACAACAGTCGTTGCCCTTTTCGAACGCTAAGGTCCCAGTTATCTTTCAGCTGACTGTTCCCGGGGTTATATGGAACATTATCGGTATGTCCTTCGATGGTGACCTGGATATCGGATTTTTCTCGAGCACGGATGCAAGCTTTTTAAGTGCATTCCTTCCGTTGGCATCAATATCCCAGCTGGCTGACTTAAACAGAGCTTCTCATCGAGTGAGATATAAACTTTCCCATCTTTCTGCGTCACAGTAAGCCCGTTGTTTTCAAAACCCAGCAGTGCTTCAGATACTTTATTCTTAAGATCCTGAACGATCTTTTCTGGGCATCGAGTATCTTTTCCAGTTCGGCCAGTCTGGCATTTCTTTTTTCCAGTTCAAAGGTCAGCTCATCGAGTGAGGTCTTTTTTGGTCATCGACTGCAAGCTGCGTAGAAGATCTTCTTTCTTCTGAAGGTTTTCCTGTGCTGCCTGAGCTCGGCCAGAAGCTCTGTGTCTCCTTACATTTCCTTTTATGAGTTCTTCCTGTGCATTCTGAAGTTCGGTATTCATTTCTGAGAGCTTATTCGTTCTTCAACCGCTTTGTTCGCGCCACCTTGCAAGCGAGAGCTCCTCCTTCACCTTTCCTGTTTCGTTTCAAGTGAGGCCATTTTGGCCTCAAGCTCCCTGTTCTTCCCGCGAGACCTATATTGTCTGCTTTGAAAGCATCTCTTTCATTCATAAATTGCTTGCTGGTTTCCTGTAGGCCTCTTATTTCTTAAAAGGAACACATGAAATTACGATTGCTATAATACAACAATTACACAAAGGCTAAATGACTTTTTCATAATCTGAATTAATAGGATATTATACAATTGAAATTAAAAATTAATTTCAGGAACAGCCAGTAAACAAAAATAAGAAAATTGCGTATAAGCTCCCCCAAACACCGGGGAAAAATAATTGCTATATTTGCATGATTTTTTACAAGTCAAATGGAGCAAGCAGAGACTCTTCTCTCTAAAATATCATCACCTGAAGATCTGAGGAAACTTGAACCCTCTGACCTGATACAGGTCAGTGCGGAACTTCGTCAGTTCATTATAGATGAGGTTTGCAACAATCCCGGTCATTTCGGAGCCAGTCTGGGAGTTGTTGAGCTGACTGTTGCTCTTCACTATGTATTTAATACACCATATGACAAGATAATCTGGGATGTAGGACATCAGGCTTACGGGCATAAGATCCTTACAGGAAGACGGGATATTTTCTCAACAAACAGGAGATACAAAGGGATAAGCGGATTCCCAAAAATGGCTGAGAGTGAGTTTGACGCCTTTGGTACAGGACACTCATCCACATCCATCTCAGCAGCTCTCGGGATGGCTCTGGCTGCACAGCTCAAGGGTGAAAAGAGGCATGTGGTTGCAGTTATCGGCGACGGTGCCATGACAGCCGGTCAGGCTTTCGAAGGTCTTAATAATGCAGGTATCGGAAAGTCAGATATAATTGTGATCCTCAATGATAATAATATAGCCATTGATCCCAACGTCGGAGCCCTTAAGGAATATCTTCTTGATATCCAACAAGCAAGACATATAACAGGTTCAAGGACAGGATCTGGAAGATGCTCGGGATTTTCGGTAAACACAGCCCCAATGCCAGAACCCTTGCAGGCCAGATTGAAGCCGGATTAAAAAGTACTATCCTCGACAGGAGCAATCTGTTTGAAGGTTTGAACTTCAGATATTTCGGACCTATTGATGGACACGATATCCTTCACCTTATCAAAGTGCTTGAGGATCTTAAAAGAATACCCGGACCAAAGCTGCTGCATTGCCTCACAGTTAAAGGCAAAGGATTTAAACAGGCTGAAGAGAATCAGACTACTTTTCATGCACCAGGTAAGTTTGATAAGAAAACCGGTGAGATTATTGAGAATCCAGTGATGACAGAATACCACTGGCAGGAAGTGTTTGGAATGACAATTCTTGAACTTGCCAGGATGAATGATAAGATAACTGCCATCACTCCTGCAATGCCTACAGGAAGTTCCCTTTCCATAATGATGAATGAGTTACCTTCAAGGACCTATGATGTTGGAATTGCTGAACAGCATGCTGTGACCTTTTCTGCCGGTCTTGCAACCCAGGGAATAATACCTTTCTGCAGTATCTATTCATCATTCCTCCAGAGAGCATATGACCAGATAATACACGATGTCGCATTACAGAATCTTCATGTTATTTTCTGTGTCGACCGCGGTGGACTTGTCGGCTCTGATGGTGCAACACATCATGGATTTTTTGACCTTGCCTTTATGCGAGCATTCCCAATATGGTTGTCTCCGCTCCAATGGACGAAATTGAACTAAGGAATCTTCTGTATACAGCCCAGCTTGAGAAAAAAAAATTTTCCATTCTCAATCCGCTATCCCGGGGACGAGGTTTCTATAGTGACTGGAAAAGCCTTTTGTGGAGATAGAGATAGGCAAAGGCACGGGTAATAAGTGAAGGAACTGACCTGGCGCTTCTGACAATTGGTCCAGCCGGAAATACTGCAGCTTCAGCGCTGGAAAGCTTTCATTCAGAGAATATCTCAATTGCCCATTATGATATGAGGTTTGTGGCTCCGCTTGATAAAGAAATGCTCCATAAGGTCTTTAAAAATTTCAGGTATATAATTACTATTGAGGATGGAGTCCTCAGCGGAGGATTCGGAAGTGCAGTTATTGAATTCATGAGCGATAATGGTTACAGTCGCTGAAGTGAGACGGCTTGGGATCCCTGATTATTTTGTCGAACATGGCACTCAGGATGAGCTTTACAGGGAGTGCGGATTTGATGCCGAGGGGATTGAGATTGCAGTAAGGGAGATGGTGGTGAGAGGGTTAAAGGCACAGGCACAGAGGTGATAAGGCTGAACGGATGAAGGGAGCAAAGGGCGCAGAGGCCAGCAGCTCAAGACTCGGAGACCAACTCTCATCTCGAGATTTGAGTACTCACGTGCAGAAGCTCACCAGATGGTATTAAATCTCATACTCATATTATATAACATTAAATATATGAAAAATACAATTTTTCTTGCTTGTTTTGCACTTTCTGACCTTTCGTCCTGCACTTCAACAGCCAATAGAACAAAGAAGCAATGGGTCAGTCTGTTCAATGGCAAGGATCTTGAGGGTTGGGACATTAAGATCTCAGGATATGAGCTTAACAACAACTACAAGAACACCTTCAGGGTTGAACACGGTTTGCTGAGAGGTCATGTTATGATGAGTATGACAAATTCAATGGCGAATTCGGGCACATATTCTACAAAACACCCTTTTCATATTACAAGCTCAGGGTTGAATACCGTTTTATCGGGGAGCAGACTCCCGGAGGTCCGTCATGGGGTTACAGGAACAGCGGGGTGATGCTTCATTCACAGTCTGCAGCCTCGATGGGACTAAACCAGGATTTTCCTGTTTCCATTGAGGGTCAGTTTCTTGGCGGAGACGGGACATCTGAAAGGCATACTTCAAATGTCTGTACACCCGGCACAAATATTGAAATGAACGGACAGCTTGATTACACAGCATTGTACGGAATCCACATCAAAGACTTATAACGGAGATGTATGGGTGACTGCAGAATTTGTTGTTCTGGGTGACAGTGTCATTCATCATATTCTTGAAGGCGATACTGTTCTGACCTATATGCATCCCCAGGTTGGCGGCAATGCCATTCCTGAAGGATTTCCGGCTGCCTGAAGGCACTCTTCTGAAGCAGGGTTATATCTGTCTGCAGGCTGAGAGTCATCCGGTTGAGTTCAGGAAAGTTGAAATTCTGGATCTGAAGATAAAAGATAAAAGACAAAAGTAAAAGGACGAAGAAGTATAAAGATAAAAGTTTTTCTATTTTCGCAACTGCGGGACTAACAGACTGCAAGATTCTGCAGGATCCAGACTGCATCGACCGCAAGACTGCAAGACAATTTAATGCCCGGATGGCGGAATTGGTAGACGCGCTGGTCTCAAACACCAGTGGCAGCAATGCTGTGCCGGTTCGATCCCGGCTCCGGGTACTGAAAAAGAGCGAGAGTGAGAGCGAGAGCGAGCACTCTCGTTCTTTTTCCCCACTCCCGCTCTCACACTCACACTCAATTGCCCTGATGGCCCATTTTCGCTGAAGCTACGGTGGGTAAAACAGGGCCGAGCGATCAGAATTTGGGCCCGAGCGTTAATGAGGGTGTTTCAAAAGGGCAGGGCGAGGTTCGCACCTTTTCCGGTTTGCCTGCCCACCCTCTAAAAAGACATAGTCCCAACCAAATTTTACTTCTTCCACCATCACTGGAAGAGATGATCCCTGTGAACCATCCAGTACGAGCTGTAAATCAAGTCATTGACGGTATTGATCTTGATGTGCTTTTAAAGAAGTATAAAAAGGAGGAGGATGTTCGAGTTATCATCCCCGGTTCATGTTGAAAATATTGGTTTATGGATACCTTACCAATCAATACTCAAGCCGGACGCTCGAACAAGCGGTAAAAATCTCCTGGAGCTGATCTGAGGGCTGGTATAATTGTAATAAATTTTCGGATTCAGTTTAGGATGTCAATTTCATATCTTTAACAAATTATTTTCTTCCAGCCAGACACGTACCTTTTCGTGTTCTTTCTGCCAGTTTGATTTCATTGAATTCAGAATCTTCTGGAATCTTTCATCAGATCTGATATTCTGATAAATGGGATTAATTTCCATACTCTCAATGTACCATCTGTTATTAAATGTCATAAAATCATTTTTTTTCAAGTACTCAATAGCCTTTTCCTGTTCTCCTTTCAGTAAAAATAATTGTGCTAATTGATGGTAATCTGAAGATAAACCCGATTTAATCATTTTAAGCAAAACATCAGTAGCTGGTTCCAGTATCGCACTGGCTTGCTCTTTATCTCCATGTTTAAATAGAATAAATATTTCCCAGGGGTATTACCCCCCATAAGAGATAATCTAATCTATTTTCACTTATTTCAATAAATCTTTCAATATGATAACTTGATGAGTCATCATTTCCTAAATAAAAATAGATAGTTGCTAACTGAGCGTGTGCCCAAAGATGATTAGGGTCTTTCACAAGGATTTTTTTAGCCCATCTGATACTTTCTTCCCAGTTTCTCTGAACGTAATATGGACCCGACATGCTCTTATAGTATTGCAGAGTATCATTTGTTAATGGTAAAAGCTGGTTATAAATATCAATAGCATTTTCATTGAATCCTAATATCTCATACCACTGACCTAAACTTGCTAATAAATATGCTAAATTAGGACCTTTTTCCAGCTCAATAGCTTTTAATTTATACTTAATCCCCTCAATACTTTCCTTCTTAAATTCAAAATAAACGTCTGATACAGCATCATAAGCATCACTATAATTTGGATTGATTTCAAGTGCCTTTGCAAATTCTTTTATTGCCAGATCTTTATTTTCAGAAGTCGATCCCTTCCAGAGATATGCTTCTTCTAAATTTTTGTTATAGTAAAGTGCTTTGTCTACAAGACTCATAATTGAATCTTTTACTAATTTAATTTCATCTTCTGAAAATTTCCACTTTGTACCAATATCTCTCCAATAATAATTAAAACGTGCTTTTGCTAAGCCCAAATAAGCCTGAGCAAAGGTAGAATCACTTTTCAAAGCCAATTTATAATATGCAACAGCATTATCTAATAACTTATAATTTAAATCTTCCTGCGTATATTTTTTATGTTCGTCTCTTCCTTTCTGGTAAAAATCTAATGCTGTAAGGCTGATCGTGGACGTTTTTTCAATGAGTTGTTTTTCTTCAGGAGTAATTGTTGCTTTTAATTCAGCTGCTATTGCTTGTGCAATCTGGCTTTGTATGCCATAAATATCGTTAGTCTCCCGTATTTCCCGTTCATAGGAATTTACCCACAGGTGTTTATCAGTCTTACCTTCTATTAGCTGCACTCTTATTCGTAAAAATTTCCATATTTTTGTCCGCTTCCTTCAACAATGAAGTTCACGTCCAGGTTCTTTGCTATTTCCGGAATAGTTGGTTTGTTTATACCCCGGTATTGCTCTGTTGATGTTCGTGAAGGAACCTTGCTCGATTATTTTGCTCCAATTTTTTGTAGATTACTAAGAATCTCATCCATTAACCCATTGATAAAGTAGGTCGTTGATCACCTGGACTGTCATTTATAAATGGCAATACGGCGATTGATTTTTCAAGTTTTGAAAGGTCAGAATTAAGGTTTCTTTTGTTAATGAAGTTAAAGGCTAACAATGTAATTATTAATGCAACGCTGACATATGTAGCGATCTTCCATCCACGTGAGGTTGATATGGTTGTCTGATCAGTATGTTTAAGTGCACTGACCGGTTTGGTTTTTTTAACCCCTGAAGGTGTTATATCGTAAACCCATGACAGGAAAACGGAGATTATAAATCCTATGCAAAGCAAAACTATGACAAAAGCCCCAGTCCAGTCGGGAAGTTTTAATGGCTCCCCAACAAGGTCAACAAGCTGGAGAATTACAAATGCTACGGCAGAATAGACAGTTACAACATGGATAACCCTGCGTCTTTTCAGTTCACGCCAGAAATTCCCGGGGATATCGGATTTCTGAGCCATTCGATGATTTATCCGATTTATGTATAAGGTGACTTAAACTGTCAATAATCAGATAATAAACTATAATCTGATTACAATTGTTCATTTGCACCCGGAGATTGCAAAGTCTGAAAAAATCAGGATTTATAGCTTTTAGGAGTAGAAAGGAGGGTAGCATTATAATTCCCCCTTTTCTGCAAGCCATTTCCCTACCCTTTCATGCTCTGCCTGGTATTTTGCCTCAACATCCCTGACGAATTGCTTAAAGACAGGATCATCCCTGTAACTGTCAATTAAAGGATCGTTATTCACATACATGACCATATACAAATTCCACATTGGACTTTTGCCTGCCAGCCTGAGTTTTTCATAGACTTTCTCTTTTTTCTCTCCAAGAAATGCGTACATGGAAGCCAGGTCAGAAGCATTTTCAAAAGGACCCTGTACAGACCGCCCCAATTCATTCATCATGGTAAGATAGTTGAGGAATTTATCAAAATAATACATTGCCTCTTCTTTATGTCCTTTCTTCCAGTAGGCTAAACCAATGCGGTTATAACCTATTATTGAACCATATCCTATATAGTCTGAATGTTTGATGAATTTCTTAAACCATACCAAAGCTTCATCATACATTTCAAGGAACACATAAACGTTTCCTATATTCCACAAGACCCCAATATTTGTTGTATCCAATGCATAGATTCTTTTATACAGGTAAAGGGCTTTTGCAAAGTTGCCATGTGTTTCTTCACTAAAGGATGAGTACCCGTAATATCCCAAAGAATCCCCATCCAGTTTAATTGCCTCATTATTACTGTATTCAGCTTTATCCCTGAATCCGGCTTCATCATATACATAAGCAATACCTCTCAATAAACCGGGTAATTGAGAGTCCCGATTTAGTAATATAGCTTTTTGATAGTTTTCAATGGAAATGACAAAGTCAAAATCTCTATACAAAGCACCTTTCCAGAAATATGCAATCCAGTCATTGGATTAATTGTATGGCTTTATCAAACTCTAAGCTTTGGATTAAATTGTATGGCTTTATCAAACTCTTTTATAGCTTCTTCATATTTGCGGATCTGGTTATAATATTGTCCCCTGAAAAGGTATGCCTCTGACAATTGATTGTCAAACGACAGCGCTTTATTTGCCAGGACCAGAACAGAATCCAGAAAATTTTCCGTGAACATAGTTTTCCAGTAATGCTTGTACAAGTATACCCAGGCCAACCCGGTATATGCCTGGGCGAATGTAGAATCATATTTTAAAGCTTCTTTAAACAGAACATAAGCTCTATTAAGTGTCTCCTTGTTTTGTTTACCATAATTGTTATATTTTATTAATTCTTCTCTCCCTCTCTGGTAAAAGTCGTCAGCTGTTAGACTTGTTGTAGGTGTCTTCTCTATAAGTTGCTTTTCTTCCGGGGTAATTACTGCTTTTAATTCCGTTGCTACTATCAGGGCAATCTCATTCTGTACCCTGATGTAATCATTAACCTCTTTTATTTCCTGATCAGGCAGATGGTCTCTTTCTCTATAGGTTTTTGCCCAAAGATGGGTCTCTTTACCTTTTGCTTTGATTAGTTGTACAACTAAACTGAATGAATTTCCGTACCTCTGACCGCTTCCTTCAATGACATAACTCACACCCAGTTCCCTGGCAATTTCAGGATTAGATTTAGTCCTGTTATTCCGATATTGCTCAACTGAAGTACGTCCAATTACCCTGAGTTCCTTTATCATTTGAAGATTAGTTGTGATTCTCTCCATAATGTTATTTAAGAAGTAAGCATTTGTAGTGTCTGGACTGTCATTCCGGAAGGGAAGAACAGCAATTGATTTTTCAAGTTTAGATATATCTGCATGAAGGTTTCTTCTACTTATGAAGTTAAATCCTACCAATGAAACTATTATAACTCCACTAACATATGTCGCAACCTTCCATCCGCCTGAAGTTTCATTTGTTGCATGATCAACACTTCTAAGCTGGCTGACTGGTTTTGTTTTCTTAACACCAGTTGGTGTTAGATCATAAACCCATGACAGGAAAACAGAGATTATAAATCCTATGCAAAGCAAAACTATGACAAAAGCCCAGACAGTATAAACCCATGACAGGAAAACAGAGATTATAAATCCTATGCAAAGCAAAACTATGACAAAAGCCCCCGTCCAGTCGGGAAGTTTTAATGGCTCCCCAACCATGTCAACAAGCTGGAGAATTACAAATGCTACGGCAGAATAGACAGTTACAACATGGATAACCCTGCGTCTTTTCAGTTCACGCCAGAAGTTGCCGGGGATATCGGATTTCTTTGGCATATGACTTATCCGATTTTTGTATAAGAAAACTTAAACCGTCGTTAATCAGACTATAAACTATCTTCCAAGTAAAATTGTTCATTTGTGAAAGAAGTGGTGGGACAAATAAACCATGAAATTGCTACAAACCGCGTATTGGTATAACCTGACATTGCAAAAACACCATCTGATAAAAAAAGACCTGTTAACAATCCGATTCCGGTAATGATAAAGATTATTTTTGTTAAACGAACACCTCTTTCATCGACAATAATCATCAATGCTCTTTTGATCTTTTCGATTAAGAAAGGCGTTGATATTTAAAACAAGAATATTGTAACCAAAGTAATTTCAAAGAAAGTCCTCGACAGCTGTTCCATCAAATCATTCAGGTAAAAAGGGAAGAAGCGGCGATTCGCAAACATCATTTTGTCAATACCGGGCATTCCGGTGCGAATCGCCGCTTCTTCCCCCTCCACCGAAAAGTACGTGTCAGACCGGTGTCTCCCGCAAACCTCACATTAAGCTCCTTCAGAGCTTACAAAACAAGGGGAGACCCAGACCCCCGGTTTCACCGAGGGTTATTCACCCTTTGTCCCGTTCCGGGACTGTTAAAGGACAAAGGCCTCTTTCAGAGGCGGAAAATGAAACCAGCTTTTGATATTCCGGATGCCAGGATGGTAGACGGAGCCACAGAAATGACTGAACATTTCTAAATCGGGAGTAGCGCTGACCTGTTTTCCCTGTTTAGATTGCCAGAACCTCAGAAAATAAACTACTGAGAAACCAGTTTTGACACCAGATTGGAGGAAAATCAAAAAAGCTGACTTTGTGTTCACGAAATCTCAGCAGGCCACGAAGTGGCCTTTTTGACGAAGTATGAACCACGAAGTGAGTGATATTTGAATAAGGGGCTGTTGACAAAGGTTGATTTTTATGAGACATAATTTTCCACGTTGTGTTCCTTAGTATGATACTTTGTGATCCTTTGTGGTTCAATAATTTATGTTTATACCACAAAGTACTGGCAAGGTTATCACGAAGGTTCACAAAGGACTGTTTCAACAGCCCCCGGAATGCCCGCTATCTATGATTCAAGCGCTGGAAGCGGCGTTCGCAAACATCTTGGATCAATACGGCCTCGGTCGAAGTGCGCTTATAATGTGCAATCACGATGGAATGTTGTCATTAGTAGTAGCACCAGCGAGGAATCCCTTATGAATTTTTTAATCCTTCATTTAATAAATAATTCCTCCCTTTAGGTGTTATGTCCATCTTTCCTGATTATAGTCAGAACATTAAATATTAATCAGAACCCCGGAGCTGATTTCCGAGGGCTGGTATAATTGTAATAAATTTTCGGATTCAGTTTTGGATATCAAATTCAAATCTTTAGCAAATTATTTTCTTCCAGCCAGACACGTACCTTTTCGTGTTCTTTCTGCCAGTTTGATTTCATTGAATTCAGAATCTTCCGGAATCTTTCATCAGATCTGATATTCTGATAAATGGGATTAATTTCCATATTCTCAAAGTACCATCTGTTATTAAATGTCATAAAATCATTTTTTTTCAAGTACTCAATCGCCTTTTCCTGTTCTCCTTTCAGTAAAAATAATTGTGCTAATTGATAGTAATCTGAAGATATACCCGATTTAATCATTTTAAGCAAAACATCAATAGCTGGTTCCAGGATTGCACTGGCTTGCTCTTTATCTCCTTGTTTAAATAGAATAAATATTTCCCAGGGTATTACCCCCCATAAGAGATAATCTAATCTATTTTCACTTATTTCAATAAATCTTTCAATATGATAACTTGATGAGTCATCATTTCCTAAATAAAGATAGATATTTGCTAACTGAGCGTGTGCCCAAAGATGATTAGGGTCTTTCACAAGGATTTTCTCAGCCCATCTGATACTTTCTTCCCAGTTTCTCTGACCGTAATATGGACCCGACATGCTCTGATAGTATTGTAGAGTATCATTTGTTAATGGCAAAAGCTGATTATAAATATCAATAGCATTTTCATTGAATCCTAATACCTCATACCAACTACCCAAATTTGCAAGTAGTTGTGCTAAATTAGGACCTTTGTCCAGCTCAATAGCTTTTAATTTATATTTAATACCCTCAATACTTTCCCTCTTAAATTCAAAAAAAACGTCTGATATAGCATCATAAGCATCACTATAATTTGGATTGATTTCCAGTGCTTTTCTAAATTCCTTTATAGCCACATCTTTATTTTCAGAAGCCGAGCCCCTCCAGAGATATGCTTCTTCTAAATTTTTGTTATAGTAAAGTGCTTTGTCTACAAGACTCATAATTGAATCTTTTACTAATTTCATTTCATCTTCTGAAAATTTCCACTTTGTACCAATATCTCTCCAATAATAATCAGCACGTGCATTTGCTAAGCCCAAATAAGCCTGAGCAAAGGTAGAATCACTTTTCAAAGCCAACTTATAATATGCAACAGCATTATCTA
Organism: uncultured Bacteroidales bacterium; assembly: GCA_963849615.1. Classification (GTDB taxonomy): domain Bacteria; phylum Bacteroidota; class Bacteroidia; order Bacteroidales; family VadinHA17; genus LD21. The sequence continues at coordinate 11,403 of CAWKIC010000010.1, forward strand.
ATAACTTATCATTGAATTCTTCCTGCCAATATTTTTTATGTTCGTCTCTTCCTTTCTGGTAAAAATCTAATGCTGTTAGACTGAAAGTGGATTTATTTTCAATTAGTTGTTTTTCTTCAGGGGTAATAGTTGCTTTTAATTCTGCTGCTATTGCTTGTGCGATCTGACCTTGTATCCTGAAAAGATCGCTTGTCTCCCTTAATTCCTGTTCATAGGAATTAGCCCACAGGTGAGCTTCTTTCCCTTTTCCCCTTATTAATTGTACCCTCAAGCGAAATTTTTTCCCGACTTTTTGTCCGCTACCTTCAACTACATAACTCACATCCAGGTTTTTTGCAATTTCAGGAATAGTCGGTCTATCTGGCCTTTGGTATTGGTCGGTAGAGGTGCGTGAAAGCACTCTGAAATCTTTAATTTTTTGCAGATTAGTAAGAACCTCTTCCATTATGCCATTGATGAAATATTTATTACTATCAACCGGACTGTCATTTATAAATGGCAATACAGCAATAGATTTTTCAAGTTTTGAAATATCCGCATTAAGGTTACTCCTATTGATAAAATTAAATGCTACCAGAGCCACTATTATTGCACCAGCAATGTAGGCTGCAATCTTCCATCCTCTTGAAGTAGGAGCAGTTGTCTGATCTACATGCTTAACTGTGCTAACTGGCTTTGTTTTCTTGACACCTTCTGGTGTTATATCGTATACCCAGGACAGGAAAACGGAGATTATAAATCCAATGCAAAGCAAAACAATTATAAAGCCTTGAGTCCATTCTGGAAAATGCAGGGGTTGTGACACTATGTCAACAAGCTGAAGTATCACAAATGCCACAGCCGCATAAACAGTTATCATATGGATAACCCTGCGTCTTTTCAGTTCACGCCAGAAATTGCCCGGGATATGTGATTTCGGATTCATTTGAATTATCCGATTTATGTATAAGGTGACTTAAACTGTCGATAATCAGATAATAAACTATAATCTAATTATAATTGTTCATTTGGACCAGATTTTGTCTGGCTCCCAGGTAGGACCCTACGTGAATCAATAATTGGATTTCTCAACCAAATTTATAATGTTTCCTGACGGCTTTGATTATTTTCCACTTGCATTTCAGGCCATTAGAGAAAACAACCAGATCTCCTTTGCCAAAACTTACCGGCCTACCATTTTCGGGCGTAACAATCACCTCGCCTTCAAGGATATAGCAAGTTTCAGTCTCATCATATTCCCAAGGGAATTCTGAAATCTTTTTTTCCCATATCGGCCATGATTTAACGTTAAGCTTTAGAAGTTTCTCTTCCGTAGGTTTTTCAACTTGTATCATATAATGTTGATTTAATTTTCAATAGTGTTCCGACTAAAGTAATAAAATAAAGATTACTCCCCTTATTCAAGTCTCAAATTTAAACCATTGCTGTTCCAAACAAAGATTCATTTGGCATATCCAATGCGGATTTATGGAAGCAAGAATTAAAGTCTAAGCAATCGGAAATCATCTATGGGGAGTTTTTATTAAAATAAATTTGACTTCAGTTCTTTTTTAGTTTAACTTTGATTAACCTGATTATCTATTTATTAAACAATAAAGTGTTCCTATGAAAAAAATCACAATTATCTGGATTCTGGCGATAATTCTCCCCTGGGGCTGTACTCAGAAAAAGCCTGTTGAAAAGACTATCCTTGGGATGGGAACCGATTATATGTATTTTCCTGAGACTCTGAACGGTAAAATCAAGGAATTGAGGGAAACGAACTATTGGGCTACCGAAAAGGATGGTAAAATTACCAAAGGGAATCCCGCAACATGGAAAGACCTTGATAGTGTCGGTTCTACACAGAATCTTGTAGCTTATTTTGACATTACGGGTGCTCTGACAAAATATGATCTTATGGATGAGAATAACGTAATCCGGAACAGCAGAGTTTTAACAATTGAAAATGGCAAATATGTAAGATGGGAATTTAAATTAAAGGATAGTACTTTTCAATACGTGATTCCGGAATACGGCAGTCAGGGATATTTTGTCGGCGGGAAAGTATACAGACCAATAGTTGACACACTTATATCGAGGTTTGTTATTACATATGATGAGAAAGGCAATTATACCAGGTTGGAATATTTCAATTTCAAAAATCAAAAGGGCAGCTACCAGGTTTTTAGATTAAATGAGCCTGGGAAAGTTATTGAAACAAAATTCTTCACTAAAGATGATACGTTAGTTCAAACTTTTGTGAATACTTTTAGTGATAAGGGTTTTTTAACAACTCAGAAGGTCTATATTGAAAAACCCAGCAGTACTACTTCGTGGGATGTGCAGGATCTGGAGTTTGATGACCATGGCAATGTTTTACTGATATTTAGCAGTATAGATGAAGGGAAATTCAAGCTGGTTGCTGAAAGGACTTATCTTTATTATTAAAATCTGATTTCCGACATATAAGCCAGAATGAAGATTAGAATCTTTCCTATATTTTGATACTGACGGCATTTCCTTCTTTAAGCCCACACAAAAGATCTCATCTTTGAGGATCACATGATCGTGGTGGTAGCATATTCAATTTCTGTTACTTCACTAATATTTCTAATGGGGGATTCAAAAGCTTTAATAAGGGTCAACTGATTCAGTCTACTCTTAAGTTCAGAAATGATCTGATCTACAGATATCATTTCAGAGTCCTGAATTAGGAGTTCTTGCTTAAATTTTGAGTACCCATAATAAAAGAAACCGCCTGAGCGCTATTCGCTCCCGCTCTCACTCCCGCTCTTTTTATGCTCCCCAGGTAAGACTCGAACTTACGACCCACGGATTAATCCCGAGTCCTCGGGATTGCTCTAACCAGAATGTTATCCAATAAGTCCTTAATAAACTCCTTATTATTCTTTTCATTAACTATCCTCCAAAGAAACTCAATACTTTTTTGGGCCTTTAAGAACCGCTCAACTCTCATGGCATCTCCCCGTCTTTCTGAAATCTCAATTGATATCAGGAGTTTCCAGGGCCTGAATTTTGAAGTATATTTCATTTCGGGAGAAGTATTGTGTTCAATTAAACGCCTGTCCGGGTCATTGGAATGACCAACATAGAATTTATCAAATCGCTCTGAGAAAAGAATATATACGTAAAACACGGCAGCGAAAAAAGTAGATAAAAATAATTATCTTCTGTTGGTGCTCCCCAGGTAAGACTCGAACTTACGACCCACGGATTAATCCCGAGTCCTCGGGATTGCTCTAACCAGAATGTTATCCAACAAGTCCTTTCTAACCAGAAATACGGCAGCGAAAAAAAGTAGATAAAATAATTATCTCCGTTAGTGCTCCCCAGGTAAGACTCGAACTTACGACCCACGGATTAATCCCGAGTCCTCGGGATTGCTCTAACCAAAATAAATTATCTCCGTTGGTGCTCCCCAGGTAAGACTCGAACTTACGACCCACGGATTAATCCCGAGTCCTCGGGATTGCTCTAACCAAAATAAATTATCTCCGTTGGTGCTCCCCAGGTAAGACTCGAACTTACGACCCACGGATTAATCCCGAGTCCTCGGGATTGCTCTAACCAAAATAAATTATCTCCGTTGGTGCTCCCCAGGTAAGACTCGAACTTACGACCCACGGATTAATCCCGAGTCCTCGGGATTGCTCTAACCAAAATAAATTATCTCCTTTGGTGCTCCCCAGGTAAGACTCGAACTTACGACCCACGGATTAACAGTCCGTTGCTCTAACCAACTGAGCTACTGAGGAATTTATCTGTTCCTACTCTAATTTGCTTTATTTAAGCGTGCCAAAAGTAAGGGCTTTTAGTGAATTAAGCAATATCTTTAAAGAAATTTTTTGAAATGAAAAGGATCCTGGGAATCGGTAATGCCCTGGTTGATATTCTGACACTTATTGAGGATGATAATGCTGCTGAGGAATTTTGAGCTTCCTAAAGGGAGCATGCAACTTGTTGACAGCGAAAAATCGCGGCTGGTAAATGAAGGTACAAATCATTTCACCAGAACATGGTCATCAGGCGGATCAGCAGCCAATACGATCCATGGGCTGGCGATGCTTGAAGCGGATACCGGATTTATTGGTTCGATTGGCAGAGATGAAACCGGAGATTTTTTTGAAAGAGATATGAAAAGCGCCGGAGTTAATACTTTACTGTTCCGGAGAAATTCGGCCACCGGAACAGCAATTGCCCTTATTACTCCTGATTCTGAAAGAACATTTGCAACTCATCTTGGCGCGGCCGTGGAACTTGGAGGCTGAAGAGCTTAATCCGATGCTCTTTGACGGTTATGATATCCTTTACCTTGAAGGATATCTAATAAGCAACTTTCCGCTGATTGAAGCTGCATGCCAGATTGCAAAGGGAATAGGGATGCTTGTTGTCCTTGACCTGGCAAGTTATAATGTGGTTGAATCAAATCTGGGTTCCTTTAAAAATATAGTAAACAACTACGTCGATATACTATTTTGCAAACGAACAGGAAGCAAGGGCTTATACCGGGCTTTGATCCGGATCAGGCTTTTCCTGTCCTTTCAGAAGCTTGTGAAGTTGTAATCCTGAAATTAGGGGCTGAAGGCTCATGGATCAGGAAGGGAGAGGAGATGATTAAAATAAGTGCTTTACCTGTTAAATGCAATGATACCACGGGAGCGGGAGACCTTTATGCTGCAGGATTTCCTGTATGGCTTTGCAAGGGACTCAACCTGGAAACATGCGGAATTATTGGCTCATTTATGGCAGGAAAAGTAATTGAGATTATAGGTGCACGAATGAACAGGGAGCAATTTGCCGAAATTAAAAAATATATAATAAATCTGGCAGACGATCATTAGACCTCAAATAACTGCTTTCCTTACCTTATACCCGCTTATTCCGTAATATACGATAAAGGCAAAGCAGACAAGCGGCACTATAAATCCGAGCGCCATTGAGGAAACATCAGCGATCCGTCCCATAAGTACCGGAATAAGCGCCCCACCCACTATCGACATCACAAGGATCGAAGATCCCTTCTTGGTAAGCGGACCCAGTCCTTTTATCCCGAGGGCAAAGATCGTCGGGAACATAACAGACATGAAGAAATAGGTTGAGAACAGGGAAACCACCGAAGTCCAGCCCAATCCAGCCACCACAAGGGACATCGTTACGACATTTACTATTGCATAGAAGGCAAGAAGCCTGTTGGGACGCACTATCCTCATAAAAACAGTGCTGCCCGTAAACCTTCCTAGCCAGAATAGTCCCATTCCTCCGAATCCGAGTATCTGTGCAGCCTGCTGGTTGGTCAATGTGGGTATTTCTTCAGTTACGTAGTTTATGAAAAAGCTGTTTACCCCTGTCTGTGCCGCAACATAAAGGAACTGGGCAACGACCGCAAGAACAAAATGAGGGTACTTTAAAAGATCCCTTAGCCTGCCTGCTGATTCATCCTCCTTCTCATGCTCCTCTTCCTTTATCGCAGGAAATTTTATCCGCCAGAATAAGAGGGCAACAATAAGAACAAGCGTCCCAATCAGCATATACGGGAGAGCTATTGAAGCAAACCTGTTGGTATTGACGTTTTCAGAAAAAATCAGCATGCCTCCTACAAGAGGCCCAGCAATCCATCCCAGGCCATTAAACGATTGTGAAAAGTTAATTCTTCTTTCTCCGAATTCAGGGGGACCGAGAACGGTTGTGTACGGATTGGCAGCTGTTTCAAGGCAGGTGAGCCCGCAGGCAATAACAAAAAGGCAGAACAGAAAACTACCGAAAGTCTGTACAAGTGTTGCAGGCAGCATAAGAAATGCCCCCCCGGCAAAAACAAGCAATCCAAAAATAATTCCTTTCTTGTAACCAAACTTTTGCATCAGCAATCCGGCCGGAATTGCCATAAAGAAATAACCGCCGTAAAATACAAACTGGACAAATGCTGATTTCGCCTTTGACATGTTAAGCAGTTCCTGGAAATGTTTATTCAGAACATCAAGGCATCCATGAGCAAATCCCCATAGGAAGAATAGGCTTGTAATAAGTATAAAGGGTACAAGAAATCCCTCGTAAACAAGCTTTTGCCTGTTACCGTTGGCGGTCAGGTTATTATTCATAATCAATCTGGTTTAGAAATTACAAGATTGTTATGATTTAGGACTTTTCCAAGCTTTTTTCTGAAATTAAATCCTCAGTGTACATCTTTGTACCAATAGGAAAAAAGCCGAAATCCATGATGACCTGCTGGCGCCGATTTGCAATCGGGGCCCATAAAAAAGGCACGAATTACAACCGAGCAAAAGGCACGGATTGCAACCGAGCAAAAGGCACGGATTGCAAATCCGCGCCAGCGGTTTAGAGGGTCATCTTTTGCGAGCTTGCCGAAGGCAAATCCGTGCCAGCGGTGAGTTCCACGGAGGATTGACTGAGATCCACAGAGAATAATTCTAAACGAATGATTCCACAACGGGGAACCTTCCTAAAGCTTGTGAATATTAAGCCCGCCGCTGATCTCGAATACCATTCCGGTTGAGAAATCCCAGTCACCGCGGGCGATTGATGCAACTGCTTTCCCGATGTCTTCAGGTAATCCCCATCTGTTTTGGGGAACGAATCCTTGTGAAATCATCCTGTCATATTTGTCTCTGACCTTGATTGTCATGTCGGTCTGGACAATGCCGGGACGAACTTCAAAAACAAGGATGTCTTCGCCTTGAGAGCCTGTCGGCAAAGACTGTGGAGACCATGCTCAACCCGGCCTTTGAAACACAGTATTCCAACCTGTTAGTTGAGCTTAAAACTGCCGATACAGATGATACGAAAATAATAACAGGTTTATATTGGGATATCTGGTCTTTCATCCAGATCATCTCCTTTGCTATTTTCTGGGCAAAGAACATAGGACCCTTAAGATTTATGTTCATCACCCTGTCGTAGCTTTCTTCCGTCATCTCAAGCACATCGCGTCGCTGAAGCGGAGCAACGCCGGCATTATTGACAAGAAAATCAATCCGGCCGTATCTGTCCAGGATGTTTGAGACTACCTCTTTATGACATGCGGTGCAGGAAATATCAAGACCCACCGGAAAAAACTGGGCGCCTCTTTTTCGATCTTCAGGACCAAGGATTTCCATTCCCTCACTATCGACCGACCGTGCAATAGCAGCTATATCATATCCTTCACCTGCAAGGGCTATTGTTATTGCCCTGCCAATTCCTCTGCTGGCCCCTGTGATAACGGCAACAGGTTTCCCGTTCATTCCGAAAAGCTTTTATCAGGTTTATAGAAGTCGGGGTAAAGGTAGTAATTTGTGCTGACTTCTTCAAATCTGCAGGTATTTATCTTCCAGATAATCTTTCCATACCTTCTCAAACCAGAGATCCTGATCAGGTATCTCCCTTACTTTTACAAGATTATGAACGAATTTCCCGTTTAGAAATCTGAGCTCCAATATGTCCGATTCAACACTTCTGTCATAGCTGCACAAGTTGATTAGCTGAACCCGGAGAATCAGCATCTATTCTAAAATTTTCGCCGTCAGCAACCAGGTAAGAGCCCCTGCTTCTTCCTCCTTTTTCAATATACGTTTTTATTGCTTCAAGATAGGCTGTATGAGCCAGACAGTTATCATAGATCCTGAAGCACCCGGCAAGATCCTGGACAGATGATGCCCCGAGATCTGGAAAGCTGTTTAAAAGGGAATGCGCTTCCTCAAGCGCTTTTCCAGACTCTGTCTCCGGAACGAATAATGCCCGCATTGTCTGTCATTCGCTTCCTGATCTCTCCGGTGATTTTTTTATTCATTTGCGATTTACCCCGTGCAAAAAACTGGAAGCAATCTGAATAACATTTTCAGTTTCCTCATGCGCCAGGGCCAGGAATTCTTTTTTCCCGGAAGGAGGGTCTGTATATCTCCGGGAAATAAACTGAGCTGCCCTGTAACTTCCCACCTGTCCGGAGTTCAGTGCTGCTCCGCCTGGTCTGTAGACTCCGTGTGATCCATTCACTTCACCGACGGGGAAAAGATGCCTGAGATCAGATTCCCACCAGATGTTACCTTTAAGACCTCCGTTATTATGCTGTGCACAAATCCCTATCTCTACGGGTTGAGTGGCTAGGTCAATACCATGTTCCATGTAAAGATCAACAGCAGGAGCATTCATTGCTCTAAGTCTTTCAAAGGGTGTATCAAGCAGTGCACCTGACTTTGCAAGATACTTGTAAACTTCTTCCTCAAGATTTAAAGTTGAAAATGTGTCTTCACCGTCCCATGATACATTTCGTGTAAAATCGAGGAACACTCTTCGTCCTTTTTCTTCCTTCTCCCTGTAAACAAGCAGATCGATAAGGGAAGAACCATGATCCCGAAATTTTTTCAGTATCAAATGGCCATTGGTAACCCTTTAAAAATATTGCCCTGGAAAGCCTTTTATAATCGGGGAAATATTCATTCAGAAATTCTTTTTCGTCTTTTCCGTTCTTATCAGTCGAAAAATACCTTGGGATTGCCTGCTGATAGCTTCCTGAAAGGTTCCATCTGAACTTCAGCGATGCAATTCCGAATTGCGATTCCGTCAGGTTCTGTCCGGACGCTCCTGCCCTGAATGCCATGCCAATCGAACATCGCTGCGAAAGCGGATAGACACTTGAAGAATACAGGTCTCCCGGGCCGCCGGTGCCAAGAACAATGTTTGTCGCATTAAACAGGACAAAGGCCTTTTGAGGAACCTTTTCCCTGGTGTCCAGCGCAACTGCCCCAATAACGCGGGACCGTGTATTATCTGTCAGGAGGGCAATGACACTGATGATGATCGAGGACTCTTATCTTTTGTCTTTTTACTTCTCCGGAAAGAGCCCTGAACATCATTCTCTGAAGTCCATGGACCCGATGAAGTTGCTCTTGCATGTGGATCATTGTCGGTCTTATATCCGACCCAGACCCGTATTTATCATGTGGAAACGGAACTCCAAGATTAACCAGCTTCATGAAAGCCTGACACCGAACCCTGTGCTTCGCATAGTGCAATGTCGCCATGCATGCACCTGCCGTTAAAGAGGTCCCTTGCCATCATTCTTGCTGAATCGGGCTCATCGCCGCTGAGTGAAAGCTTGTAATATGTCTGTTTATCCGATCCGGCATTGTTTGAGGTACCTGCACCCCATCCTGAGGTAGCGATCAGGATATTATCCTGTCCCAATGCCCTGAGACTGACTGCAGCATTAAGCGAGGCTGCACCGCTGCCTATTACCAGCGTATTTATGCTGTAGTACCTGACCAGGAAATCATCGATCTGTATTAAATCACTTTCCATCTGCAATGAGTTTTTTCAGTTCCTTCCCGTAGATTTCCCTGTCACGGATCACACATCCTCCGGGACGCAGATTCCTTATCAATCTGGTACACCCTGAACATGTGATGCAGATCTTCGACGGATCGGCCTTCCCTGTCCTGATCAGATCCAGCGGCATCGACGGATATGCAAAGGAATTCCTCCCGAATCCTATAAATGATGCATCCCCGTTGGCAATGACCGCAGCCCCCACATTGGGGGCATACTGCCGAAGGTAGGAATAGGCAGAACCTACTGTCAGAATTTCCGGGAACTTTTTCTGAAACAATGATGTGCTTTTTATCATCCTCATAATTCCCTGAAGGGGATGTTCATCCGGAACTACTGAGACCGGGCAGCGGATTATCATATGGGCGGGCAACATGCGGATTATAGTAGGGGCTGCCCATGCTTATATTCAGTAATTCCAGTCCCCTTGAGCTTAATTGTTCAACAAGCAACTGCGGCTCGGTGAAATCAGGCTGACCATTTGCATCGACACCAAAACCACCGGTATAAAGATCCGAAATATTCAGCCGTGCAGTAATTTTTATCCCCACCTCATCTTTTATCCTGTCAAAAGTTTCGAGTAAAAACCTGAACCTTGATGCAGTGTCTTCACCTCCATAAATGCTTTTCTCCCTGGATTTTGCTGCCAGAAGATCAATCATAAGGTATCCGTGACATGCTTTAAGGTCAACGGCATTAAATCCTGATCTGAATGCCAGCTTTGAAGCCGAGACAAACTGGTCCTGTATCCTCTTCAGGTCATCGTCAGTCAGCACATATGGTTGTATCGTGTCAAGTAGCGGATTGGAGCAGGCGACCTGAGGTAAGGCTTTCCCATCCGGTTTGCTGTATCGTCCGGAATGAGTCAGCTGGACAACAAACATTGGTTCACCATACAATCCTGCTGCAGATTTTCTCAGTTCATCAATAAGATAAGAATACTTTGAGGCATTTTTCCTGTGTATCCAAAGCTGATGCGGGTTTGACCGTCCTTCGCGGGTTACGGATACCGCTTCAAACCAGATCATACCGCTGCATCCTGCAATATACCTGTGATAACGTCTTGCGGTAAGTTCTGACGGCGATCCGTCACCTTCTGAATCATAACCCTCCATAGGCTGAACTACCAGACGGTTACTAATTGTTAAACCCGACAACGACGCCGGCTTCAGCAATGGAGTTATGTCATCAGAGTAAGGCAGGTCAAAACCCAGATCTCCTGCCTTCTGAAGCAGATCATATTTGGATTTATATTTAAACCGTTCGTGCATTAGCAGTCGAAAAACATTGTCAGAACTGTAAAAAGGTCCTTTGTGAACCTTTGTGAGAACCTTTGGGTCCTTAGTGGCTTAAAAATAAATCCTTTTAAACAAAAATGATCAAAAGGCCAAACACAAAGGCAAATAAAAGGTTTTATGCCTCATGCTACATTTGTCAGAAATGAAAATCGTTTGAACTGAACCTTGGATTTACAATGTTGTTGTAAATTGATCCGAAGGTGTATGTAATTTCAATCCCCCCTTCAATCCGGTATTTCGTTGCAAGCTCCCTTAACTGCAATAATCTTTCTGCTTCTGATATGCCACCCCGTCTTAAGATTCAGCTGATCATTGAGATGAGCCACTCCTCCGTTGAGCTGAAGTGATAATCCCTTAAATATTCTGATATTGACTGAAGCGTTAAGTTCAATCCTGTTTTTCGAGAAATCATGAAAATAGTTCGACCCTATCAGCAGGAGATTTATCGATCCCCATTTCTTCTGGACCTGAAAAGCCACATTAAGCATTTGAAGGTAAAGATTCTCCTTTCGACTTATTGTAAATTGTCGAATCAATATAATTATTGAACTGATAACCGGCGCTGTACAAAATTCTTAACTGCCTGTGCGTGGCTTCAGAATAAGGGTAAATATCATACTCAACCGATGGCAGTATCTCCGTTAAAAATCCGTAGTTTTCGCGGGTTGAAGAGCCGATCCTCCATTTCGCACCAACGGACCAGTGTTCGCCAATGCTTTTCACAAAAAGATTGTCAATTGATGTGGCACTTGTAATGTAGGTACTGGAGATGACTGAATCAGTATTTACATTTTCAATGAATTTCTCACGGTTATAAAACTGGTCAATTTCTATTTCCAGCTTTATATCGGGAGTGATCTTCGTAATATTAAGGGAATTTCTTAATTCAAGTTGTCTCTGGGTTTCTTCTGCTTCAAATTGAGGTTCTGTAGAAATTTCAAAGACCCAGTTGTTCCATCTGTCTATCACTTCTTCTTCTTCCAGGTCAATATTATGGGTAATATCAATAACGTTGAACAAAGGGGTTCTGGCTACAAAACGCATTAAGCCAATCTTCAGCATATTGGTACTCTTTTCCCTTACGATGGTGTTTGTCTGGTCAGGACTGCTGGTATAAGTAAGAGTATCATTCATACCTTTGAACCTCCCCAGTCCCTGAAATGTAAAGGTTAATTGTTCACCTCCACTTCCGGCATCCTGTTGGGTAACAAGTATATAGACTTCAGCTTCGCGGGTATCCCTTACATAATTAATATAGGGATCTCCTGCCTTATGTAGTTCATATCGCAGTCTTCCCAGTCGAGAAAGATCTTTACAGCATCTTTTCTTAAGGTATCACTTTGAATAATCTTCTCTGGGAGAGCAAGACCCGTGGAGATATGATAGGCAAGAAGAGGAAAAAAAATCTGATAATATATCTATCCATAAAGGGTTTGCTTTAAAATTTAATAAGTCCTTCTTCGGGATGAGGGAATGAAGGTTTCAATAAACCTCCGGCAGGTAACAAATATCTGAATTTAATCCGTAAGAAAATAATTGCTAAAAAAGATCCAAAGTAAATTAATGTTTTTTAACACCTCCCGATGCCATAGTAGCCGATCTCGGACTTATCCACGACGCTCTGTAAAGTGCGCCCGCATAATATTCCAACATCCGAAAAAAGATAACTGACCTTACAAAAACCTGGGGAACAAAGAAGAAAGCAATCCAATGAGGGCCATTACCGCTCCTGAAATTATGTTATTTAAAACAAGAAACAGCTGACCCAGAATCCTTTGAGACCCTGTCAGATGCCGTGAAACATAAAGATGAAGGGAAATTTTAACTTCCGTTTTGGTAATTGAGGTTGTATTGATGTTAACCCTTGAACTGCCTCCATGGTTGTGCTCTATTGTTATATCCCGGGCAAATGCAATCTTTCCACCTCTTTCCGCCACTCTTTTACAAAGGTCTACATCCTCATAATACATCCAGAAGCCTTCATAAAAACCTTCAAGCTGCAGGAACAATTTGTTGCTGATCAATATCACTGATCCTGAAATCCAGTCAGGGAAAGTTACATTTACTGCAGTAGCGCTGTTCCCTTCTTTCTTCTTTAAGAGTTGCATTACACTTCTCTGAAATCCCGTGAGACTCAGGATTGTGGGAAAATCGCCGGTAGCCCTGGATTCTCTTCCATTTTCAGTTACCTGTCTGCATGAGATAAGGCTGTATCCGGGATTTGAACGGGCGAGGACCAAAAGTTTTTCAATTTCAGCTTCAATCACAACAGTATCCGGATTCAGGAACAGGATGTACTCACCTTTTGCCGATTTGCTTCCAAGATTATTTCCGTTTGCAAATCCTCCGTTAACCACATTATGAATAAACTGAAAACCAGTATACTTTTTCTCAATTACGGAAATATATCCGTCCCCTGGTTATTGTCAACCACAATAATCTCAAATTTGAACCTGTTTCCCGTAAACCGGTTCAGCGAGTCAAGGCATTTATCAAGTCTGTCCCAGCCTTTATAGCAAACGATAATTATTGAGATATCTGTCATAATAATATCCCTTAACTTCTAATGTGATCCCCCTCTCTCCCTCTCCCCGCTTCCCCCTCTCTCCCCCTCTCTCTTACCCACCTTCTCCATTCTCCCCCTCCCCCTTTCTCTTCCTCAAAACTCTCCTCCATCCACTCATAAACCGGTTCCTGAGGCCCTTCCTTCCTGTACCATATTGCAAGGATGATCCCTGAAGCGAATCCCAGCATATGCGATTCCCACGAAACATTCTTATAGATATCCGGGAAGATACCCCAAACCATTGACCCGTAAAGAAACACAATCAATAGTGACAATGCAATAAGTCTGAAGTACCTCCTTATGATTCCGCTGAAGAAGAGAAATGATGCCAGTCCGTAAACAAGGCCGCTTGCCCCGATATGCCATGCATCCCTCCCGGCCAGCCAGACGAATAATCCGGTCAGGAACCAGGTCCATGCTGTTATCTTCATGGCAATTTCAGAATAGAAATAAAATAGCGCTGTCGCAAGGAAAAATAGCGGGATTGAATTGTTGAACAGATGCCTGAAATCCGAATGGATGAAGGGAGAAAATAATATTCCCGGGAACCCCCTTCGCCGTTAAAGGATAAATTCCAAATCCGGTGAGGTTAAGATCAAACAGCACTTCAATGATTCTGACAAGCCACATCAGGACTAGAAGCATCGCAGGAATAAATATACTCAGCAGTAATTTCTTACGGTAGAAGGCACCTTCGTCCATTATATCAGCATTAGCCATTTTTTTACCAGTCTCTCCCTCTCTTTCTCGCTCCCCGCTCCCACTCTCGCTCTCTCTCCCTCTCCCACTCCCGCCCTTCTCTCGCTCTCACTCTCGCTCTCACTTCCTGCCGTCCTGCGGGAAAACTATCCCTGCCTCACTTCTTATCCTGTCAAGAGTGTTTATAAGGTCACGGCTGAATGAGAGAGGAACAACGGGGCTTTCCGTTTTTCCTTCATTGAGGCATTTCATAACCTCTTCAGCTTCCCAGTGATAACCCAACGCAGGAGGGCTGAAAACTAAAGTTTCCGGTTCCCTGCCATTCACGCTGCAAATTACCCGCTGGTTCATATCCCGTCCGCGTGAGACAGTCAAAGTTCCCTTTTCGCAGATTATATCGCATCCGATGCCGGTGTTGGTAATGAACGAACTATAAATGGTAGCCATTTGTCCGCCGTTATACTTGAGAATGGCATTTATTGACTCTTCGGAGCCTGTTTCACAAAATGTGGCAATTGCCTTAACTTCTACGGGTACACCCAGAAAGGTAAGCGCATCGATCACGGGATATATGCCTATATCAAGCAGCGAGCCACCTCCGAGTGCGATATTGAATTTACGGTCGTGGGGGTCAAAAGGTGGGATGAAAGAGAAATAAGCGTGCAGATGTACAATTCTCCCCAGCTCTCCTGATTCAAGGATTTCTGATGCCTTTTTATAATAAGGTTGGAAAGGAGGCCATAGAGCTTCCATAAGAAATACTTTTTGCCGCTTCGATTCGGCGATCATATCTTCAACCTGTTGACTGTTCAGGGCGAAAGCTTTTTCGCAGATAACAGCCTTCCTGTTCTGCAGACATAATAATGTCTGATCATGGTGATGTGAATGGGGCGAGGCAATGTAAATTATGTCAACTTCCGGGTCAGCAGCAAGCTCGTTGTAGCTGCCATAATACCTGATGAAGCCGAAATCGCCTGCGAATTTTTCAGCCTTTTTAATGTCACTCGATCCGACAGCATAAAGCTCAGCATCATCCACGAGTTTTAAGCCTGCGGCAAATTTGGCGGCGATCCTGCCCGGGGCAAGGATGCCCCATTTATATCGTTTTTTCATAGCTGGAATTGTTTGCATAAATATAGATAATCACTTCGCGATGGAAAACCCTTAGAAGGAATTGGTAATGGTGAAAACGGAATGCAATGATCTTCCTTACCATAAGGTTCTGATTCCGAGTATTTTCGCAATATTTTATGCGAAATATATCGCAACAGATCGACCGAAGGAAAGGGGCTCTGATCCATCCTGGTGTCCGGAGGCCAGAAGCTGACTTTATGTTCTGCCTCTGAAAGAGGCCTTTGTCCCTTGACTGTCCCGGAACGGGACAAAATTGAATAACCCCCGGCGAAACCGGGGGTCGAGGTCTCCTCTTGTTTTGTAAGCTCTGAAGGAGCTTAATATGAGGCTTGGGGAGGGACCAGGTTGGAGATCCTGATGGCTTAATTCCGTATTCATCTATTCTGGCAATGTTGTCAATCTGTTTAATTTATATTAAACATTATAAAAAATTGCAATTATATATACCGTTAATATTCAGCCTTTTACAATTTATTTTTAAAAATACTGAAATTATTTTGGTACTAGGTATTGCATAGTATAAATATTTTTATATATCTTTGCAATGTAATGATGTATATATTTTATAGTAGTAAATAATTTATGGTTCTATGAAAATAACAGTAAGCATTAATCTCGGAGGTTATTCCTTCAACATCGACGAAGATGCCTATGCCGAACTTAAAAGGTACCTGAAGAATCTTGAGATCCATTTTGCAGGAGAAGAGAGCTCTTCTGAAATACTTTCGGATATTGAGGCAAGGATGTCGGAGCTCCTTCGTGGCAAGGCTGAGCGGCTACAAGCAGGTCATAACAATTGAAGATGTTCGTGAAGTCATTCCCATCATGGGAAATCCCGAAGACATTTCCGACAATGAAGGGACCTTCACCCAAAGAAAAGTTTTCAACTCCCGGTACCCACCGTATGTACCGCGATCCCGACAAGAGGATCATCGGTGGTGTTTGTTCAGGTATGGGTGCTTACTGGGACCTCGAACCCTGGATAGTACGTGTGATCTTCGTGGCGCTGGCGTTAGCAGGCGGACTCGGTATCCTGGTCTATCTCATTCTATATGTAGTTCTTCCCGAAGCTAAAACCACTGCCCAGAAGATTGAGATGAAAGGTGATCCGGTAAATATTCACAATATCACTCAATCGGTTAAAAAGGAATTTGACACCGTCAGAAAGAATATGAAACTGTAGGTTTAAAACAAACATTGAATTACGTAAAAACTTTAAAAATCAAAAGATATGGATTTGGAAAATACAAAAGCACAGATGCGTAAGGGGATTCTTGAATACTGTATTCTATCGGTACTATCGAGGAATTCCTGCTATGCAAGCGATATTATAAAGGAACTAAAGGAAGCAAAGGTCATTGTGGTTGAAGGAACCCTTTATCCTCTGCTTACAAGGCAGAAAAATGCAGGGCTTCTAAGCTACCGCTGGGAAGAGTCACAGCAGGGTCCGCCCAGAAAATACTATGAACTGACACCTGATGGGCAAACCTATCTTACCGATCTTGATAAATCGTGGGATGAACTTGTAGAGTCAGTTAACCTCATCAGAACTAAGTAACAGTAATCTAACCATTAAATCTTTTAAAAGATGGACAAAACAATAAAAATAAATCTTGGCGGCACACTGTTCCAGATTGATGAGGAAGCATATAAACTGTTGCGCAAGTATTTACACGAAATCGATGCAAGGTTAAAGTACACCCAGGGCGGAGCTGAAACAATCGAGGACATAGAATCGCGCATTGCTGAAATATTCCAGTCTCAAAAGGGGCTTGCCGGGGTAATAACGCGGGATAACGTTGAGGCTATGATCTCATTGATCGGAAAGCCTGAAGATTTCGATGTATCGGGTGAAGGCGGGGAGGAGAGAGAACCTTCATATCACGCATCGATACCCAAAAAGCTGTACAGGAATCCGGATGATACAATAGTAAGCGGGGTATGCGGAGGCATAGGTGCTTATCTGAATGTTGAATCTGTCTGGATCAGGATATTGTTCATCCTGTTCACCTGCTTTTTTGGCATCGGCATTTTAGTTTATATTGCTCTGTGGATAGCACTTCCGTTTGCCCATTCAGATGCCCAGAAAAGGGAGATGTACGGCACAAGCAATATAAATACGATATCACGGAGAAAGAACCATTACGCAAATTACAGCGGTGCTTCCGGCTCTGTCCCGGCCGGTTCGCCTGCCGGAAACGCTTTTAACGAGGTTTTCAGGGCCATTGGAAAGGTCTTTTATATCATCTTAAGGATCTTCCTGATAATTATCGGGGTAACCTTTGTCGTAACCGGATTTATTACGCTGTTTTCCTTCATAATGGTCATCTTCTTTAAATACCCTGGTTACTTTTCAACAGACTCCTTCGGTGTCAGCATCTTTTATCTGCCTGATTTTCTGAATTATGTCGTTAATCCCGGTATTGCACCATGGATTCTCATCCTTACATTTTTAGTCGTTCTGATGCCGCTCCTCGCACTTATCTACTGGGGTGTCAAGATGATATTCTGGTTTAAGGCAAGAGACGGTGTCGTTGCACTTATCGGCCTGGTGATATGGGTCATCAGTGTCGCCGCCCTTTCATTGATACTCGTTAATGAAGGCATCAGCTTTGCTGAGAGTGCAAAAACCGTCTCAGGCGAAGTAATTGAAAAGGCGCCTGTCGAGCTTTATATCTACAGCGGCAAAAAAGTCTCGGATCTAAACTTTGACAAGGAGATTTCAACACCTGAAGATGGATATAACATCTACTTCATTGATGGAAATAAAGGTCTTTACATCACCACCAATCTGTCTGTCAATAATGCAGACGACAATTCGCTGAAGTTAAATGTAAGAAAACGTTCTGCCGGACGGAGCAGACCTGATGCCACAAGAAAGGCTGAAGGGCTGGCATACAACTATAAGATCTCGGGAGATACTATTTACCTTGATGAATACTTTACTGTTCCTGCGGGTAATAAATGGTCATTTGATAACGTGGGGGTTAACCTTTATATTCCTGATGGTACCATTGTACATTTTGATGAAACAACTTTTGATATGTTGCATCGCCATCATGACGGGAACAGGAATTGGGATTGGAATTGGGATTCGGATTCAGAAAATGTCACCCGACATGATGCCGGAGAACAATGGGAAATGACTGAGAACGGGTTAAAACCCGTCGGCCAGGATAACTAAATAATTGCTTGTTTTTCATTCCTTGTATTTTCATGACTTCCGGCACCGGGGAAACCCGGTGCCGGCTTTTTTAAAAGTTAATGATTTGTTAAACCCATAAAATCCGGCTCCCGGATTAATTTGTTTGTCTAATTTGGCAGTCGTTTTTAGCAACCGATTAACCAGCACATGAAAAGATTTTTACTTCCAGTTTTCTTATTGTTCTCCATACCGGTTTTTTCCCAGGAAACAACTAACCAATCAGATACCCTCAGAAAAGATGCACTGAACATCTTCATGCAGGAGGCAAGCGATTATATCCGTAAAGAGATCCCGTATGTCAACTATGTCCGTGATATACACGATGCGGATGTATATATTATCCGTGCCTCTCAAAGGACAGGTTCAGGGGGAGACGAAACTACCTACTTCCTGATCGGGCAGCATGAATATGACGGTATGCTGGATACCTTAACATTTGTTACAACTCCTGATGAGACCACTGAAGGAAGAAGGGAAAAGGAAGTAGCAACACTCAAAATGGGATTAACACGGTATGTTGCCAGGACACCTCTTGCAAAATACCTGAAAATAACTTTCAGTGAACCCCTATCGGAAACTGTTTCAACCGATAAATGGGACAGCTGGGTATTCAAGGGCTCTTTCAACGGTTTTCTCGATGGTCAGAAAACTTATAAATCGAGTTACCTCTCGGGTAACTTTTCAGGAAACAGGATCACAAAGGACTGGAAAATAAATTTAAGTGCGCGTTACAGTTACAGTCAGGATAAAATCACTATTGAAGACACTACAGGTATTACGGAAATATTCAGCTATAATTCTTCAAAGTCATTTAACGGATTGATAGTTAAGAGCATATCTGACCACTGGTCAGTTGGGAGTTCGGTTTTGATGGGAGCTTCAAGCTTTAGCAATGAAAAGATCATGACAGGCATCATGCCCGCGGTTGAGTATGATCTGTTTCCCTATTCAGAATCAACCCGGCGGCAGTTAAGGCTGCTATACAGGATTGGCTTCAACCATGTAAATTATATCGACTCCACTATCTACAATAAGTTAAATGACAATCTCTGGCAACATTCTGTTTCAGCGGCATATGAGGTAATCCAGAAATGGGGTTCGATCGATCTTAACATGGATTTCAGCAATTACTTCCACGACTGGTCCAAAAACAATCTCTCACTCAGCGGATTCATCAACCTGAGGATTACAAAAGGCCTGAATGTAAACTTCGGAGGAGGAGCATCACTTATCCACGACCAGATCGGCCTTGTTAAAGGTGATGTGGCCACGGAGGAGATCCTTCTCCGAAGGAAGGAGCTTGCAACACAATACCAGTATTTTACCAGCTTCGGATTAACTTATACTTTCGGTTCAATTTACAACAACGTCGTTAACCCGCGGTTTGGAAACAGCGGTGGAGGTGGCATGACTATAATTATGAACTGAAAAACAGGGAGCCGGTTTACTGCATAATAAGCTGACCCCTTATTTCTCCTCCGGGATAGGCAGCTGAATGGATGTTCACATAGTACAGGTTTGCATTAAGATCAGCTTCCTGTGCAGCATCAAGAGCAACAGAAGTATAATTTATCGGTGAAGTTATTGGTGCGGTAAATCCAAAAACCGGATCACCTGAAACACCAACGGCACCTTTATGAATATGTGCGATTGTTGCAGTAACCCCGTTAAAATATACAACAATGGTGAATATTTTTGTGTTTTTGTTGTAGGTGAGGGTTGCTGTTCCCGTAGCCGTTGAAGCATTTGGAGGAGTTTCACTGGCACCGTTAAGTGTTGCCTGGAATATTACAGTAGGATCTTCCGATTTCGAGCAGGATTCTGTCGTAAACAATATACCGGACAGCAATAGGATCACTCCGGTCAAATAACTCGTTCCCTTTAAATTTAATGGGAACCTGAATTTGTCTATCAGTGTTTTCATGGCTTAATTTTTATTAATAATAAAACTTATTAAAACAGGCACCAGAAACAGAACTTGCTTGTCAACACAATAGATAAACTGAATTAGAAACAGAAAGTAAGATGAATTGTTTCCAAACGTTGAGATTTTATTTTGGAATGATGAATTGACTTTATTCTGGAAAACCGATATGCCATGGGAAACCTTAGTATCATTATTTAAGGTTTCCGCTACTTTAAATTCATTTTGTCGTAATTTTATTGTACTAACTGGTAACGGCTGATATGACTCTTTCAGACTTAGGATTTACAGATGAGATAACACTCTACCTGAAAGAGAATAACCTTTCAGAGTTTGTAGTTGGAAGAGTAACCCGTGAACACCGTGAAAGATATCTGGTCTCGACAGGGGATAAGGAATATGATGCGGAAATAACCGGAAATCTTCGTTTCTCCGCCTCATCAAGGGCTGATTACCCTGCTGTGGGCGATTGGGTTGCCATGATTATCTATGATCAGGACCAGGCAATTATTCACAAAGTCCTTCCGCGTAAATCAGTGCTTGAACGACAGGCCGTAGGGAAATACGGTGAAATACAGATTATCTCCGCAAATGTTGATTTTGCCCTGATTGTCCAGTCGATCGATAATAATTTCAGCATCAATCGTCTGGAAAGATACCTGACAATTTGCTATTCTGCCGGAATTGAGCCAGTGCTGGTGGTCAGCAAAATAGACCTTGTTTCAGAAGCCAAGGTTGGAAATGCCATTGAGGAACTCGGGACAAGGGACAGAAAGGTCAGATACATCCTCCTCAGTAATACAACTCAGAAGGGGATGGACCAGGTACATGAGCTTCTTCAGAAAGGCAAAACCTATTGTGTTGTGGGATCCTCAGGCGTCGGCAAATCTTCACTTATCAATAATCTCCTGAAGAAAAATATCTTAAAAACTGGACACATCAGTCAAAGCACAAACAAGGGAAGACATATCACCGGACACCGGGAATTATTCATATTGGAGGAAGGTGCAATAGTAATTGACAATCCGGGAATGAGAGAACTCGGCGTGACTGATGACACCGAAGGGCTTAAAACAACTTATGAAGAGATCTTCAACCTGTCTCTGCAGTGCAAATTCCCCGATTGCAAACATATTAATGAAACAGGATGCGCAGTTATTGATGCTATTGAAAAGGGGATAATTGACAATAATTCGCTCGAGAATTTCAGGAGAATAAGGCGGGAGCAGCAGCTTTTTCAATCCACGATCGCCGAAAGGCGGGAGAAAGACAGAAAATTAGGCAGGATGTACAAAAACATCATGAAGGAGAAGAAAAAGAACAAGTTCGGATCATAATCGAACCGTTTCAAAATCACGGGGTGGGAACAATCTCAGTCAAATTTTGTTTCTAAGAACAATGAATGAATTTTATCAGTTAAGTTTAAACCTGCAGCGACTAACAGATGGAGAATGAAATGAATCCTGTCCGGATTGGCGATATGATTCCGCACTTTGCCCTTCCGGATCAGGATGGTAACATATTTGATATAAACAGTGTTCTTGGAAAGAAAAAGCTTGTCATCTTTTTTTATCCACAGGATGGAAGCCTGTATTGCACAAGAGAAGCTTGTTATTTCCGCGATTTTGCTGACGCATTTGATCAGGCGGATGCCATTATAATTGGAATTAGTGGGCAGTCTGTTGAAAGCCATAAGGAATTCGCAGAAAAAAACAGACTTACATATACCTTGTTAAGCGACAGTGAAAATACTGTAAGGAAGCTGTTCGGCGTTTCGGACAAAGTTTTCGGGTTGTTTCGGGGACGCGTCACCTTCGTGGCGGACAGATCGGGCAGGGTAGTCTTTATCTTTGATTCTCAAACTGATGTTCAGCGTCATGTGGATGAGGCTCTTAAAATAGTCCTGGTCCTTAAAAAAGCCGTCTGACAGAGTTGCAAAACAAATAGACTTTTGATATGTTTAATGTGAACAAATAAATTAAACAGAGTCCCGATGGCATTTACATTACAGATTGGAGAAGAAGCTCCCTGGTTCAATCTACAGTCAACTGACGGGAAAACCTATTCATTGAAGGATTTCAGCAGCGAAAAATATCTTGTTGTCTTCTTCACATGCAATCACTGTCCATATGTCCTGGGTTCCGATGAGGTAACCAGGGCTTCTGCCGAAAAATTCAGACCTGCCGGAGTAAGGTTTGTCGGAATAAACTCAAACAGTGAGCGGACTTATCCCGAGGACAGTTTTCCGAATATGGTCAAAAGGATGGAGGAGCAAAGGTTCCCGTGGCTCTACCTTTACGATAGTGATCAAAGTGTTGCCACAAAATACGGAGCATTGCGTACACCTCACTTTTATGTTTTCGACGAAAAACGGCAGCTTGTCTATACAGGCCGGGGACTTGACTATCCGAGAGATCCCGCGAGGGCCACAATCAACGATCTTGACAGAACGCTTAAAGAATTGACTTCAGGACATCCGGTTTCAATACCTGTCACCAATCCTATCGGCTGCAACGTAAAATGGGATGGAAAAGATGCTCACTGGATGCCGCCTGATGCCTGCGATCTGGTTTAATCATTTGCTGCTTCGGGGCTCCCGTTTTGAGGCTTGCCCACGCAATACATAGTTTATGATTCGAACTGTATACAACTGAACTGCAATAATTTACATTTCCCCTCCTTTTTTTCAAGGAGGGGTGGCCGGGACTATAGATTTTGAGATGTTTACAATTTGTTTTCCCGGCCGGGGTGGTTACTCTATGTTTCAAGAGTCTGAGTTTTGTTTATTTTTTGCTAGCCCAAAGTTATTATTTTACTTTCTTTTAACCGTAAAAGAAAGTAACAAAGAAAAGCGGCCGGAAATGATAACTTAAGCCATGCCCTGCGCCCGCTACACATGCCATATTGGCGCTACGGGCATTGCTTAAGTTCGCGCCATTTCCGGGTTGCCCTCACGCCCTCATCGACATAGTCTATTCCTTAAGATCGGCTATGCCCCATGGGGTCGGGATAAACGAAGAACCGACAACACGAAGGGGAGGAGCTCGACGAAGTCAAAACTAATGAATTCATATACCTGATTCCCGGTAGTCATTTTAAATTAAACACAAAGCCTTCTTTTTTGTTATATAATTAATATGAAAGCATTAATCAATTTCCCGGGCCTTAAATGAGGATAGGAAAGTTGCTTACCTAATTACAATGGACTCCAATAAAAGATTTACAATCTTAATTCTGAATACAGTTAACGATAACAAAATAATCCTGGTCAGGCTGGTCGTAGGTTTAATATTTTTGTCAGAGGGAATTCAAAAATATTTGTTCCCGGAATTGCTGGGGACGGGCAGGTTTTTAAAAATAGGATTTACACACGCTGAATTCTGGGCGTATTTCACTGCCACCTTTGAAATAATATGCGGCATATCTGTGCTTATTGGCCTCTTAACCAGACTGGCATCGATCCCTCTTTTTATTATTATGATGACCGCCTTTGTCACAACCAAATGGCCAATACTGATTGATAAGGGATTCTGGTCTATGGCTCATGAATACCGTACTGATTTTGCGGTTACAGTTCTTCTTGTCTATTTATTTATTGCAGGAAGCGGCAAATGGTCGGTAGATTCAGGTTTTTCACCTCATTAAATAGTTAACCAATGGAAGCAAAAAATCCAAGGGGCAAAAATCAGCCGGAAGAAAACTCTAATAAAAGACGGGAGTTTCTTAAAAAGAGTATGATGATCGGTGCCCTCACAGGTATCTCTGGTGCAAGCCTGTTTTCAGGGTGCAAAGAAGAGACCGGAGAGGAAGTAACTCCGGCTGAAGACCTGATGAGGGAGCATGGTGTCCTGAACAGGGTTATGTTAGTATATGATACTCTGAGAATGCAGATACTAAAAAATGAAAAAATCCCATTGGATATCCTGAACAGTTCAGCCCTGATAATAAAGAACTTTATCGAAGCTTACCATGAAAAGCTGGAAGAAGACTATTTATTCCCAATGTTCGAAAAAGCCGAAATGCTGACAGACCTGGTCAGTGTCCTACGTTCACAGCATCAGGCCGGGCGAAAAATAACGGGCCGGATAATCCAGTTTGCCGGAATGAAAAGCCTTGACAGCCCTGAAGATATTCAAATGCTGGCAGGGCTGCTTGGAAGTTTTAATTCAATGTATCGTCCTCATGAAGCAAGGGAAGATACCGTTTTGTTTCCGGCAATAAGAAAAGTAATTCCGGGAGATGAATATTTTACCCTTGGTGAAAATTTTGAAGATAAGGAACATGAATTGTTTGGTGAAGAGGGTTTTGAAGGTATTGTTGAAAAAGTAGGCAATATCGAAAGAGAGCTGGGAATTTATGATCTGAACCTGTTTACCCCTTCAGGCCAATAACGACGTTCACAGGACCCTGTCTGCCGACAGACGGGAACCTGACGTTAAAATTAAATTATATCCGGATGAAAAAATTGTTAATTCCTGCCATTTGTCTTTTTATGGTTTCATGTAACCTCTCAAAAGATGTTAAAGTTCCATGCTATGCGTGGATGAGTGGTCCCGGCAAAGCAACGGATGCCGAACTTAAATCCCAATTTACCGATCTGAAAAAGAAAGGAATAATTGGTGTGATGTATTCCGCTGGTCAGGATCCTGAGACCTATAAACGCATAGGGAAAATCGTTGAAAAAGCTGATATAGAATTCCATGCCTGGATCCCAACCATGATTCAAAATAATAATCCAGCTATCAAGCCGGAGTGGTATGCGGTGAACGGACTGGGAGAATCCTCCCTTGATAAACCGGCTTATGTCAGTTATTACAAATTCGTCTGCCCGAACCACGAGGAATTTCGCCGATACCTTGAGGAAATGTATGGAAGGATTGCAGATATACCTGAAGTTGATGGCATCCATCTTGATTATATACGATATCCGGATGTCATCCTGGCTCGAGGTTTATGGGAGAAATACGGACTTGTCATGGACAGGGAGTATCCCCGGTTTGACTATTGTTATTGTGACAAATGCGTTTCTGACTTTAAAGCAAAAACCGGA
The DNA here is from genome assembly GCA_963849615.1 of uncultured Bacteroidales bacterium. Classification (GTDB taxonomy): domain Bacteria; phylum Bacteroidota; class Bacteroidia; order Bacteroidales; family VadinHA17; genus LD21. Next base: position 36,600 of record CAWKIC010000010.1, read on the forward strand.
ATTGATATCAAGTCGGTGGAAGATCCTTCCCAGATAGAAGAATGGAAACAATTCCGTTATGATCTGATCACTGATCTTGTAAATCGTTTGGCATTGATGGTTCACTCTAAAAATAAGCAGATTAATGCGGCAGTGTTCCCGGGTCCAAATTCCATTGCAAAGAAAATTGTCAGACAGGAATGGGATAAATGGAATATTGATGCTTTTTTCCCAATGAATTATAATGATTTTTATCTGGAGGATACAAAGTGGATTGGAGAAATGTGCAAAGAATCCGTAACAACATTAAATAATACTAAGCCGGTCTATAGTGGGCTTTTCATCTGCCCTGACCCTGAAAAAAAGGCAAAAGAGCCTGACCCGGAAAATCACGGATTATTACCGGGAGAGCTTGGAGAGGCAATAAGACAATCCATGGAAAACGGGGCAGCAGGAATTTGTCTGTTCACACCCGGAAGGATGACTGAGGAAGACTGGGTAGTTTTTAAAAAAGCAATCCGTATTGATTATTGACCCGGGCAACTTTTATGAAAAGGAATGGAACTTCTTCCGGACAGACCTATTCTTACCTTGCTCAGTCTTAAAATCCGGAGCAATTGAACAGTTGATAACTCAGTAGAGCATTCTTACCCTGATAGTTCCTTCAATAGCCTTTAATTCTTTAAGAATATTGCTTTTGAGACGGCTTTCAGTGTCAATAATTACATAACCGATATCGGGATCAGTTTGCAGATATTCAGCTGCAATGTTTATGCCTTTTGATGTAAAAACGTAGTTCACCTCTTTCAGGATACCGGGTTCATTCTTGTGAATATGAAGAAACCGCTGAGCGTTATTGTTTGGCTGAAGGGATATCTGCACAAAATTAGTCGCGCCGATAGTTGCCCCGGTATCACTGTATTTAACAAGCTTTTCAGAGACTTCTGTGCCAATGTTCTCCTGGGCTTCCATTGTGCTGCCACCTACATGCGGCGATAGAATAACATTGTCAAATTGCTGCAGATTCGGAAATAAAGGGATCATTCTCTGATGCAGGTTCTTCGGGAAATACATCCATTGCAGCTCCAAGAATGTTTCCTGATCCCAGTGCCCTGGTCAATGCCTTGATATTCACAACCGAGCCCCTTGACGCATTTACAAGGCAAACTCCCCTCCTCATAAGCTTCAGTTCCTTTTCACTGATCATATTTTGTGTCAGGGGTGTTTCAGGGACGTGGAGTGTGACAATATGAGAGACAGAAAGGAGTTCTTCAAGTGATGAGCAGGCAATTGCCTTACCAAGACTGAGCTTTTTAGCTATATCATAGTAGTACACATTCATACCAAGGGCCTCAGCGAGTATTGAGACCTGCGAACCGATGTGACCATAACCGATTATTCCAATGTTTTTATCACGGACTTCAAAACAATTGGTTGCGGATTTAAGCCATTTGCCATTATGTGCGGCTGCATTTTTTACAGGAATATTCCTCATCAGGAGGATCGATTCTGCGATTACAAGCTCAGCTACTGAGCGGGTATTTGAAAAAGGCGCATTGAATACAGGTATTCCGAGCAGCTTGGCAGCCTGGCCATCTACCTGGTTTGTACCGATACTGTAACATCCGATTGCCAGCAGCTTCCTGGCTTCATTTAAGACGCCTTTCGTAAGCTGAGTCCTGGAGCGGATACCTATTATATTGGCGTTTTGGATTTTAGTTCCTGAGGACGCTGTCATCAAGAGCACCAGGAAGCAATTCAACATTGCTGTATCCGTTTCCCCTGAAATACTCAACAGCGCTCCTGTGTATTCCTTCAAGAAGTACTACTTTAATCTTCTCTTTATCGAGAGAGTATTTTTTAACCATGATTCAATACAAATCTTAAGCAAGTTTCAAATTGGGGTTGAAATTATAAAATAAATTGCGAAAAATTACTTCAATTTATAATAATCGGGTCAGATGGTCGCCGCTGACCTTTTGCGAGTCCGGCGAAGCCAAATCCGCGCTGGCATAGTCAGGTTCTTTCTGCGTAAATCTGCGTGCTGGATACTTTTAATACCTTTTTAAATAACCGATGGAATCAATAAAACTTTTTGTGCCAACTCAATGTTTAATTCCAGAGACCTTCGGTTTGACAGGAAGGTGCATCTTTTTCCGGATAAAGGAAGAAGTTCAATTCAAAAAATTAACTGAGAAATTCAGCTTATTTCAACAACAAATGAAACTTGATAATCTAAAGATATTTACAGGACCCTCTGACAGCACCTTGAAAATGCCGGTGCTGTTCCTTGGTCATGGCAATCCGATGAATGCCATTGAAGAAAATGAATTCACGCTAGGCTGGAGTAACATTGCCAAAACCCTGCCCGGGCCCGTTGCAATTCTATGTATTTCGGCTCATTGGGAAACACGCGGCACTCTTGTAACTGCAATGGCAAAGCCAAAGACGATCCACGATTTCGGGGGCTTTCCTGAAGAATTGTACAGGGTGCAGTATCCTGCCCCGGGAAACCCGGAGCTCGCTGAGGAAATAAAAAACCTGGTAGCGGAAAACCCAAAGTTGGGCTCGATGAAAGATGGGGACTCGATCATGGGTGCTGGAGCGTACTGAAACATCTTTATCCCGGTGCAGATATCCCGGTATTGCAGATGAGCCTTGACTTAAATCTGAACGCACAACAGCATTATGATCTTGCAGGTGAACTTAAAGCCTTGCGGACTAAAGGAGTTTTAATTGTGGGAAGCGGAAATATGGTTCACAACCTGAGGATGGTTGCATGGAGTAAACTAAATGACAATTATGGCTATGACTGGGCAATCGAAGCCGGTGAAACAATGAAAAAATTTATTCTTGCCGGCGACCATGACCGGTTAATCAATTATGAAAACCAGGGAAAGGCGTTTGATCTCGCTATACCTACTCCCGATCATTACCTGCCGTTGCTTTATGCACTGGCATTAAAGGATGAAGGCGACACAGTCTCCATCTTCAATGATAAACCTGTCGGCGGTTCGCTTACAATGACATCATTGAAAATCGAATAGTTGATAAGGTAACATATCCTCTGTCCTGGCTGCATGTTTCCATAAATGTTTTTTGTAACTTTGGTATCCTGTAAAACCTACTTCCAATGAAACAGGTACTTAAGTATGTCGGATATCTTGCGTTTATCGCCCTGGTATGCTTTCTGATCTGGCGGTTCTGGTTTATGATAGCCTGGGTGCTTGTTGCGGCAGTGATCTCGTTCCTGGGACATCCGCTTGTCAGGTTCTTTGACAGGCTGCACTTTAAAGAAATGGACGATGCCATCATGCATTAAGCACATTAATTGCATTGCTTGGTATTGTATTGATTTTGCTGTCGTTTCTGGCCATATTTGTTCCCATGATCCTTGAACAGGCCCAGACCATTTCCAGGATCGATGTCAACCTGCTGGCTCAAAACCTTTACGATCCTCTCCACTGGCTCGAGGATAAAATGCAGGGACTAGGCGTTATCCCTGATGGGCAGACGATTCAGGATTTCATAGTTGAAAAAGCAAAATCAGTTGTTAATCTGGGAAGTGTAGGCTCTATGATCGGTGGATTTTTCAGTGCGGCCGGGAGCATTTTTGTCGGATTGTTTTCCATCCTCTTCATTGCCTTCTTCTTTCTGAAAGACGAAGATTTGTTTGAAAGCAGCCTGCTGCTCCTGGTCCCTGAAAAACACCATACGGCAACACGCAAGGTAATTGTTGAATCCAAAAACCTGCTGATGCGCTATTTTAGCGGTGTTCTCCTCGAGGTTCTCGGCGTGATGTCGATCATTACAATATTCCTATGGATATTTGGCGTCAAAAATGCTCTGCTTATAGGATTTTTCGGGGGAATCATGAATATCATACCGTACCTCGGCCCGGTAATCGGAACATCAATAGGAATAATCCTTGGAATGACATCAACCCTGTGCATCCGGTTCATATCCTGATCTTGTCCCTGAATTTCTGAAATTGCTGGGTGTATTCTCGGAGCCAATTTTATCGATAATAATTTCCTGGTGCCAATGATTTATTCAAGCAGCGTGAAGGCCCATCCCCTGGAGATCTTTTTCGTAATCATAATGGGAGGAAGCCTTGCAGGAATCCTGGGTATGCTGCTCGCTGTTCCCGGTATATACTGTGATGAGGGTCATTGCAAAAGAGTTTTTTCAGCAATACAGGATTGTTAAAAAGCTTACCGAAAAAATTGATAAGGAGTAGACTAATCTCAAAACTATGAGCAGGGAACGATCTGAATTCAAAAGTAAGGTCCGGCTCAAAAAAGGATAATTCCGGCCAGAGTACCCTGAATTTATTGCCAGGTTTTATGATCTGATCTACCACCAGGTGCGTGATGGAGTTGACAATCATTTCTACCTCGACAGGATTAAGGAAACAAATGGGAAAATCCTTGAGGCAGGTGTCGGAACCGGAAGGCTCTTTACTGAAGCGCTTGAAAACCGGTGCAGATATTTATGGAATTGATTTCAGCCCGTCCATGCTTACGGTGTTAAATTCAAAACTCAGTGCTGAGCAAAAGAAACGGGTAAGCCTTCAGAATATCGTGGATTTTAAATCGAAATAAGGTTCGACCTGATAATTGCTCCTTTCCGGGTATTTATGCATCTTACCACCAAGGAGGAACAATTGAAGGCTCTTAATAATGTCCATGCTTCATCTCAGTCACGGAGGAAAATTTATTTTTGATGCATTTGTTCCTGACCTTAAAATGCTGATAAACGGATTGGATAATGTATCAGATTTTGAAGGTGAATTTGAACCCGGCAACCGGGTTAAAAGAATTATTTCGACAAAACCTGATTTGATAAATCAGCTCATCAATATCACTTTCAGAATTGAATGGAATGAAGGAAATTCAAATTACACCAGGGAATGGAAAAGTCCAATGCATTATTTCTTCAGGTTTGAACTTGAGCATCTGATAGAGCGCTCACATTTTTCGCAGTATAGAATAATCGGAGATTTTATGGGTAACGAACTCAACCCTGATTCGAAGGAATTTATAATTTTATGTCAGAAATAAACACAATCAAATCAAGGATGACAGCCATTAACAAACAACTTGCTGCTACGGTTTCAATAATCGTACTGATACTTTCCTCATGTACGCAAAACAGCGTTGACCCGGTCGGTTATGTAAATCCATACATCGGAAATATAAGTCACCTGCTCGTACCTACATACCCTACTGTTCATATTCCGAACAGCATGGTTCGCTTTTATCCGGAAAGGGACAATTTTACATCAAATAAAATGCAGGGTTTTCCTCTGAATGTTGTATCGCATCGCGACGGTAAAGCCTTTTCACTTGTTCCTTTCACGGGAAACGGGGAAGATTTAACCGGTATGTCATTTACATTTGATAATGAAACAATTACACCATATAGTTATAGTGTAACTCTTGATGAATCTGATATTGATGTAAAATTCGCTCCGGCCGAAAAATCAGGTTTCTTTTCTTTCCGGTTCAATGGCAATGAAAACAACGGAATAATTCTCAGGACAACCGGACTGGGCGAACTGACTTTTGAGAACGGCTCGGTAACCGGTCACGACACCAATAACGGTGTGAAATCCTGTCTCTGCCTTGAGTTTGACAAAATGCCCGACAAAATAAGTACCCGTAAAAACGATACTATATCTCAGGAGTCATCGGTTAATGGAAGAAGGGTAGCAATTATTGCATCATTTAAGTCCGTGGCATCGGAATTGAATATCCGCTACGGCCTCTCATATATCAGTTCTGACCAGGCGAGAAAGAACCTTCATGACAATATCGGGAACCGGAGCTTTGGTGAGATATCGGATAATGCCAGAAATAAATGGAATGCCCTGCTTTCAAAGATTGAAGTTGAAGGAGGAACACCAAAACCAGCGGACTGTATTTTACACGTCACTTTACAGGTGCAGTGAAAGGATGGTCGACATAACCGAAGACGGACAATATTTCAGCATCTGGAGTAATAGGGTTGAACCAGCAAATGATACCAGCTTTTTTACTGACGACTGGGTATGGGATACCCATCTGGCACTGCATCCGTTGCAGGTCATCCTTAATCCTTCAGCCCAGGATGAAAAGATCTCATCGTATATCAGAATGGCCAGACAGTCGGGCTGGATGCCGACATTCCCGACAATATCAGGAGATAACCATGCAATGAACGGAAATCATTCAGTGGCGGTAGTCCTCGATGCCTGGAATAAAGGTATCCGTAACTTCGATCTTGAAGAAGCATATAATCATTTAAAACATACAATACTCTTCGAGACAAAGCTTCCCTGGGTTAAGGGAGATGCTACACCCCTCGATGACTTTTATGACAGGAAGGGCTACTTCCCTGCACTCAGGAAGGGAGAAGCGGAAACTTATCCGCAGGTTCATTCTTTCGAAAAAAGACAGGCCGTGGCAATTACCCTTGCCTCAAGCTATGACGACTGGTGCATGGCCCAGATCGCCAGGGAACTTGGAAACCAGGACGATTATGATTTCTTCATTAAAAGGAGCCTCAACTACAAAAATCTTTTTAATACCGAAACCGGATTTTATCATCCTAAAGACAGCACTGGCAACTGGATTGAGCCATTTGACTACCGTTACGATGGCGGAATGGGAGCACGTGACTATTACGACGAAAATAACGGCTGGACATATATCTGGCAGCCATTCCATGCCTTTGATGACCTTATTGAAATGATGGGTGGCATAGAGAAATTCGATAACAAGCTTGACCAGCTCTTTACCGAAAGTCTGGGAAGGTCAAAGTGGGTTTATTATTCAACCCTGCCGGATGCCACAGGTAATGTAGGCCAGTTTGTTATGGGAAATGAGCCTTCAATGCACATAGCTTATCTTTACAACCTTGCCGGGAAACCCTGGAAGACGCAGAAACGGGTCCGCATGCTGATGGACACATGGTTCAGAAATGACCTGATGGGCATCCCCGGTGACGAGGACGGTGGCGGATTATCGGCATTCTATGTTTTTTCTGCAATGGGTTTTTATCCTGTTACACCAGGTATTCCCGAATATCAGATCGGAAGCCCCCTGTTCAGCAGGGTAAAAATTCACCTTCAAAATGGCAAGACTTTTACCGTTGTGGCCAAAAATAACAGCCAGGTTAACAAGTATATCCAGTCAGCGAATCTGAATGGTACCGAACTCACAAAAACAACAATCACCCACAGTGATATTGTGGAAGGAGGTACACTTGTCCTGGAAATGGGGGGAAAGCCTGATAAAGAGTGGGGTACCGGATACCGATAATGTCAGACCAGTATGATGTAATAATTTGCGGAGCCGGTCCTGCCGGATGTACTGCAGCCCTGGCTCTGGGATCATCAGGACTTAAGATAGGACTTATCGATAAAGAAGCTTCTCCCGGTGGAAAAGTCTGTGGTGATGCGATCCCCGCTTATGTCCCTAAAGTCTTAAATACAATAGATCCGGCATATTCAAGGGCATATGCGGATCTTAATCCAAAAGTTAATGTGGATACCTGCCGGTTGGTTGCTCCCAACGAAAAAGTCCTTGACCTGAAGTATCACGAGTTCGGAAGCATTTGTCAGCGATCCGTATTTGACAATTTCCTGTTCGACCTTGTTTGCCGCCTGCCAAACATCTCAATCCTCAGGGATACCAGAATCAAGGCTGCAGAAATAAAAGAGGATGAAGCAGTTTTAGTAAGTCTGAAAAACGAGGTGCTGAAAGCCCGCCTGGTAATCGGCTGTGATGGCGCTCACAGTATTATCAGAAGAAAACTGACATCCGGAAGAAATGACCTTCGCCATTGTTCCTCTGCAGTCAGGGCTTACTTTAAAAATGTAAGGGATATCCCTGAAAATACCTTTGAGATGCATTTCATAAAAGAATACCTTCCGGGCTATTTCTGGATATTTCCCTTGCCTGACAACCGGGCAAATGTCGGACTCGGGATGCCCTCGGATGTTGTTACCGGCAAAAAGATAAACCTGAGGAATGAGTTGCTGAGGATAACTGAATCAGTTCCGTACCTGAAACAACGTTTTTCAGGTGCGGAGGTATCAGGGGAAATGAAAGGATATCTTTTGCCTCTCGGATCACAAAAAGTTACGATCTCAGGAAACCGGTTCATGCTTTGCGGTGATGCTGCTTCCCTCATTGACCCTGTCACAGGTGCAGGAATTGGTCAGGCTATGGTATCAGGAAGATATGCAGGCTGGCATGCACTGAAATGTTTTGAAAACAATGATTTCTCATCCGGTTTTATGAAAGGATATGATAAAGCCGTCTATTTAAAACTCGGTAAAGAAAACAGGATGCGCCTTATTATCCGCGAAATGTTCTTAAACAAGCCGTTTTTTTTCAATTCCGGAATAGGCCTCGCACTAAGGAGTAAATTCTTTAAGAAAGTGATCCTGAGGGTATTAAAATAGGATTTTAATACACGGCTTTTATTTATCATTATATCTTTTTTCTTATCTTCATAATTCATTTCTTAATATCCTTTTAACTCAGGAATGTTGGACCTCAAATAATCAAAATCATGAACACACGGACTGTCATCTATTTCGGATCAGGCTTAATCGCAGCGGTTATTGCATTAATTATCTTCTTCAGGGGACTTGACATTAAAGCACTGCTGTTCCTTATTTTTGGAGTTGCAGCTGTATTACTCTTCAGGCAGGCGGTTCGCTGAGATGAACAAAAAAAAGGAGTAACATGACACTTATTATAATACTGAACAAATTCTGACAAAATCCGGTTTATTATTAAACCATATATCTGCAATTCATGAAAAAATCACTATTGGTTTTAGCAGCTCTCTTCTTGATTGTGGTTTTTCCTCTTGAATTCGCAGGGTTTTTTAAATAAGGTAGGAAGCTCTGTAGCAAAGGAAGTACTCGGAACAAACAAAGACGAAAGTAGCAGCAATTCGACAGAAACCCGGACCTGAGCCTGACTGTGCCCGCGATGATGCCAGTCTCATTATAGATCTTGAGAGATTTAAAATTGATTACAGGGAAACAACGATATGTGAAAAAGCGGACGGCAGCATCCTTTTAAAGGACAGGATTACCGGAAAATACTACCTGGCTAAGGATGGTAAGTCAGAAGGACCGTTGGAAGAGGATGATCCTCGTGTTAAGGAGTGCATCAACGTTAGTGAAGAGACTCCGGACAATCAGAACACCGATACCTGGGTAGCGAAATATCCTGAATACATTATGAAATCAGGAGATAAATTCATGATAAAATTCAATGGAAAGAACTTTGGAACTTATGCCATTATTACTGATTTTGCAGTCTCGCAATCCAAAGATAAATTTGCTGGCCTTGTAACTGAAAATGTACTTATTACTCAGGATCAGAGCAAGAAGATGAAGGATGAAATGGATAAAGCAACAACTGATCAGGAACGCATGGACATCGGAATGAAATACAGCCAGCAGATATCGAACCAGATGGTGATAACAGGCGGGACAGAATCTCTCCAGCCTAAATTGGTTTCAAATGTAGCCGGCTGCAAAATACGATGCCATGGTATGGATGGGAGGCAGATTAAACAGTAAAGTGAAATTGGATGATATACTTGTAATTTCCCAGGACAAAATTATTGATTTACAGGGGAATGTTGTTATGAATCTTGATCAGAACAGTTACAGTAACAAAGATCTGTTTGTCAATTCATCCAATACCAGATATGCAAGTTATAAATACGGGACTCTAACTTTCAATGATAACACAACTCTTAGCGGGCTTTTTAATCCATCTCTGAAAAAAACTAACGGAAAAGTATATCTTACCTACATGTATTACTCTCCGGGAAAGAATGCCATTATGCAAGGTGCCTTGCCTTTCTAGAATATGAGTTTCAATCAGATTATCTGCAAATATTTCAGTTACTATGCCGGGAAAATTAAATCTGAGGAGATTCATGGTATGTTGATTCTGATCTGCTTAAAAGGAGCAGCATCTTCGCAACAACAGATTACAAAAGAATCTTCAGCAGCGACTGGGAGAAAGGCTGAAGCCTTTGTTCTGAAAATGAGGGTTGGTTGAAAACTGTTTGTGAAAAAAATAATATCCCAGTTTCCGTTTGCAGTTGCACTTGTTTTTCCTGAATTGGTACGTTATTCAGCCCTGCGGGACAGAATTGAAATTTCGTCTTCTTAAAACACTTTATGTAAATCTCGGGGAAGAATATGCTGATTTTTCAATAGGTCCTTTTCAGATGAAACCATCCTTTGCCGAACAGGTAAATGAAAAAGTAGGTCAATAAATAACAGGAAGATCAGAAATCAGTTCCGGGACAGAGCCTCGTTTAATAGTTCAAGGCTATTCAGGACGACGGTTGTTGAAGATCTTGAAGATCTGAGGACGCCAGTTTGATTACCTGGTAGCCTTTATCAAAATATGTGAATTCAGCTACCCGGAGAACTGGAAGGATGAGACCGTGAAGCTGAGGTTTTTTGCCACTGTTTATAATTGCGGACTGGATAAAAGCAGGGAGTTTATTGAGATGATGTCGGATAAAAAGTTTTTCAGCACTAAGCTTGTTAAGTCAGAAACCTATTCTTATTCAGATATTTCGGTTTACTGGTATAATACAAATCAAAAGGGTTTCTGAGACTCTTTGCGGCCTTTGTGCCTGCCCTGCCGGATAGGCAGGGTAGGCAGGGTTAAAGGATTTCGACTTTTTCAACAGCCCCTACAATTTAAAACCTGTAACCGGCAGAAAGACCGAATCCAATGTTCTTTTTTGAGGTTTTATCATCTGAGAGTTCAAAATCCGGGTTTATTTTATAGAGCCCCATTTGGGTATTCATCTGACAGAATATTCCATTGTAAAATTCATATCCAAAAAAGATGTTTCCGCCGAAATCGAGAGGTTTATAGTATGTATAATCTGTATCAGTGCTGTTTTTAAACCTGATTGTTCGTTTGCGCTGTGCTTCACGTCTAATTTTTCTGTCTGGATACCAGCAATTCCACAGGCAACATATGGTCCGGCACCCAGTAGAATGTGTCCATCGCCAAGTTGTGGACGAAAAGGATATTCAAAGGCAATCTCAAATAAGAGAGCTTTGTTGTTCTTGTAGTATTTGAAAGGATTTCCTGTTTTGCCCCTTTTGTCGAAAATATTACTCCCGGCTGAAAGAATATATCAGTACCAACGGGTAATATGGCATTTACTCCTGCATGAAATCCAATGATCAATTTATAGCCAAGCTCTCCGCCATCATATCTGGTACCATACAGGTCCTGAAGGTTTACACCTCCTATAAGACCAATACGTATTCTATCATTGCTTCCTTGTTTTTGCTGGGCGGAAGTCTGGGCAAGAGGAAGAACCAGAAAGAGAACAAGCGCCATTCCGAACATTCTTGTTTTCATAGCGAATCTTTCTATTGTTAAAGTTCCGGTAAATGTAAGAAACTAAATAAAACTATAACCATTTTATGAAATCGTTTATTCAATAAAAAGACTTAAATTACTAACAATTTAAATACCGTTTTCAGCCGGGAGTCTAACATTAAATAAATATTTCATACAGTATTAACTAAATTTTTAAGAACATGGCCGTATTAAAAGTTATTGAAATCCTGGCTGACTCAGAAAAAAGCTGGGAAGATGCCACTGCTGTTGCCATAAAAAATGCCAGCAAGACAGTTAAAGAGATCCGTTCCGCCTATGTCAAGGACATGAGCGTTGTCGTAAAGAATAACAAGATCACGGAATACCGTGTCAATTTGAAGATCACCTTCGAAGTACTGAATTAAATAGAGGCTGTTGAAAAAGTTGATTTTTTGGACTTTTTCCCTTTGTGTTCCTTAGTGCTATACTTTGTGATCCTTTGTGGTATTAAATTATGTTTTACCACAAAGTACTCAAACCTGCCTACCGGCAGGCAGGGGTTATCACGAAGGTTCACAAAGGACTTTTTCAACAGCTCCCGCAATTTTAAAATACAACTTTAGACAGGTAAATCAAGCCTCTTCGGGCTTATCGTCGCTTGTTTTCTTTTTGATATTCTCTGCAATATCTTCAAGTTTATCGGCAGTTTTATCAGCAACCTTTTTGCCGAACTCCTTCAGTTTTGATAAGGTTTCTTCAGCCTTGTCTTCGGTTTTATCTGCAAAAGATTCCAGTTTTTCCTTCAACCCGCTTTGTTTTAAGTCCTCAACCTTATCCTCAACGAAGTCGCCTGCTTTGTCAAGTGAATCGGCAACTTTCTTAAATGCTTCGGTCTTCTTGATCTCGTCTACTTTCTCGTCAATAAAATCATCAGCCTTGTCCATCAGCTTTTTGGCTTTGTCCAGTAAACTCTCATTTTCGGGTTCAACTGGTTCTTTTTTTGTATTTTCTTCCATTTTACTAAATTTTTAAGTTTATTAACTTGATAAAACCATAAAGAAAGTCTTCCTTAGTGTAACTTTGTACTTTACTTTATGATGTATTGATTTAAAATTAACCACTAAGGTACACAAAGGTTTTCACTAAGGTACACAAAGCGATTTTTTAGACTCTTTCAGGAGTAATCATTGACCAGCCAGCTGGCAGGAGAACAAGATAGCCTAACTTAAAAAATGATCAGATGAGCTCAGAAACCACTTATTCAAAATCCTCGAAATGGACAGGAGTTGTCAAAAAAACAAAAAGAATATTAAGATGGGTATTGATATTAATAATTGTCTTTCTTGGCACTTTTATCTATTGGAAGTATTTCTATACCTACAGCGAAGGTTACCGTGCAGGGCTATTGCAGAAATTCTCAAACAAGGGTACATTTTTCAAAACATATGAAGGGGAGTTGATACTCAGCAGTATATCAAGCACGTCAAATGTGGCAATTGCCTCTGAAAAATTCCTTTTCTCAGTTCGTAATAAGGATCTCGCCCACCAGTTTGATACCCTTCAGGGAAGAAATGTTATTATCCATTACGTGCAAAAGAATGGCGTTGTGTTCTGGAGAGGCGATACGATGTATCTTGTCGACAGCATAAAAGTCAGGAATTAGGCTTGCTTAATACTGTAAATGATCAATAAACCCTGAATTCTATTTCATTACTTTTTTCATAATTCCGAGAACCCCCCGTATGAAAGTGGCGCTGGTAAGCACTTTCACAACAGGGCTTACTGATCGCCTTGCTGAAGTTCCTGATGTCCTTCTCCCCCATGGCCCCCCTCTACCCTTCTCCCACTCTTTCCTTGCTTCCTGATCTTCAGCTTCTTTCCTTATGTCATCAACCTTTCTTGTCAGCACCTCAAAAGCACTTTCACGATCAACAGTTTCGTTGTATTTCCTGACAAGATCTGAATACCTGTTTATTGAATCTATTTCATCCTTGGATAAAATATCCATCCTGCTCATGGGGGCTCTCATCATAGTTGCAGCAAGCGGGGTTGGGATCCCTTTCTCATTCAGGGCTGTTACAAGCGCTTCGCCGATCCCAAGTTCCGTAAGAGCTTCATCTGTTTTATAATAATCGGATACAGGGAAGTTTTCGGCAGTAAGCTTTATGGCTTTTCTGTCAATTGCCGTAAAAGCTCTCAGGGCATGTTGTACTTTCAGTCCGAGCTGGGCAAGAACGCCATTGGGAACATCCATGGGGTTCTGGGTGACAAAAAACACACCTACCCCTTTCGAGCGGATCAGCTTAACAATATTTTCAATCTGGTCAAGCAAAGTTTTGCTTGCCTGGTTAAATATAAGATGCGCTTCATCAACGAATATTACAAGCTCCGGTTTCTCCACATCTCCCTTTTCGGGCATCAGATCATACACTTCTGCCAGCAGGCATAATATGAAGGTTGAAAACAGCTTCGGCTTATCCTGAATATCTGTAAGCCTGATAATACTGACATAACCGTTACCATCCCTGTCGTGCCTCATCAGGTCGCGGATGTCGAACGAAGGTTCACCGAAAAAAAGATCAGCATCCTGCTGTTCCAGCTCCATTACCTTGCGAAGTATGATTCCGGTTGTGGCAGGGGATATTTTACCGTAATCATGTTCAAGCTCTTCCTTTCCTTCTTCGGTAACATATTGAATTACTTTTTTCAGATCTTTAAGATCGAGTAAATGCATCTGCTTATCGTCGCAATACTGGAATATTATGGAAAGAACCCCTCCCTGGGTATCGTTAAGATCAAGTATTCGTGACAATAATACAGGGCCGAACTCGGAAACAGTAGCACGCATTCTGACACCATCCTGTTGTGAAATTGTTAACAATTCAACCGGGCAGCCTTTTACAGAATACGGCAGACCTATTTTGGCATGCCTCTCGGTTATAAAAGGTTTCTCTTCGCCGGGTTTGGCTATTCCGCTGAGATCGCCCTTAACATCCATCAGGAGTACAGGAACACCTTTTTCAGACAGCTGTTCTGAAATTACCTGCAGTGTTTTGGTTTTACCCGTTCCGGTGGCACCAGCTATAAGGCCATGCCTGTTCATGGTTCTGAGGGGCACTCTGATCAGGGCATTTGTAAGTGGCAACCCATCAAGTATTCCACCTCCAAGAATGATTGAATCACCCTTACAGGCGTAGCCATCATTTATTATCGCTGTAAATGCATCTTTCTTATCCATATTTTGAAATATTATTCTGTAAAAATCAGAAGATGCAATTTAATTGTTTAGCCTCAATATTCAAAGGATTGAAATGCGAAGATCTGCGGATTCCCTCTATTTATAAAGTTGAAAGACCGAAGACCGAAGACAGGGCCGACCGTAAGATCCCGCCGGTGGCGGGATTTAGGGAGGAGCCAGGCTGCAGGGAGACAGAAGTACGCGAAGGCAAGGCTGACCTTTAAGAACTAGCCCGGTGGGCCGGTTCAGTGAGAAGAAAAAAGTTATAGATCAAATCTGAAATTTTGTATATTTGGTACAGAATAACTGGCTGTTACCATTTCAGTCGTTGAAAATCAAAATTGTGTCAAAAAAATTATTTAGTTTCCTGATATTTTTATAATTTCAGACATTATTTATTCACCTAAATCTCATAAAGATGGCAAAGTTTGAAGTTTATCAGAGTGGTACAAAAAATGAATTCCGCTTTCGCCTTAAAGCCGACAATGGACAGATTATCCTGAGCAGCGAAGGCTACAACACCAAAGCATCATGTCTGAACGGAATCGAATCAGTAAAGAAAAATTCTGCTGATCCAAAACGTTTCGCCAAGGCAAAAACTCCTTCAAATATGTTCCGGTTCTCAATTACCGCTGCAAACAACCAGGTCATTGGGACAAGTCAGAATTACAAGAGCGAAAGCGGTCGTGACAATGGCGTTGAATCTGTAAAGAGAAACGCTCCCAAAGCACAAATCAAGGAAGTTGTAAAATAAAAGCATCTATCTTTTCGGGGACTCCTCCATTTCAGCCATGCCATGCGTGGCTACTAACTAAACCCTTACAAAATGAAAATTTTAGACGAATTCAAAAAGTTTGCAATGAAAGGTAATGTGGTCGATATGGCCGTAGGTATCATCATTGGTGCAGCATTTGGCAAGATTGTATCATCAATCGTAAATGATATAATAATGCCGCCAATCGGATTGCTTCTCGGAGGCGTCAATTTTACAGATCTCAAAGTTGTTATGAAAGCAGCAACTGAGGCCACACCTGCCGTTACATGGAATTATGGTAACTTTATTCAGGTTTCAATTGATTTTTTAATTGTGGCAGTTGCTGTCTTCATGCTTGTTAAGGCAATTAATGCAGCAAAGAAAAAAGAAGAAGCAGCTCCTGCAGCCTCCTCCTGCCCCGACCAGGGATCAGACACTGCTTACTGAAATCCGCGATCTGCTTAAGAAATAATCATACGGTTTATATATTTAATTAAGTATGTGGGGCGTTGCATGCAACGTCTCTACATAGTTTATTGCCTCTGTCGGATTATTCATAGCTTTATAATAAATCATTGTTCCCATGAGACCAAAACCTACTATTCTGCCTGGTTTAGTCCTGATGCTTACATTTTGTTCTGTCATATATTGTCAGGATGCTCCATCGGGGATGAAGATCTGGTTCAACAAGCCTGCAGGATCATGGAATGAGGCACTTCCTGTCGGGAACGGTCGCCTAGGTGCAATGGTATTCGGTGGAGTTGAAAATGAACGCCTGCAGCTCAATGAAGAATCAGTATGGACCGGGGAATCCCGATGGGATGCCAATCCGGAAGCACTAAAAGCTCTTCCTGATGTCAGGACACTTCTGTTCAACGGGAAATACAGGGAAGCTGAAAAACTGGCACAGGAAAGAATAATGGGAACCATCAGGCGCGATGAAAAATCGAGCTATCAGACCCTGGGTGACCTTACCCTAAATTTTGGCGCAAACCGGGGAATTTCAGGCTACCGCCGCGAACTTGACATCGAAGATGCAATAGCACGAATTTACTATACAACTAATCAGGTAAAATATTCCCGCGAAATTTTCTCAAGTTTTCCCTCTCAGGTACTTGTGATAAGGCTGACAGCTGACAAACCCGGAGCTTTAACTTTTACGGTAAGGCTTTCAAGACCAGGGAATAATGCTTCAATAAATGCACATGACAATGAAATCCGGATGAGCGAACATATCGGAAACGGGCTTGGTGTTAAAATTGAATCACGGCTCAGGGTCATGGCTGAAATGGGAACCCTGATTTCAGATGGCGACAGTATCAGAATTGAAAAAGCTGACGCAGTTTTAATTTTGCTGGCTGCCGCAACTGATTATTCCGGAGATGATCCCGGACCATTATGTGCCAACAGGTTGGATTCTGTCACCAGACGCTCATATTCAGATATTAAGGAGGCTCACATTGCTGATTACCAGTCATTTTTCAAACGGGTCACAATCGAACTTGGCGGAAGTGACGGAAATTACTTTACCACTGATGCCAGGATCACAGCAATGCAGAACGGCTACACTGATACGGATCTGATTGAACTATACTATCAGTTTGGCAGGTATCTGCTTATCAGCAGTTCCCGTCCCGGAGACCTTCCTGCCAACCTTCAGGGGATCTGGGCCGATGGACTGCAGCCGCCATGGAGCGCCGACTATCACATTAATATAAATATCCAGATGAACTACTGGCCCTCTGAGATCACAAACCTCGGGGAGCTTCAATTGCCGTTAGTTGATTTCATAGATGCCATGAGACCCAATGCCAGACGTACAGCTAAAGAGGTTTATGGATTGAAGGGTATTGTAGCCCATTATACCACTGATGTTTGGCATTACACTGAGCCCATGGGCGCACTGGTATATGGAATGTGGCCAATGGGAATAGCCTGGAGCTGCCAGAATATCTGGGACCATTACCAGTTTGGCGGTGATATTGATTACCTCAGGAATAAAGCATACCCGATAATGAAAGAGACTGCTGAGTTTTGTGTCGGATGGCTGGTTGTAAATCCTGAGACAGGATTGCTTGTCTCCGGACCTTCAATTTCTCCTGAGAACCGGTTTAAAATACCGGGAGAAGAAGGCACCGCCAGCCTGGTAATGGGACCGACGATGGATCATATGATAATACGGGATCTTCTACAGAATACGATAAAGGCAAGCACTGTACTGGATGCCGATAAAGCATTCCGGATAACTATGGAAAAAACTCTTGAACGGCTGACTCCTGTAAAGGTTAGCAGCGACGGACGCATCATGGAATGGTCGCGAGGAATTCGAAGAACCGGAACCGGGTCATCGCCACATATCACATCTTTACGGCCTTCATCCCGGAAACCAGATAACACAGAAAAATCCCGAATTGATGGAAGCCGCACGCAAGACAATCGATTACCGTCTTGCAAACGGTGGCGGACATACAGGCTGGAGCAGGGCATGGATAATTAACTTCTACGCCAGGCTGAGGGATGGAGAAAAAGCATGGGAGAGTGTGTTGGCGTTGCTTACAAAATCAACTCTGAATAATCTTTTCGACACTCATCCGCCATTCCAGATAGATGGTAATTTCGGAGGCACCGCAGGTATTACCGAGATGCTTCTTCAGAGTCACGCAGGGGAGGTCGAACTGCTGCCCGCCATTCCCTCAGAGTGGCAATTGGGAAATGTACATGGATTAATGGCACGGGGAGGTTTCGAGGTAGATATCGACTGGGAGAACGGGAAGCTGAAGCAGGCAAAGATCACATCTAAAACAGGGAATCCATTGAAAGTAAGCTACCAGGGAAAAACATCAGAAATTCAAGCTACCGAAAAAGGCAAATCGTATATTTTTACTTTAGGATCAACAGGATTGGCCGTTAATTAAAACCAGCATGAGCTGCCCGAACAGATTATTTGTTCTACCCGATTACCTTTGTCTTCTTATGAAAAAGTCTATCCCCATCCTCCTTTGCCTGATGCTTTTCCAGTTTTGTGGTCAGGATGATTTTGCTCCGACTCAGCTCAAATGTGATAACCTTGAAAATCCAACCGGCACAGGAAAAAATCCTGAATTCAACTGGTTAATCTCTTCCTCTGAAAAAGGTCTTAACCAATCGGCTTATCAGATACTCCTTGATGACGATCCGCGAAATCTTATATCTGAAAACACGTGCTCATGGAATTCGGGTAAAGTAACCTCAATTTCAACCAGTTGGAATCCGTACTCCGGAAATGATTTAAAGTCTGCCACAAAATATTTTTGGAAAGTGCGGATCTGGGACGACAAAGATAAACCCTCAGAATGGAGTGAGAGCTCATCCTTTATAACCGGTTTGATTAATGTAAAAGATTGGGACGGAGCAAAATGGATAGGATATGAGGAGTTACCCGATTCCCTTATTCTTGTCCCCGGAGTACACGGAAACGGCAACAGCCTCGGCGAAGTTGCCAAAAAAAGGACAGTCATCCCTTATTTCCGGAAAGAATTTCTTCTTGAAAAAAAGATCCTTAATGCTTATGTTTTTGTTAGCGGACTTGGTCACTATGAGCTCTACGTAAACGGGAAGAAGATGGGAAACCGCTTTCTATCACCCGGCTGGACAAATTACCGGAAAACATGTTATTATAACACTTTTGATGTTACAGAAGAGCTTAAGAAAGGTAAAAACGCGATCGGCGCTTTAGCGGGAAACGGATTTTACAACATTAACAGGGAAAGGTACAGGAAGCTTGTTATTGCCAGCGGTGCTCCTGAAATGATTTTAAAGCTTTTGGTGCGGTACACGGATGGTACAGAGAAGATAATAATAAGTGATGAATCGTGGAAAACCTCTCCCTCCCCTGTTACTTTTACAAGTATCTATGGCGGAGAGGATTATGACGCCCGGCTTGAAGAGAATGACTGGTGCAAAACAAGTTTTGACGACACTGAATGGAAACAGGCACTCCCTGTCAGAAACCCCGGAGGGATTTTGCAGCCTGAAAAAGATTATCCGGTAATGCCGGCACAGGTTTTTGAGCCTCAGACAGTAATCACCATAAATGACACCCTCTATCTTTATGACTATGGTCAGAATGCTTCAGGGATAATCAGGCTGAAAGTAAAAGGTAAAAAAGGACAGGAGGTTCGTCTTTTCCCCGGAGAGCTTATTGATGAAGATTCCCTTGTAGACCAGCGTGCAACAGGATCTCCATATTACTTTTCATATATTCTGGGAGGAGAAAATGAAGAGATCTGGACTCCCCGTTTTACGTATTACGGGTTCAGGTATGTTCAGGTCGGAGGGGCTGTCCCTGCCGGAAAACCCAACCCCGGTAATTTGCCGGAGATCACGGATATGCAGTTGGTTCATACAAGGAACTCTTCTCCTGTCATTGGAAGCTTCAGATGTTCCAATGACCTCTTCAACTCAGTCTATGAGCTTATTAACTGGTCAATAAAAAGCAATCTCGCCAGCGTTGCCACTGATTGTCCGCACAGGGAAAAGCTTGGCTGGCTTGAGCAAACCCATCTTATGGGCAATTCCATAAAGTTCATTTATGACATTCACAACCTTTACGACAAGATCATAAATGATATGATTGAAGCTCAGCTTGACAACGGGCTTGTCCCTGACATTGCACCTGAATATGTTCCATTTGTTGCCGGATTCAGAGACTCACCTGAATGGGGAAGTGCGTGCATCATCCTCCCATGGGATATGTATGAATGGTATGGCGATTTAAATGCTGTCAGAAAAGCCTATCCTATGATGAAAGGATACCTGGGTTACCTCGAAAGCATGTCCGATAATTATATCCTGTCGCATGGACTGGGGGACTGGTATGACCTGGGTCCGGAATTCCCCGGCGAAGCCCAGTTGACCCCAAAAGCGGTTACGGCAACTTCAATATTTTTCTATGATGCCCGACTATTATCGGAGATGGCGGTTCTGATCGGTAAAGATGAAGATGCCGTTACATTTAAAAACCTGGCTAAAAATATCAGGTCAGCATTCA
This sequence comes from uncultured Bacteroidales bacterium, assembly GCA_963849615.1. Taxonomy (GTDB): domain Bacteria; phylum Bacteroidota; class Bacteroidia; order Bacteroidales; family VadinHA17; genus LD21. The sequence continues at coordinate 56,975 of CAWKIC010000010.1, forward strand.
ACAGGGAATTTTTTAATGCCGCAACCAAAGTCTATTCCACAGGAAGCCAGACTGCCTATTCAATGCCCTTGTTTTTCGGGATGGTCGACGACTCCTTAAAAAAGGAAGTGGTGTCCAATCTGGTCAAGTCAATAAATGAGAATAATAAAGCGCTCACTGCAGGAGATATCGGATACCGTTACCTTCTGAGAGTACTTGAGCAGGAAGGATATTCAGGACTTATTTTTGAAATGAATTCCAGGACTGATGTCCCGGGCTACGGCTACCAGCTTTCGAAAGGAGCCACATCCCTTACAGAGTCCTGGGCAGGACTGAAGGAGGTTTCGAATAACCACATGATGCTTGGACATCTGATGGAATGGTTCTTCAGCGGCATCGGTGGTATCCGCCAGATGCCCGGTTCAAAAGCTTATGACCATATTCTGATTTCTCCCGGAATAATCGGAGACCTTACCTGGGCTGAAACTTCATTTCAGTCTGTTCACGGAGAAATTTCAAGTTCCTGGCAAATAAATGATAAGAATTATACACTAACTGTAAGGATACCTGCAAATTGCACAGCAACCGTTGAATTACAGCAGACCAATCCTGAAAAGATTGAGATAAACGGAACTCCGCTGAAATCATCCGGATCTGTCAGATATAATGTCGGAACCAAAACTCTATGTGTGGTTCAATCGGGAGAATATATTTTCAAAATTTTCCGTTAAAATCAGAAGAAGAGCCATGATGAAAGCCATTTTACTGGTTCTTGCGATCTTTCTGGTTCCGGATATTGTATCTTCACAAAACACCCTTGACATTGAGATAACCAATCTACGGAATGATAAAGGACTAATAATGTTGCAGTTATTCAATGAAACCGAGGTCGTTATCCGGCAAGAAAAGGGAATCATTAAAGAGAAAAAATGCAGTATCATATTTGAGAATCTTAGTCCGGGGAAATATGCCATCCGTTTTTTCCATGATGAAAATGTGAACGGTATACTTGAAAAAAATAAAATGGGAATCCCAACCGAGGGATACGGATTTTCAAACAATGCCTATGGGATGTTTGGACCTAAGCCTTTTAAGGATTGGCTTTTTGAATTTAAGGAAGACGAAAGACTGGCACTTAAGACCAGATATTGATAATTTAATGATCGGATGCATCAGGGCGGCAAAATAAACAAAATCAATTTAAAAGTTAATCCAGTCTATTATTATGAGATTGATCTAACTATATTTACGTACTGATAAATTCTTTCGGGTGATTAATATTGAAACGGTTGAAGCAAAGATCTCATGAATAATATGTCAAACCTTAAAGAGGCAATAATTTATCTTTCCGACCTGATAGAGAAAATACTTGAGGAGACCATTGACCAGGCTGATTTCAGCGACCTGACCCAGCAGCAATTGCATTATCTGAAGATTATAGTTAAACTGAAGAATCCGACTCTTACAGAGCTTGCCGGGGAAGTCGGCCTGACCAAACCCACTGTAACGGTGCTTGTCGACAAGCTGACAGAAAAGGGTTATGTGAAAAGGGTTCATTCGGATGAGGACCGAAGAGTTATGCATCTGCATATTGACAAAAAAGGTGCTAAAATAAATGCTCTCCGTGAAATTGCACATGAACGTCTGGCAGAAAAGATCCGGTCAGGTCTGAACGAGACAGAAACTGCTATTCTGACTGAGTTGCTTAAGAAAATTGTAAGACACTCCTGAAGATCTTTCAGCAATTTCCAACAAGGCTGCCGGCGAAACAAAAGAAAAACTATTTTTGCTCTTAAAACTCCCGTTCAATCGTGGTTTTTATTTGTCTATAGGGAAATTTAAGCTGAGAGTGATCGCATATGACTGAACCCATGAAAGTAGTAATCATAGGAGCCGGTATCGGAGGAATAACCACTGCAGTTTACCTTGCTAAAAACGGATATTCTGTTAATGTATATGAAAAGAATTCTGAGCCTGGTGGCCGGTGCAGCCGGCTGATCCGGAACGGGCACAGGTTTGACCTGGGTGCAACAATGCTCCTGATGCCCGGAATATATCAGGAGGTTTTTAGCTCTCTTGGCATCAGCCTTGAGCCAAACCGCGATATAATCTCTCTTGAAAACCTTTATAAAATATATTTCGATGATGGCAGCAGCCTGGCATTTACTTCCGATAAAGATAAAATGGCAATGCAGCTTGAAAGGATCGAGACCGGGAGTTCTGAGAAATCCCGGGACTATGTCAGAAAAGGTTACACGATTTTCAAACTGGCCATGGACAGACTTATCGGCAGGAATTTTTATAATATCTTCCAGATGATAAATCTGAAGAACATTCCTCTGTTGTTTAAAATCAAGGCCTTTACACCCCATTTTAAATATGCCACGAGGTTTTTTAAGCACCCTCACCTTCTTATGGCGTACACCTTCCAGAATATTTACGTTGGACAAAGTCCGTTCAACTCTCCGGCATTGTTCTCGATGGTGCCTGCGGCAGAATTGACTGAAGGTTCATATTTCCCTGCCTCGGGGGTATGTTCTGCATTGTTGAAAAACTGATTAAAGCAGCTGTTGAGAATGGCGTTAAGTTCTACTATGACAGTCCGGTAAAAAAGATAGTGGTAAAAGGAAAAAGAACAGAAGGAATTATCCTTGGCAACAATACTGAAATAAGTGCAGATCTGTTGATCGCGAATGCTGATCTCCCCTATGTTTACCGTGAATTGCTGCCCGGCAGACGGGCCTCATCACGTCTTGAAAAACTTAAATATTCCTGTTCTGCAATTTGTTTTCACTGGGGCCTTGATAAAATTTACCCCCAGCTAGGTAACCATAGTGTCATCTTATCCGACGGTTTCAAGGCCGGTCTGGACAGAATTTTCAGGGAAAAGTCTGTAAGCGACACCCCGAGTTTTTATGTGCATGCTCCGGCAAGAACGGATCCCACCTCAGCACCTCCGGGTCATGACACTCTTTCCGTAGTTGTTGCAGCCGGCCATCTCGACAGGAAATTCAGGCAGGATTGGGAGGGAACGAGGGCAAGAACCAGGGTATCAGTTATAAAGCGGCTCAGGGAGCTTGGCCTCGAAGACTTTGATGATCATATTAAGTTCGAGATCTGCTATTCGCCTGAAGACTGGGAGAAAGCATGCAATATTTCAAGAGGTTCCGTCTTCGGTAGCCTTGCCCATAATATTTTTCAGATGGGTTATTTTCGTCCGCATAACAGGCATAATAAATACAAAAACCTTTATTTTGTAGGTGGAAGCACTCATCCCGGGAACGGAATTCCAAATGTCCTGATCTCCGCAAAGCTGGTATCCGAAAGGATATTGAAAGAAAACAAGATTTAATTATAACCTGACTTTTAAGTGTTAATAAACTCACAAAGGGAACAATTCATTAAGATATTCAACTCGATTGATTTCAATAAGATAATCGATCATCCCAATATTCTCATTGCTGCCAATTTCTGGGAAGAGGACAGGTATTGTGCTGCCAGGACATGCTATAATTTCATGAGGACAATTGACGATATGATTGATAATCATAAAGCCAACAAGAGGTTTATAGCATCAGAGGAAAGAGCTGGATTGGTCAGGGATGTCAACGACTGGCTTAAAATGATTATCGTAACCAACAATTGCGGGCCGGAACATTCAGATATTGTCAAAATCATTCAAAAATTCAGGATCCCTGTCTGGCCAATTGAAGAATTTGCAAAATCGATGATCTACGACATCAATAATGAAGGATTTCCGACTCTTGAAGCATTTCTTAAATATTCCAGAGGCGCTTCGGTAGCACCGGCTTCAATTTTTGTACACCTGAGCGGTTTGACAAGAAAAAACGGTGACTATATTGAACCTTCATTTGATGTACGGGAAGCTGCCGTCCCATGTGCGATTTTCAGTTACCTTGTCCATATAATCCGTGATTTTCAGAAGGATCAGTTCAATAACCTGAACTATTTCGCTGATGACCTGGCAACAAAATACGGCCTGACGAGAAGGGATTTAAGCGACATCGCTCATGGAAGCCCTGTAACTGCCGGCTTTCGTTCAATGATAAAGGAATACTATGATCTTGCCGATGAATACCGGATCAAAACCCGTGACATAATTGGTAAGATAAGGCCGTTGATGGATCCGCGATACCAGTTGAGCCTTGAGATCATTTTTGATCTTTATCTTCTGGTCTTCGAAAGAATTAATGTCGAAAAGGGCAGCTTTACGTCCTTCGAGCTTAACCCGCGGCCTGAAGAAACACGTGAAAGAGTATTATGAAACTATTCTTAAATTCCCCTTTTAAATGAGGCCGACCTTAGTATTCTCTGCCCTGAAAAGCATTCCGGAAGTCATATTGAAAGTTCCTAAACCAAATATCTATCAACAAAATGATTAACAAATTAAGTCTGATACTATTCTTATCCACTTTTTCAGCAATTTCGTTTGCCCAGATGGCAGGCACGGAAAATACCGATAAAAATATCTCCTTCACAAGCCTTAAAAACACTGATATCGGGAAGCTGACTAAAACCGGATCATCGAGGATTAATAACAATGAGCTGGAGATCGTTGCCGGGGGCTCCGACATCTGGGGAAAACATGATGAGTTTCATTTCAGTTACAAAAAATTAAAGGGTGATTTTGAAATGAGTGTTCAGATAATGAGCCTCAGCAAAGCCCATTTGTACACAAAAGCCGGGATCATGGCACGAACCGGCCTGAGCGATAGCAGTCAGCATGTTTTTTTCCAGGTTTTTCCGGACAATAGTCCGCGGAATAATAACAACGGGGGTTGTGAATTCCAATATCGGAACAGTGCCAGGAGCTGAAATGAAGGCGATCTACCCTGACCTGAAAACGGCAGGTAACAGGTTTGATGTTGATTTCCCCAATACATGGATCCGGCTTAAGCGCCAGGGAGATGTTTTTGAATCATACATTAGCAATGATAATAAAGCCTGGAGCCTCTATTCTTCATTTACCCTTATAATGCCACAAAAATTGCTTGTTGGACTGGCAGTCACGGCACACAATTCAAACGACCAAACAAAATCAGAGTTTGGAGCGATCCGGTTGAAAAAGTAGTGGCTTCAGTTCCTTTCCGGGGTCTTCCATATCTTCAAAGTATCTTTTAATCCCGGCTCCGGCATTAAAATGATCAGATTCCCCGAGTGATTTAAATGCCAGTTATCCTGCAATTATAGAAACTCTGTTGATATAAGGCGGAATATAAACCTGGAAGTTTTAGTAAATTGAAATATCAATTACTTCGGCCCGTTTTAAAAATGTGGCATAAGTTTTGTCATTGATTGGTTGTAACAATGTTCTTCTAATAACAAACGTCATGAAAAAGTTCTTAATCACCTCGATTCTCGCAACACTGGTTGCAGCCGGGACCACAATTATGGCTCAGGAGTATCCGGATGAATATCTGGGTTTGCCTGGAGATAACCTTAACCTTTACGCCGTAATGAAGTTGTTCCAGGAATCAGAAACCATCGAAGGTTTTGAAAGAAGCCTGAACGATGAAAATTCACGGATAAACAACCTCGATCTTAACGGCGACAATTACATTGATTACCTCAAGGTAATCGATTACGTCGATGGCGATGTCCATACCATAGTTCTGCAGGCAGTCCTTGACCGGAACGAAACCCAGGATGCTGCTGTCTTTACAGTCCAGCGGTTACGCGACGGATCAGTACAGATACAGCTCACAGGTGATGAGGCTTTGTACGGCAGAAATTACATCATCGAACCTATATTGACCAGACGCCGAATCCCGGCTACCTCGGAAGGCAAAACGCAAACGTTGTCAGGACCACAACAATTCAAATTGCGTCCTGGCCGCTGGTACGATACATTTATATGCCTGAATCTACGACGTATGGCGCTCGTCGTGGTACTGGGGGCTACTACCCGTCATATCTGGCACCCCGGCGTCCATTCTACTGGCATTACTACTACGGTTATCACTATCACTGGTATCCGAGATGACAGTCATTACCGTCACTGGGACAACGACCGGTATTTACGCTGGAACGATTTTTACTACAACGGCACAAAAGTTATTCAACAACGTCAGCATAAGGATTAACTCAGGTAATTACAGGACAACCTATTCACATCCTGAGTACCGGAGGGATGGGGAAGCCCTCTATACGAAGGTACATCCTGACAGGGGCACCAGGTCATCAACAGTATCCTCAGGAAATGATAACGGCAGGAGATCCGCTACACAGTCAACGACCTCCGGACGGTCAACAGGAACCTCAGCCGGATCAAGGAGATCAACTTCCTCCGTAACGAACAGATCCGATGGGGCCAGGTCATCAGCCCAGTCTTCAGGAACTTCAAGAAGGTCGACCTCCACGGTTACCAACAGATCTGAATCCACGACATCCGGCGGTAGAACCACTGTCCGTCAGTCTTCCTCAACCGGGAATGACAGGGCAAGGACAAACACCCCTGCCGGACAAAGTACAAGTTCCACCAGAAGGTCGTCTTCTACTGCCTCTTCATCCGGCCAGAGCACCAGCCCGAGCCGTCAGTCGTCTACTACAGTGAATGCTAGCGCAAGGACTAATTCCTCTGCCGGTCAGGTTGCCAGTTCTTCAAGGAGGTCATCTTCCTCCGGTTCAGAACAGTCAGTTTCAAGACCTGCCCCGAGTCAAAGGACTGAAAGTGCAAGATCATCAAAACCCTCAAGCTCCAGCGCGGGTACATCAGCACGCAGGAGCAGCAGCGGCAGCAGCAAGTCCTCAGGCGCTTCCAAGTCGACCAGCAAGTCTAAAGATTCAGAAGGCAAAAGCACTTCCCGCCGGAAATAAATTCCGGGTTTTACTCGTAGTTCAGCCCTCCGCCAAAAAGCGGAGGGCTTTTTTATTTTAAAAAGGGGTTGTTGAAAAAGTTGATTTTTTGGACTTTTTCCCTTTGCGTTCCTTAGTGTCATACTTTGCGATCCTTTGTGGTATTAAATTATGTTTAACCACAAAGTACTAAAACCTGCCTGCCGGCAGGCAGGGGTTATCACGAAGGTTCACAAAGGACTTTTTCAACAGCCCCTTATCAGATGGTTAAGTGAATAATTCGAAAATAGCGAACACCGTGCAAATTCACATCTGTGAGTCCGTGGGTTTGAATTTAAAATGCAGTTATCACCCCCACATTCACTTTGCCATACGATGTCCCGGTAAACTGCTGTGTATATTCCCCGACCACCCTCATATTGCGCCTGAGAAGGTATCCTGCGTGCAGGGTTGCCGAAGAGTAATCGAGGGGATCATAATGGGATTCCACCCAGTTAAAAAGGCCTGTAAGATACCATTTGCTCATATCACCTTTTGGTGCATAGATGATTTCTGCAAAAGCCCCGGAAGTCACCACATCTTTTTCAACCTGGTAAGGAAATCCCAAAAGGATCACATCTGAATCAGTCCTTCTTACATACTGTGCATTAATAATGAATTTTTCATTAAAGTCGATTGTAAGATCCGGTCCGAACATTTTTATCTCGCTAACAAGCAAAACCAGGGGGTCACGAACAACCTCCTTCCCAGTATACCCGAACACCCCTATGGAAAGGTATTTACCGATTGACTGGTTAATCCTGAGCATGAAGTTTTTATACTTGTCCTTATCGAACAGGAACCCTTCCCCGGCCTCACCGATGCCGTTTCCGTTCAATATTTCTCCGACCAGTGTAGTACCAGTTTTGAAACTCCTGTCAAAGATAATGCCCCTGTCATATTTCAGGTCAGCGCTTGATGAGCCTGGTCTGGACTCGTATATCCTGTAAGGTTCAAGAGTATACCGCAACTCTCCCTTGAATAAAGGATCAGATACCTGGAACTGTCCGGCAAACAGGTTAATCCCCGATCCGAGAAAATCGTGGTACATGACAAAAGCATCTTCCAGCCCGGCGACTGATCCTCTTTCATTGAAAAGAAAATAAAAATAATATGATAATTTGTCCGAGAGCTCACCCCCTGAAAGTATCTTCACAACAAACGGGGCGGCAAAATCTGTCGTTCCTTCATTACCGAAATTATAAGAAGCAAAACCATCCATCCTGATTGCAAGCGGAAGTTCCCTGAAAAGGGAAAGTTTGTCGTCGCCTGTCTGGATAAAATATCTTGGTGATTCATATTCAGTCAGCCTGAAACCATTCCCGGCAAAAGTGTCGCCAAAGGGCTTAAGCCTTGGTATTGCCGGAGAATGGCATACCTGGCAGCTTATCTGGTATTTCCTCGCAAAGGCAGGAATCGAATATAGATTATCTGAAACCAAAATGGAAATAATTGCAAAAAAAACAATCTTCAGAGTGACTTGTCTTTTCATTGTGATGTATTATGATGGTTTTTATATTCAGTCTGATCCTTTCAGGGGCTGGATAAAAGGTTTCTTTTAAAGTTCTTACCCTTTGATAACCTTTGTGTTAACCTTTGTGACCTTTGTGGTATAAATTTATTTTTTACCACAAAGGACTCTAAGGTTCTCACTAAGGTACACTAAGGACTTTTTGATCTATCATATACCGAAATACTAAGGCAAAATATTGACTTTTGTTGAATGTTCATTGACCATCAGTATTTGAGACTCTTCAGCCGGAACTTTAAGCAGATCTGCTACCGGTTTAACGAGAAGCTGATAGTTAAGCACTGCCCTTACCTTCATTTCACCGGGTGCAACATCAAAAGGCAACCTGAAAGTGAATTTTTCAACTTTGGCTTCCCTTGGTCCAATACGATAATCTGTTCCAAGTTTTGCAGTGTTCCATTGCATGATCGTCATTCTTCCTTCCGGATCGAAATAAGCCATCCTGAAGATCCTGTTTCCGGCTGGTATACCATCCCGTAAAACCCCCTTAAAATCCGGCTGTCCAAGAGGTACGCCCAGATCCTGGTACGCCAGATCATTGCCTGAAATTGTATATTCTTCTCCCTCAAAACCTTTCTTATCAACATTTATATGATATATCTTCCCCTTTGCATCGGTGGCTTCAACCTGTAACCATACTATCCGGTCCTCCACTGATCCTGTTGGGAATTTATGACCCGTTTTCTGGTTGAACAAAGCAACGTTAAAAACTATTATTTCTCCCGGTTCCGCCTCCCTGATATCGGGTTCAATCCTCAGTTCAATGGTCCCCCGTACTTTTCCGGGATCGTGGGCTCCATGGAAAAGATGAAGCCTCGCATCATCATACGGTTTTGTCATCAGGGCATTCAGAAAAGGTCCACCTTTCGGCATGTGGCAATCCTGGCAGCGCACTCCCTCCTTTGAATAGGGCCCCTCCTTCCATTCCAGCTGCGTACTTTTAACCCAGATGCCGAAGGGATTCTTTTCATTGTGGCAGTTCCCGCAGAATTCGGTTGTGCGGAAGAAATCACTTGTTACGATCTTGTGAGCCGGCGATTCAACGGTAGGTGTCCGTCCTGCATATTTTGTCATCCCGGGCTTTATAAGGTAACTGTAGTTAAACGGCGGATCCGACTGTGCAGCTTGTACAAGGTGACAAACTTCACATGAAACCGATTCGTTTGCCATGCTTTTTGCATCAGGCCTCGGAGGCGGAAATTCCTTCCCACCCATAAAAGCAAGCGGTGTATGACACCCATTGCATCCGTCAACTGCATCTTTCAGTTCAGGTTTCGCAACTGAATGAGCAACTGCAAGGTCAAAATACTCAATTTCGTCCCAGTGATGTGTGTAGGCTTGCGACATCATTGCCTGTGACCACTGTTCATAGGTACCGGGGTGGCACGAACGGCATTTTTTAGATGATTCAAAATCTTTATAGGAATACTTGCTTTTCAGATCCTCCTGTGGCCCTCTTAAACTGTTGGTAAAAGCTGTAAGTAAGAATACGATTAGAGCGACCGGAATCAGAAGGAATAAAAGAGCAGAATAATTTCTTCTGTTCATAGGGATCAGGGTTTTAATTTAATCTTAAATTTAAGAGATTTTTTATTATTATGTTAATAAATTAACATCAAATTATGCTGTAATATATAGTGCTAAATTTTTTTTACCACTAAGGAACACAAAGGATATCACTAAGTAACACAAGGGGAAACCATGAGATACATTACAAGTTCGATTGTACCGTCGCTAATCCTTTCCGTCAATCTGCTCGTTGCCCAGAAAAGTGATCCCTATATTCCGGATTTCAGCCAGCCTGCAACCATAGTCGGAATGAAGCTTGTCTGGAATGATGAGTTCAATGCTGAAGGGAAACCCGATCCTTCCTCATGGAGATATGAGAATGGATTTGTGAGGAACAATGAACTTCAATGGTACCAGGCAGCTAACGTCAACTGTAAAGGAGGGGTTCTTCTTATTGAAGGGAAACGGGAGTTGCTGAGGAACCCGGGGTATGTAGCAGGCAGTGCCAGCTGGCGGACGGCCAGGGAATATGCAGAATATACATCTGCAAGTATTCAAACCCGGGGATTCAGGGAGTGGCAGTTCGGCCGTTTCGAGATACGGGCCAGGATTGATACTGCAAAAGGTTCATGGCCTGCAATCTGGACCCTTGGAATCTCCCATGGATGGCCTTCAGGCGGGGAGATTGATATTATGGAGTTCTACAGGGTTAAAGGAGTCCCAACGATCCTTGCAAATTTTGCCTGGGGAACCGAAAAACGGGGCGTGGCAAAATGGGATGACCTCAGAAAACCCCTTTCTGGGAGCAGCGGGAGGTGATCCCTCAAAATCGCCATCACCCATAAAATATGAAGTAGACTGGGTAAGGATTTACCAGGAAGAGTGAATTCGCACTTTCCCCCCCCTCTCCCCTTCTCCCACTCTCCCCCTCACTCTTCAGATTATACCCCGGTATCTGAACTTTTCAGAAAATCCCGTGTTATTAAATTTGTTACATTTGCATTTCTTAAACCCCGGAAGATGACACTTGCTGCCCCCGCACCCCTTATTGTAATGGATGGCCGTAATCTGTATTATACCTTTATTGCGGGAGCAAAAAAGATTATCGAACATCAGGTTGAACTAAATAAGATAAATGTTTTCCCGGTAAATGACGGTGATACAGGGACCAACCTTGCATCCACAATCAGGTCTGTTATCGAATCCCTTCACCCCCACCGTTCATATAAAATTACTGCTGACAGGATAGCCGAATCAACTCTTATGAACGCCAGGGGAAATTCCGGAATTATCTTTGCGCAGTTTTTCTATGGTTTAAGCAATGAGACAGGCGAATTCAAATCAGTCACCCTCAAACAGTTTGCCGAAACCATTCAAAAGTCGGTAAGATATATTTATGAGGCCGTTTCCAATCCGGTTGAAGGAACAATGCTTACCGTCATAAAAGAATGGGCAGATTACATCTATAAAAGCCATAATAAATTTGGGGATTTCAATAATCTCCTCCTGAGCTCGTATGAAACCCTCAAAACATCGCTCCTCGAGACCAGGTACAAACTTGAGATACTTGCTAAAAACAATGTTGTCGATGCCGGGGCTAAAGGATTTGTTCTATTTGTTGAAGGTATAATTGAGTTTATAGTCAAAAGAAATATAAAGGAGCTTATCCTGTCCAAAACCGAAGCTCCTTCCTTTCAGAAAATCGAAGAGGTCATCTCCGAAAAAATCGATTTCAGATACTGCACCGAGGCAATTATTAAGAACTGCCTGAAGGAAAACAAGTCTGTAATCCGTACCCTTGAAAACTATGGAAACTCAATAGTCATTGCCGGTTCAGATAAAATAAGGCGTTTGCATGTTCACACAAATATCCCGTCAGACTTGTTCAGTGAACTTAGGAATTACGGAACAATTACTTTTCAGAAAGCTGATGACATGATTCGCCAGAGTCAGGCTGTCTATAACAGAAAATGGAATATCGCACTGGTAACGGACTCAACCTGTGATCTCTCGCAGGAATTGATTGATAATTACCAGATAAACATGCTGCCCATAAATATTAATTTTGGGGAGAATCATTACCTCGATAAGGTTACAATTCAACCGGAGCAGTTTTACAGGCTCCTTGATGAAAGTCCTGATTATCCGAAATCAGCACAGGTTAACGAAACGGCATTTGTAAATCTCTATTCACACCTCGCCTCACATTATGATTCAGTAATAGCCGTTAATCTGAGCGATAAGCTCAGCGGCACATACAACAGCAGTGTAAAAGCAGCAAAAACCGTTAGCCGTGAGTTTAACAAACCGGTATCTGTTGTTAATTCAAGGAATCTTTCCGGCGCACTTGGGTTAATAGTTCTGCGGACAGCACAAGCCATAGAATCAGGACTCCCTCATGACCAGATTGTCGGAATGGCTGAAAAGTGGGCAGGCCAGACAAGGATCCTCGTAAGTGTGAAAACTCTTAAATATTTGGTCAGGGGAGGACGACTCTCGACAGTACACGGATTGATTGGTCGAATCCTGAACATTAATCCTATTGTATCGATCGACGAGTCTGGAAAAGCTGTCGCATCCGGCAAGTCTTTTAATCAGAGAACAAACATGGAAAAAGTGATGAAGATTATCAGGTCCGGCTTGCCGGGAAAGAAAATATGGAATTATGTCATACTTCATGCAAACAATGTCGAAGCAGCTGACTGGTATACCGAAAAGATGAAAATGCTTACAGGCAAAGGTCCGGTATCCGTATGTAATATTTCCCCGGTGATTGGAGCCAATGTCGGAATAGGAGCTGCATCTGTTGCCTTTCAATTTGAGTAATTTTTTTACTCATGCCATTTCTTAGCATCTATATCAATCACCTGCAATTATCCTGATAATGATGACTGTCTAATATAGAATACATTAGGAAGACCATTCATTTATCCCCTGGTTCCCAAAAAAATAGAATTCCCGAAAACTGCTTCTAATATTTCTCTTTTTACTAACTTAGTGGAAGATAAGTTTGTAGTAATACATGCCAGAAATGAATGAAAAACCGGATAAGCCATCACTGCATTTCATATTCCCGCTGATTTCCCTGATGCTTTTTATATTTGTATCATGTGAAAATCAGAAACATCCCTTGTATGCCGGAACATGGCAGTTTACAGAAACAATTACCGCTGATAACCTGGTAATAAATACTGTCCGTACATTGACGCTTACGAAGAGAACTTATGAAGAAACCTTTCTGGTGGAGCGCGAAAATTCAACTTCCATTTCGGAAATAATCGGAACCAGGGGCGACATGTCCCCGACCCATTCCGGAATTGTTTTCCAGCTGAAAGAACTTGGAACATGCATAAGGGATGCATCGGATGCCTGTACCGGAAATGTACAATGGAACGGCCAGGGGAGTCAATACTGGGACGATAATATTCCGTTTTTCAGACTTCTTGTTCCCGGGAAGTTTGAGGCTGACGAATCAACCTTGTGGCTTACAAGGGACCTCAACAGCGATGGCGATACGGACGATGCCGGTGAAGATATTTTATTCGAACGGATCTGAACCGTAGATCCATTTTATCATGAACAGAAAATATAATGCGGTTAAAGCTGTCCGGCTGCTTTCTTTTTTAGCGTTCCTTATTCCGCAGTGCCAAAATCAGGCTGTTAAATCTCCTCATGGACTGATGGTGGAATTTATCAGGGAGGCTGATCAGACAAAAATTCTCGATGCAAAACCTGAATTCAGCTGGATAGTACCTGAAAAAGCGGTTTATCAGACAGCATATCAGGTACTTGTTTCCTCATCAAAAGGATCTTTAGCAAGAAGCGAAGCTGACGTCTGGGATAGCGGCAGAACTACCGGATCTTTGTCGTCTGAAGTTGAATTTGCAGGAGCAGGGCTTCCGGATAATTCTTCCTTCTTCTGGAAGGTCAGGATCTGGGATAAAAGGGGAAAGCCTTCTCCCTGGTCTGAAATTAAATCATTTAAAACAGGTTCTACTGGCAGCTATGCAACTTCCGGAAACAACTTCATGGAAACATTATCCAGGCCGGAAAAGCTGATAAAAACAGGGAAAAATCGCTTTTTCGCCGATTTTGGAAAGGATGCATTCGGTAAATTAATCCTTGAAATAACACCTGTTTCACATGACACCCTTATCATCCACCTTGGGGAAAAAGCTAAGGGCACGAATGAAATTGACAGCAATCCGGGTGGTACGGTCAGGTACCAGAAAGTTCTTCTTCCAGTTGGTCCGGAACAGACAAAGTATACTGTGAATCTTCTCCGGGATGAAAGAAATACAGGTCCTGCAGCAATTCAGCTCCCTGATTCATTTGGTATTATAACTCCGTTTCGTTACCGCCTTATCGAAAACTGCGACTGGAGTTAAAGCCTGAAATATTACCGCAAGGCATATTGGTATTACTTCTGACGATGAAATCTGAGTTCATTTGAATCTTCCGATACAATACTCAACAGTATCTGGGAATTATGCAAATACAGCATGAAAGCTACTTCCTCGCAGGAATTTATGGTCGATGGTGACCGTGAACGATTCCATATGAGGTCGACGCTGATATATTAACCAGCTCGGCCATTACTGCACCGACAGGGTAGTATTCACTTGCGAGGCGTACAAATGAATACTTTATCTACGACCCCACCTGGGCCGATCTAAAAATGGGATTCTCATACAGAAATTCCGTCCGTTTTTCAATGATGTGATGTAGCAGGAATTTACGAGTCTGTCAGTAGTGTTTTACAGCGATACTTCAGCATAAGACTCTCATCATCCTTTCAAGGGAGGATGGCCTTATCAGTTCAACGGGCGTAACCGGAGAAGTTATGAAGGAACTGGGATTTTCAGATGCGAAGGAAAGGATAAGGGATATTATCGACTGGCCTCCTTCGCAGAAGGATACAGGGTGGAAGCTGGCAACGGCAGAAGGCGAACGGGACGGCTATGAGATGGTTGACGTAAATACTGTTGTTAATGCCTTTCATTACAAAAACCTTCTTTTGATGGCAGAACTGGCTGGATTACTCGGAAAAGATGCTGATTCAATATTCTACGGGCATCGCGCAGAAACAGTAAAATCAACTTTTAACAAGGTTTTCCTCGAAAAGAACAGTGGTTACTATGTTGACGGGGAAAATTCATCTCACTCATCGCTGCATGCGAACATGATGGCCCTGACATTTGGGCTGGTCCCGCAAGAAAATCAAAAAGCTGTTGTGGAATTTATTAAGTCGAGAGGCATGGCCTGCAGTGTTTATGGTGCACAATACCTGCTTGAAGGCCTTTACAAAGCCGGAGAAGCTGATTACGCATTCAGTCTGCTGACAGCAATCCACGACAGGAGCTGGTGGAACATGATAAAATCAGGGACAACTATTACAATGGAAGCCTGGGACCTTAAGTACAAGCCCAACTCAGACTGGAATCACGCCTGGGGAGCTGCTCCGGCAAATATAATCCCGACCTGTTTATGGGGAATTTCACCTGTCCGTCCCGGATTTGCAAAAGCGGTCATCAGGCCTCAGTTAAGTGGGCTTACTTACAGCAAAATACGGGTTCCAACAATTCGCGGGCAGATAGAAGCTGAGTTTAAAAATAAAGGAGGAAAAAGAGAATATCTTGTCAACATCCCTGCAAATATGGAATGCGATTTTGTTTTGAGCAGTGTTAATAATTTAACAATTTCAGTAAACGGTAAAAAGCTGAAAACAGAAACAGGGATAATAAAATTAAAACCCGGAGCTAATACGATAGCTTTTCATCCGTAAGGAATCTTCCCCTGCTGGCGCGGATTTAACGAACCGAAGCGAAGTGTAATCCGTGCCAAACCAAAGCTACTTAAGGTATGGATTGCAACTGAGTAAAAGGCACGGATTGCAATCAGGCGGAAGACCTTTTATCAATAACGTAATGTAACAACCTGTAACCAAATAAATATCATGAAAAAGATCCTGCTCATCACCTTACTAACCGGATTTACCCTCTTTTGTTCCCAGTGCAGCAATGAATCAAAAAACAATGTCTTCGAAGCTGATGTAATTGTCTACGGGGGAACGTCGGCCGCTGTAACAACAGCCGTACAGGTACACAGGATGGGACTGTCAGTGATCGTCATATCGCCTGACAGGCACCTGGGAGGCATGTCTTCATCGGGTCTTGGTTTCACGGATACAGGCAACAAGGAAGTTATCGGAGGCATTGCCAGGGAGTTCTATCAGCTTTTATACCAGCACTATCAGAAACCTGAGAGCTGGAGATGGCAGAAACAATCTGAGTACGGCAATGTGGGTCAGGGTAATCCTGCACTTGATGGCGAAAACCGGACAATGTGGATCTTTGAACCCCACGTTGCGGAAGCAGCTTTTGAAACTTTGGTAAATCAGAATAGCCTGATGGTTTACCGTGATGAATGGCTCGACAGGAACAGCGGCCTGATTAAGAAAGATGGTAAAATAACATCTATCAGAACTCTAAGCGGGAAAGTATACAGGGGGAAAATCTTTGTTGACGCAACTTACGAAGGCGACCTGATGGCGTCAGCCGGTGTCGCCTATACCGTAGGCAGGGAAGATAATTCGCTTTACGGCGAAACCTGGAACGGTGTGCAGGCGGGGGTGTTCCATCATGGCCATTATTTCAAGGATAAAATTGATCCCTATAAGATTCCCGGAGATCCTTCAAGCGGGCTCCTGCCAGGGATATCCTCCGGAGTTATCGGGGAGAACGGAACAGGGGACAATAAAATACAGGCCTACTGCTACAGGCTTTGTCTTACAAAGATTCCGGGAAACCGGGTGGCCATTACAAAGCCTGAGGGCTATGACAGTACACAGTATGAACTTCTTGTGAGGCTGTCAGCAACAAGATGGAATGAATTTTTTGCAAAATATGACCCCATCCCCAACCTTAAAACCGATGTTAATAATCACGGTCCGTTCAGCTATGATAATATCGGAATGAACTGGGATTACCCTGAAGCATCCTATGAACGAAGAAAAGAAATACTTGCGGAACACATACTGTACCAGAAGGGATTGCTTTACTTTACTGCCACCGACAGGCGCTTGCCTTCATGGGTAAGGGATACGATGAGCAAATGGGGTTATGCCAGGGATGAATTTGCAGATAACGGTCACTGGCCCTATAATATTTATGTCAGGGAAGCCCGCAGGATGCTTGGAGAATATATTATGACCGAAAATGATGTTCTCGGTAAACGGGAAGTTCCGGCTTCAATCGGTATGGGGTCATATACTATGGATTCACACAATGTTCAGAGGTATGTAACACCGGAAGGGTTTGTACAGAACGAGGGTGATATCGGAGTTAGAGCACCTGAACCGTACCGGATTGATCTCGGGTCGATCTTGCCCCGAAATGATGACTGCAAGAACCTTCTGGTTCCTGTCTGTGTCTCATGCTCACACATTGCTTATGGTTCAATACGGATGGAACCGGTATTCATGATCCTTGGCCAGAGTGCGGGAACCATAGCATCTCTGTCTGTTATCAGCCGGAAAGAGTATTCATGATCTGCAGTATGGTGAAATAAGACAAAGACTGACTTCTGACGGACAAATTCTTGAATAAAGGACTAAAATCCTGTCATTTACTGACAATTTTCAATGGATCAATACAATAATTAACATCACAACTTCGTTCGATGTTGATAACTTCATTTTTATGTTAAATAATTCTGATATTATAAATTTTGTAAAATATATAAGTTCCTAATTTTGAATGGATTTAAAAAAATCCTTTAATCCTTATTGTTAAGGCCGGGAAGGATTATCTACAGGATCACCCTTAAACCTGAATAGAGAATTAAACTTAATATCTACTAACTCAAAAACAAAAAAATGAAACACATGAAGAAGTTAATTTCCTTTGCAGTTATCCTTGTTGCTTTTACAGCAGCTGGTTTTGCCCAGGCATCAGCAACATCTACTGCGACAGCTACTATTGTAGGTCCCATTGGAATCACGAACACGACGGTTATGAATTTCGGTAATGTCGCGGTCAGTGCCACCGTTGCGGGAACTGCAGTTCTTCTCCTGCAGGTGCCCGGACTCCATCAGGAGGGGTCACACTTCCTGCAACAACCGGAACAGTTGCAGCAGCGGTTTTTAATGTAACCGGTGCAGATGGTTATACATATGCGATCACTCTGCCCTCAACTCCTACAACTATCAGTTTCGGTGCAATTAACATGACGGTTGATACATTTACAAGCACTCCAAGCGGAACAGGTTCGCTTGCCGGCGGCAGTCAGACACTGTCGGTCGGAGCAACACTTCATGTGGCGGCTGCTCAGGCTGCCGGAACTTATACATCAGCCACTCCATTTACCGTGACAGTTAATTATAACTAGAGCTGCAGCGAGGCGAGTACACTTTTTAAAATGAGAAGGATTAAGATCCTCTTTTTCAGCCTGCTTTGTTTATTGCAAATAACCGGCATAAAAGTCTCTGCACAGCCAGGGCCACCGGTATCTGCAACAGGGCATATTTATGCTGAAATAATTCCTATCTTCTCTGCCAGCGAAACTGCACAACTGAACTTCGGAAGGTTTTCCCCCGGACCACTGGGAGGGAAGATCATACTTACACCCCAGAGTACAATCTCCGTGCTCGGAAGCGTTTTTAAAGGAACCGGCTCATATAATGCTGCCAGCTTTTATTTATCGGGTGATGCGGATGCAGCTTATTCCATCACCCTTCCGGAAGCTCCTGTGGTACTCAGACATATCTCAAGTGCAAAAACCATGACCGTTGAAGACTGGAATTCAGTGCCGGCACCCGGAACCGGAACAGGAATGCTCAGGGACGGATCTCAGATTGTGAGTGTCGGAGCCACCCTTAACATTGGAACCATCCACGACAATCCAGTGGGTATCTATACCGGATCCTATTCTATAACTTTTGACTTTAACTAACGGGCTTCAAATAAATCAAAATTGATGCACAAACTCAGACAGATACTTAACAGAAAGCCCGGTAATTATTGCAGGTTGAAGCCTGTCCTGATTTTGTCTGCAGGATTCCTTGGAATTCTTTTAATGCTGCCTTCTAACGCTTCAGCACAAGGGGATCTGTTGATTACCCCGAGAAGAGTTGTTTTTGAAGGTTCGAAGAGATCAATGGACCTTAACCTGGCAAATACGGGAAAGGATACTGCAACCTATGCAATATCGCTTGTGCAGATCAGAATGATGGAGGATGGCGAATTCAAAACCATTACAGAACCCGATCCTGATCAGAGGTTTGCAGACCGTTTTATAAGGTTCTTTCCGAGAAGCGTTACCCTCGGACCCAATGAAGCCCAGACAGTGAAGATCCAGGTGATAAGGTCAAATGAACTTGAAAACGGAGAGTACAGGTCACATTTCTATTTCCGGTCAATCCCTGAAATTTCCCCGTTGGGTGAAAAAGAAAAAGCAAAGGATACCACAACTATATCTGTCATGCTGACACCTGTATTTGGCATTACAATACCAGTTATAATCAGGGTTGGAGAATCGACAGCCAGAGTTACCATTTCAGATCTTGGTTTTGAGATGGAAAATGACACTATTCCCAAGTTCAGTATGGTCTTTACCAGATCAGGCAACATGTCAGTGTTTGGAGATCTTACGGTTGACCATATTTCAACTCAGGGGAAAATAACCCGGGTCGGTATTGCCAACGGGGTTGCAGTTTATACTCCCAATACAAAACGCCGGTTTCAGTTTAACCTGAACAAGGTTCCGGGAGTCGACTTCAGAACCGGTACATTACGCGTTATTTATTCAGCCTCATCAGATGTAAAACCGGTCAGGCTGGCTGAAGCCGAACTACCGCTTAACTGAAATTCACTCCGATGATGCATTTTTTGCATTTAGACAATTGAAATTATGATAAGACCAAGCCTTACCTGCAAGAAATTTTTCCTGGCAGTGGCTTTGTCATTATCAGTAATCCAGCTTATTGCAGCAGACCGTTATTCAGTTGCAACAGGCAACTGGAACCTGAATTCAACATGGTCTGCTACTTCCGGCGGAGCAGCGGGTGCATCGTTCCCTGTTGCCGGAGATAATGTCTTTATAGAAGGAGGCTTTACAGTAACTACAGCAGCAAGTACAGCTTGTGCAAATTTAAGTATAGCCAATGGCTCGACTTTAGCAGTCGGAGGATTTGATATTACAGTAAGCGGAACAACAACGCTAAATGGGACCATCAATCATACAAGTACAACAGGAACAAAAACCTTTACCGGATTAATTACTATTAATGCCACCGGTATATGGAATAACAATACTGTTAATGAACAAATTAATTTCAGAGGGGGTGTTTCAAACAGTGGTACATTTAACGCAGGTACAGGCACTTATACTTTCAACACGAACAATCAGGCATTAACAGGAACATTATCAATACCAAATGTAACGGTAACTGGTATTACTCTTACCAATAACAGTACTTTGACAATCGGAACCGCCCTCGCTGGAACCGGAGGATTGACTCAGGCAGTGAATTCTGTACTAAACCTGGGAGGAACATCCGCCATTACCACCCTGACTGCTACTAATAGCGGAAATATTGTTAATTTCTCAGGTGCGGCCCAGACAGCCAAAGTAAGTTCGTATTACAATCTTACACTTTCAGGTACCGGTATAAAGACATTCGCTACAATTCGCCAACTGTAAATGGAATACTTTCAATGGAAGGAACTGCAACGGTTGTTGTTACAGCCGGAGTTGTAACATATGGCGCAAACGCAACTCTCAGATACAATACAGCAACCGCCAGAACTACCTCGTCCGAAGAATGGATAGTCCCGTTTGGTGCAAGCGGTGGCGTAATTATTGCCAACACAGGAACGATTACAATGAATGTAGCCAAAGTCTTTAGTGCTTCCGTTCCGCTGACAATTAATAGCGGAGCAACCCTGGCTACCAATAATTTACAGCTTACGTTCGGCGGCAACTTTGTTAATGGAGGAACACTTACTGCGGGTAGTTCTCCGATCGTCATTACGAATACGATGGCGGCACAGAGTATAGATGGATTCACAACCACGGGGGTCGTGTTATTGTCCAAGACCGCCGGCACTGCAACATTCACAGGCAATGTGAACGGCGGCGGATTAACTATCAATGGAGTCGGAGGAACACTTAATCTCGGTACTGGTTTGACACACACATTTACCGGTACATGGACGAGAACCAATGGCACCTTAAATGGAGGTTCCAGCCTTTTAAGGATTGGAGGTAATGTGAGTGGAACCGGAGGAACATTCACGGCAGGTTCAGGAACAGTTGAATGGTACGCGGCTGGTGCACAGACATGTGCCGGTGTTTCTTACAATAACCTTATAATTTCCGGTTCAGGCACTAAGACACTTGGTGGAGCTGCAACAGTAGGAGGAACCCTTACCCTGACCTCCGGCACCTTTGCAGTAGCCGGTAATACACTTACTTTAAACGGTCCGACAATTGCAGGAACTCCTGCAAATTTATCGACTACGGCAACCTCCAGTCTGGTATTTGGCGGGACAACTGCCGGTGTTTTAATACCAACCAGTGTTGTTGCTTTAAATGGCCTTTCAATAACCAATACAAATATAGTTACTCTGCAAAGTTCACTTACCGTAAGCGGAACTTTCAATCCTGCCGGTGCCGGTTTATCTATCGGGGCAAATACATTAACACTCAATGGTATAATAAATTGTGGTACCCTTGTCGGTGGTGCAACTTCCAATATTATTATTGGTGGTGCCGGTGCCGCAAGCTTGCCTGGAGTGACATTAAACAATCTTACTGTCAACAGGGCAGTTACAATGTGCGGTAATGTTACTGTTGGGGGAACACTTACTCTTACATCAGGAGCATTATCAATTGCAGCAAATACTCTTACTTTATCTGATGGCGCAAATCTTAGTTATGGAGCCGGCTCACTGACCGGAGGAGTTACTTCTAATCTGACAATCGGAACAGGTTCGGATATAACCCTTAATGCAATAGCAAATGGACTAAATAATTTCAATACGAGCAGGAATATAACATTAGGAGCAGATTTAACAGTAAATGGAACCCTTACTCTTACTGCTGGAACTTTCTACTGTTGGAACAAGGACTCTTACACTCAATGGACCAACAATTGCCGGAACTCCTGCAAATTTAGTGACAACAGCAGCCTCCAGTCTGGTATTTGGCGGGACAAGTGCCGGTGTTTTAATACCAGCCACTGTTGTAGCCTTAAATGGCCTTTCAATAACCAATACAAATATAGTTACTTTGCAAAGTTCGCTTACCGTAAGCGGAACTTTCAACCCTGCCGGTGCCGGTTTATCTATCGGGGCAAACACATTAACACTCAATGGTATTATAAACTGTGGTACCCTTGTCGGAGGTGCCACATCCAATATTATTATTGGTGGCGCCGGTGCTGCAAACTTATCTGGAGTAACATTAAATAATCTTACAGTTAACAGAGCAGTTACCATGTGCGGTAATGTTACAGTTGGTGGAACACTTACCCTCACTTCAGGAGCATTATCAATTGCAGCAAATACTCTTACTTTACCTGATGGCGCAAATCTTAGTTATGGAGCCGGCTCACTGACCGGAGGAGTTACTTCTAATCTGACAATCGGAACAGGTGCGGATATAACCCTTAATGCAATAGCAAATGGATTAAATAATTTCAATACGAGCAGGAATATAACATTAGGGGCAGATTTAACAGTAAATGGAACTCTTACTCTTACTGCCGGAACTTTCTACTGTTGGAACAAGGACTCTTACACTCAATGGACCAACAATTGCCGGAACTCCTGCAAATTTAGTGACAACGGCAGCCTCCAGTCTGGTATTTGGCGGGACAAGTGCCGGTGTTTTAATACCAACCAGTGTTGTTGCCTTAAATGGCCTTTCAATAACCAATACAAATATAGTTACTTTGCAAAGTTCGCTTACAGTGAGCGGAACTTTCAACCCTGCCGGTGCCGGTTTATCTATCGGGGCAAACACATTAACACTCAATGGTATAATAAACTGTGGTACTCTTGTCGGAGGTGCCACATCCAATATTATTATTGGTGGCGCCGGTGCAGCAAACTTGCCGGGTGTGACATTAAACAATCTTACTATTAACAGGGCAGTTACCATGTGCGGTAATGTTACTGTTGGGGGAACTCTTACCCTTACATCAGGAGCATTATCAATTGCAGCAAATACTCTTACTTTACCTGATGGCGCAAATCTTAGCTATGGAGCCGGCTCACTGACCGGAGGAGTTACTTCTAATCTGACAATCGGAACAGGTGCGGATATAACCCTTGAATGCAATAGCAAATGGACTAAATAATTTCAATACGAGCAGGAATATAACATTAGGGGCAGATTTAACAGTAAACGGAACTCTTACTCTTACTGCCGGAACTTTCTCCGTTGGAACAAGGACTCTTACACTGAATGGACCTGCAATTGCCGGAACACCTGGCAATTTAATAACTGTTGCTACATCAAGTTTATCCTTTGGCGGGTCATCTTCCGGAGTTTTTATTCCTGCAAGTGTAACAAATCTGGCCAATCTTAATATAAATAATGCAAATGGGGTTACTATGAATAGTAACATTACCCTTGCTGCTGGTGGAGTTTTAACTCTGACAAGCGGGATTATTCAGGCCGGAACGAATACCCTGAAAATTACTAACACAAATCCTGCTGCAGCTATAGTCTGGACACCCGGCTCTTTTGTAAATGTTACTACAGGTTCCGTGGAAAGAACATTAACTGCAAATTTGGTTGGAACGGGTAATAATTATTTGTTCCCCATAGGAGATGGAGGAGTTTTTAAGGGGATTAACCTCAGGGATGTAAATACCGGCGTTACCGGTCCCGTTCTAAGAGCCTCAGTAAGTGCAACAGGTGCCTTAACAGGTGATGGTACAACTATTGGTCCTGTTGACCCACGCTATTGGTCTCTTATAAATTTAAACAGCGGAAATTTAATAAGTGCAAAGGTAGAACTATATGAAAGTGGCCTGGACTTTTCAAAGACTATCGGTATGTCATCCGCTGTTGCAGGAGATTATGCAGCAATTGGCGGCTCAAGTAATACTTCTTCAATAATATCGCCGACTGTATCTAATCCCGGCCCTTATTTCTGTATTGGAGCAAGCATACTTGATACCTATTATTCCTACCAGACAGGTGACTGGAACACACCAACTACCTGGACATCGGACCCGAGTGGCACACTTCAATTTGGGAATACGATACCAGGTGATAATGATAAAGTAATAATCCTTTCAGGTCGTACTGTTTCTTTGTCAGCCGATATAACTACCCTGAATCTTAACATCACAATTGAAGCAGGTGGTTTCCTCGATCAGAATGTTTACAGGTTTACCAATTCAATATATGCTCTTCGCGGCCAGGGAACAATTAAACTGGCATCTGCTAATTTCCCTGCTACTGTAATTAATACATTTATTAATGCCGGCGGAGGGACAACCGAATACAATAATGCTGCTAATTTTACATTACCTGCAACACAAACTACATATAATAATTTAACTATCAATA
The DNA here is from genome assembly GCA_963849615.1 of uncultured Bacteroidales bacterium. Classification (GTDB taxonomy): domain Bacteria; phylum Bacteroidota; class Bacteroidia; order Bacteroidales; family VadinHA17; genus LD21. Next base: position 81,435 of record CAWKIC010000010.1, read on the forward strand.
CCTCCGGCTTTATTGCAACACAATTAAGCAACATCACTTTAAATGGGAATTTATACGTTAAAAGCGGAACATTTCAAATCAATAACAACATTTCTGTTGCTAAGCTTACGCTTACCATCAATGGAAATGTAACTGTTGATAATGGCGCTTTTATTACAGTTGGCAATGGTGTCACAAATACTGCTATCGGGGGTGCCGGAGGTGTAGCTCCATTTCTTACATATTATCTCAATTTCCATACGGTTATTATTAAGGGTGATTTTACCAATAATGGCAGCGTTAAGTTTACAAATCTTCCCTATCCGATTTATAATGCTTTCCCTCCGATAGTAGCAGGTGCCACATCTGGTGCTGCTTCGGTATATTTCCAGGGAGCAAGCGATAATACATTAAATTGTAACGGTGTTACTAATTTCTATAACCTGATTCTTGATAAGGGAATTGACCAGACGTTTAAGCTGACCATTAATTCGACTAATTATGCAAACTTCAGGTTATTTGGGGCAAATATATTAGCAACTGATGGGGCTGTGTCAAGCAATCCAAACCTCAGAAAAGCATTGTGGATCCGCACCGGCACTCTTGTATTAAAAGGTTCATTGATTATCCCTTCACTTTCAGAAGGGATTGCCGCCAATTCAGATTATTATATCCCATCTAATGGAGCCTTGATAGTTGACGGTGTTGATGTGGTTGTACTTTCGACTGCCGACGATTACAGGGAAATAAATGCTGCATATACTGTTACAGCTCCGGACAATGCAACAATAGGTGTTACAAAGGGAGGATTCAGTGCTGTGGATATATTTGGTAAACTGCAAATAAACAATGGTCTATCTTTCAACCCGTGAATCAGGGGGAATAATCACTTCAAATATTGCTTCCGGACAATTAATTATCAATGGGGGGACTGTTGATGCCAAACAGCTTCTTTCCTCAACCGGTTCGGCATCTTATACACAAACCGGAGGCATATTTATTCTCCGGGGTCGTTTTCAACGTACACCGGCAGCTTATTCAACTGTTGCTGACCTTACAGATGTTTCGGTTGCTACTTTAAATACATCCAGAGCAACTAATGGCATCAGTACAGGTTTTGGATCTTTCAACCTTGAACAGCCGACTAATATTTTTACCATGTCCGGGGGAACAATACGTATTTACGACGTATGTGGTATAGCCGGTGGAGAACAGGAAGCATTTGATGTGAAAGTCTTCTGCATCTAATATAAATGTAACAGGAGGAACCCTGGAAATCAGACCAACTTCCGGAACCGCTCTGACTGATGCTGCCAGCTACTTTATCAATACAGGTGCACCGTTGTACAATCTGCTGATTGATCGTGCAAGCAGTCCTTCTGTTTTACAATTAAATTCATCTTCGTTGGTTGTGCTTAATGATCTTACCCTTGCTTCAGGAGATTTTTCTGCAAATAATCTCAATGTTACTATTGGCAGAAATTTTTCAATTGCAGGCGGAACTTCCTATACACCTGGTACTAATACAACTGTTTTTAATGGAACAGGAGATCAGTCATTTACGGTTAACCTGGCAACTCCGCTTTTATTGAACAGGCTGACCATCGACAAACCTTCCGGTATTGATTTTAACTTTGCCGGAACACAAACCACTATAAATGTTGCCGATAATTTCAGACTTGTTTCGGGCACCATAAATGATAGTGGCAATACAATTAATATTGCTGGAAATATATATAACTCAGGGATACATAACGGAACAGGTAAAATAGTTCTGAATGGAACCTTGCCACAGAGTATTGATGGTAATGGTTTTTTTGGTAATCTTGAGTTAAATAATACGAATGCTGCCGCAGCTCCGATTTCCCTGGTTGCTAATAGTACGGTTAACGGCAACCTTACCTTTTCACAGGATAAGCTTTTGAATATTGGTACATATAATTTAACACTTAATGCTACTGCATCGGTTTTAAATAGTGGGGCATTAAGGTATATTCAATCTGCAGGCAACGCAGGTGATGGAGGACTTACAAGGGTTTATGCTTCTCCTTCTACTCTCAGCTTCCCGGTTGGAGTTGTTAATTATACCCCGGCCTCCATTGGCTTAAGCTCTGCGCCAACAGCATATGGTTCAATTACAATGATTCCTGTTAATTATGCTCATCCGATAGTAACAACACCAAACAGAAGTCTTACTTATTTCTGGCGGGTAAAGTCCACAGGATTTACCCTGGGGACAGCTACTATGACACACGGTTATACCTATGACCAGAGCAATGTTGTGACAGGGGGTGATGTTACTGAAGATGAATACGTAGCTGCAAGATTTAACAGGTCAACCAATTCCTGGAGCCAAGGTACGACAGCTGATGTTGATGAAACTAACAATATAATAGGTGAACCGGGAACCGGAAGTTTCCTGGAAAATGTGGCATTTATTGATGGGGATTACACCGCGGGAGATAATAATCCTGCCAGTCCATTTGGGATTCCAACTATTTACTACAGCAGGCAAAACGGCCTTTGGAGCAACGTAAACACCTGGTCGCTTACAAGCCATACTGTTAATAACCCTCCTGCAGTAGTACCCGGAGCCTCAGATATTGTTATAATCGGCGATAGAGATAGTGTTTATTTATCTACCAACAATACGGTTCCGAATACAGATAGCAGAAGCTGTGCCAAACTTCAGATTGAAGCCGGTTCAGCTCTTGATATCGGGTATAACCCAAGTTCTGTATTCAGCATTGTAGTAAATCACCCCAACGGAAACGGTAACTTCAGAGTAACGACAAATTTTACATCACCTTCCACGTATGTTTTCCCATCAGGTGATTTTTCCGATTTTAATGTTAATATGGGAACAACAGAATTATATACGACCAATTCTGGATCTGGAACCACATATTACTTACCTGAGGTCGTATCTTCTTATGGCAATCTGATAATATCACCCCTGGGTGGATCCAATGTTATTTTCCCAAACCGGGATATTACTATTTATGGGAATTTAATTACCCGTGGACAAAATGCTGATTCCTGGTTTGCTATGTCATGGGGCACTACTTATCCTGGTCCGGTAGCTGCTATACCCAAAACGGTAACTGTAAACGGGAACCTCGATATACAGGGAGGTTCTTTTGGCTGGTATCAGAATGGTGCAATCGCTCAGAATATCGTTGTAAACGGGAATGTAATTGTGGCTCCCCTGTCGGGTATTGATGATTGGGGTGGTGCAGGCAATCAACGGCTTTCAATAGGAGGCAGCCTTATTAACAATGCAAACGGACTTATAAACGCACCTGCTGGAACCAGGGCTTGGTGCCGTTTTACAAATATTCCGGTTACCTTTTTTGGTCCAACCTCCGCAAACATAACTAATACATTGGGTACTCCATCCACAACATTTGGTCAGGTAATAATCAATAAAGGAACATCACAAACTTCAACACTTACCTGTAACATTGGAGGGACATTGTCAAGTCCGGTCGATAACTGGTTAACTCTGCAAAACGGAACGTTCAGGTATATGCGAACCGACCCTGGCACGGATTTCACCATTTCAACAACAACCCCTTTTACAGTATCTTCAACTGCCGGATTGTATATTGATTATGCCAATGCCAATAACAGGAATATACTAATTGGTAATTCCGCAAACAACAATGGTGATCTTATATTGAACGGGAAACTCACTTTGATCAATGGAAATGTTTATATCGGACCGATTGCTGCACCCGCTAACAATAACGATATAGAATATTCCGGCGGCGGAGATTCCAATATTGAATTACAAGGAGGAAATCTTGTAGTTAACGGACAGATTCGAAGAAATACATCTACAACAAATGGGATTCTTAATTATACGCAGAATGGGGGCGCTGTTGTTATAAACGGGAACGGCTCAAATGCAGGTTATGCTAAACTGGAGGTGTTAAATGCAGGCAGTGGTTTTAATATGTCCGCTGGCACCCTTACTGTTGTTCGCGGAGGAGGCACTACTTATGGCGACTTGTATTTAAGACCAGCAAGTTCCTCCGTAACCGGTGGTACAATAGTATTTACCAACGTGATACCAAATACTCTTCAAAACTACTTAATAGATGCTAATATCCCATTATACAATCTGACCATTACGGGCTCTGCAGGAGCAGGTTTGAATGCTAACCTGGGGCTTCTCGTAAGCCCATTGGTCCTCAATGGAACATTAACATTGAGCAATTCTCAAAGCATATTCAATTCTAATAATATCAATGTTTCACTTAAAGGAAACATGGATAACAGCGGTACCTATAATTTTGGCATAAATAGTACAACATTTAACGGTGGAGTCCAGTTAATTACCGGAAGTTCTGTAACTAGTTTCAATAATCTAAATGTTTTATCAACTAACTCTCTTACAGTAAATAATGATTTCGCTGTAAACCAGAATTTGTTGATCGGAAGTGGTAATCTTATACTTGGAAACAAGAAAGTAATACTATCAGGAAATCTTGCAAATGACGGTGCTTATACCGACGACAATACTACCGGAGGAATAAGTTTATCAGGTACAATCCAGCAACAAATATCAGGAACGGGAGCTTACGGCAAACTGGAGATAAACAATAGTTCAGGAGCCATACTTAGCAACGAGATCATGCTCCAAAACGACCTTGTTCTTACTCATGGCATTTTCAATATTAACTCAAATCTTCTTACCCTTAGTCAGAACAGCAGCATTATTGGATTGCCTGGCATTACAAATATGATTATGTCCGATGGAGTAACCAGTAGCTTAGGTGTCAGGAAGTACTTTACTTCAGGTCCTCATTCATTTACATTTCCAGTTGGAATTGCCGGCAAATATACACCTGCCATTTTTACCATTACAGCTAACAATACTGTTGGTTACATCAATGTTAATCCGGTTGACAATTCTCACCCAAGTGTTTTGGATCCGATGAATGTTCTGAAATACTACTGGCAGATAGAAAGCTCCGGTATTTCTGGTTTTGATGGGAACTTGTTGCTCCAATATCTGCCCGGGGATGTTTTTGGTATTGAAAGTGATTATGTTGCAGCAAGACTCGAACTGCCTGGTAGTTACTGGTATAAAGCACCTGTAGGGCCAGCTACAGATAATGTAAACGAAACCACTCATCAGATAACATTCAATTATATGGGAAGCAGCAATCTCAGCGGAGATTATACTGCTGGCACCAACAGTGCAATTCCTGATGAATTAGCTGATTACATATCAAATAAGGACGGAGATTGGTCAGATGAAACGATCTGGACACCAGTTGGTTCTTCACCTCCTTGTCCCCCAGGTGGCCCAAGTGGCAGCAATGTCATTATTGACCATATTGTAACGATAGATATTAACAACATTTCAGTTTTAAGCACGACAATTAACAATGAGCTAAGAATAGTCTCAACAACATTCGGACATGACCTCGGAAATGTGATTGGGAATGGGACAATTTATTTGGAAAAAGGGAACCTCCCGGGCGGTAATTATTCCTCCTTTATTGATTGTTCAGGAAATGGAACAATAGAATATGGCGGTACCGGTAATTATACAATAATTGCATCCCAGTTCAGCAACCTGCCTAATATGTTTGTAACAGGGACGGGCACCAGAGTACTCCCGAATAAGGATTTAACCATTTGTAAAAGACTCGTGATTGATGGGCCTGCACTTGATAATAGTGTTAACAACAGCAAACTTATAATCGTAGGTACAATGGAGCGTTATAATTCCGGAACTTTCATAAGTGGTTCCGGAGTATCCCCTGCCTCAACTGTCACTTTTGCAGGAACATCAGTTCAGACTCTGGGTGGACCTACCGGGGACTTTTCAGGGACCAGCAGTTTCAATAATCTTGAGATTATTAATGCTGCTGGATTGAACATCGGTGTTAACGGGCTGGTTGAAGTAAATAACAACTTACTCCTGACCAATGGAATAATAAGTACAACTTCTGCGAACAGGTTGACTTTGGTAAATACTTCTCTATCAGCAGTGGTTCCGGTTGGCGGAAGTTCCACTTCTTTTGTTAACGGTCCATTCATAAAACAAATCGTAAACGGAGATAATTTTTTATTTCCGATAGGAAAGGGGATAGTAAAAGGGCATAATTTTACACTCACTTCATCTGCCGGCAGCACATTGTACTGGACTATTGAATATTTTACACCAAACCCGACTGCACACTCCCTTAACCCACCTCTGCAGGTATCCAACACTATGGAATATTGGAGTGTCAGCACAACCACGGGAACCACAGCTAAAGTAAAAATCGCCTGGGATCCTTTAAGCGATCTGACACCTCTGATGACTGAAAATGGTATGGCTGATATGCGGGTCACGGAGTATAATACCGGTTTGTGGAATGAACTGACATCTACTGCTTCGGGAGATATTGATTATGGAGATGTCGCCACTACAAATAATGTAACCATCTCCTCTACACCAAAGGATTTTACAACGGCCAGTATTACTCCAACTATAGCCAGGGCGTCATTATCTCCAACCGGACCTGTCTGCGGTGCAACTGGAATCCCGGTCAGCTTTGCTTCTTTCAATCCCATAAATTTAAATTACACCCTCGATTATACAATTAATGGTGTAGTACAGCCCACCATAAATGTAACATCATTGCCCTATACGCTGCCAACCCCGGTCCCGGGGGCTTACAAATTAACAGGCTTCACTTACAATAACGGAGCCAATATTGGGGTAGTTGACGGTATTATTGTGAACGTATACGCTAACCCGCCGATTTCAAATGCCGGTTTAGATCAGTCGCTCTGCGGAGTATCAGGGGCCGTCCTTGCAGGTAATGATCCAGCTCCTTTTCCAGGCTTATGGACAATTGTCAGTGGCGCGGGCGGTACATTTATTAATAGTGTTCTTAATACAACCGTTTTTACAGGAGTATTGGGTCAAACCTATACTCTCCGGTGGACAATCAGCAATGTTACCTGTACATCCTCCGATGAGGTGTCTATATCATTCCCTGTTGTTGCTGCACGTCCTTCAAATTTCATCTCAGCTCCTAATCGCGGTTTGTCAGGGTTCTTCAGGAAATATCTATACAGTTCCGAATGTTCCCGGAAATACTTATAACTGGTCATATAGCGGCACAGGTCATACAATTAATGGAACAGGCAATTCAGTAACTATCGATTTCAATGCAACAGCCACAAGCGGCACATTAAGTGTAACTGCAACAAATGCCTGCGGAACAAGTGCACCAAGGACGCTGAACATTACAGTTACTCCTTTTCCGGTGGCAACCTTCAGCTATACTGGAACTCCGTACTGCCAGAATGCAGTAAATCCTCTCCCCACCTACAGTGGCGGTGGCAGAGCAGGAATATTTTCATCCACAACCGGTTTGGTTTTTGTAAATACCACAACCGGAGAAATAGATTTAGCTGCAAGCACCTCAGGAAGTTACATAGTGACAAATACAATAGTCCCATCAGGTGGCTGTGGTATTGTAACCGCAACAAGTCCAATAACAATCTCTGGCCTGATTTGGACCGGAGCATCAGGTACCGACTGGAATGTTCCCGGAAACTGGTCATGCGGATTTATTCCGTATTTGACAACCGTTGTTCAGATACCAGATGTGCCAAACAAACCTGTTCTGGGCTCCGGAGCAATTGGAACTGTTAATAATTTAACAATTGCCGCAGGCTCATCTCTGACTATCTCCGGCAATACAATTCAGATCTCAGGTTCGATTACTAATAACGGTGTATTTACTGCAACAGACGGGACCATTGAAATGAACGGATCGGCGGCCCAGTCAATAGGTAGTGACATCTTTGCAGGAAATACTATTAAAGAGCTTATTGTCAATAATACCGCCGGGGTGTCGTTGCTGGGTTCACTTAATGTCTCAGGCATTGCACTGGTTCAGGATGGAAACCTCTCGACAGGCGGCAACCTTACCCTTCTATCAACTGCAGTACAGACTGCGCTTATTGATGGGTCCGGTGCAGGTACAGTTACAGGAAATGTTACAATGCAGCGATACCTTCCGTCAGCCTTCGGTTACAAATATGTCAGCTCCCCTTTCCAGGCTGCCACGGTAAACGAGCTTGCAGACGATATTGATCTTGCATATTGGTATCCCACATTGTTCAGCTATAATGAGGGGAGCACTACGACAGGGTGGGTCGATTATATCACAACAACAGATCCATTGAATCCCCTGCGGGGTTATGCAGCCAATTTCGGATCATCAGCCTTACCTTTCACTGCAGATATTAGCGGATCGGTAAATAACGGAGCGCTTTCTGTCATCGTTTCAAATAACAATAATACATTTACAAAGGGATTTAACCTTGTCGGGAATCCCTATCCTTCGCCGATTGACTGGGATGCCGCGACCGGATGGACAAAAACAAATATCGATGATGCTCTATATTACTTTAAGGCCAGCACCACCGATGAGTACGGAGGAACATACAGCACCTACATAAACGGCACTTCAAGCGATGGCGTGGCCTCATCAGTTATCCCTTCATTGCAGGGATTCTTTATCCACGTTACCGATGGTGCATTTCCAGTTACTGGTACGCTGGGACTTGACAACAGTGTCAGAATAACGGATCTTACTCATCCATTCTTGAAATCGTCGGAGAAAGGTTCGTCAAGCCTTCTCAGTCTGGGTGCGTCTTTTGCTGATGCTACTTTATCTGTTGACCCGGCTATAATCTATTTTGATGAAAAAGCCGAGACCGGATTCGATTCCCGTCTCGATGCACTTAAGCTGATGAATACCGATTACAGTGTCCCGAACCTTTACTCGGTGGGCTCTGATGGTACTAAACTTTCAATCAACGCTCTTCCGGAATCTGCCGACACTCTTCGCAGGATCCCTCTTGGTCTGAAGCTTAACGAGGACGGCTACATTGTTTTCAGCCTGATTAGGGTTGAGGAGGAGCTTTCGGATAAGAAAATTTATATATCCGATATGGCCTCAGGTACTGAACACGACCTGTTAAACGACCAGGAATACAAGGTCTTCCTGAATACAGGTGAATACAAAGACCGGTTCTTTCTTAATCTGGTTTCCCTGACCCCGGAAGAACCGGATCCAGGCAATGATTTATTTTACGTCTACAGCTCACATGGTTTAGTCATTGGTTATATTAACCCTGATCTGGCTAACACCGGGACATTGACCATAAGCAATCTCATCGGACAAATTGTGTATCATGAAAAGATTTTAAATCCTGGCCATTTTGAATTTAACCCTGGATTTAAGAACGGCATCTATATTATCACCTTTATATCAGATAATTTAAAGAGTTCAAAAAAGATATTTATTCAGAACAGATGAGATTTGTGTTGAGATCATTTTTAGTCCGTAACCGGCTGTTTTCCCTGCTGTTCGCCATTTTGTTTTTTGAGGCGGGAGGGGCTATTATGGCCCAGGAGCCACCCCCGCGGCCGATCAGGATATTCCCGACAGCACAAACCCTTAGTTTCGGGGCGTTTTATCATGGCGCTACCGGTGGTACTGTGGTTATCATGCCGTCCGGAATACGATCATCAACAGGTGATGTTGTTCTTCTGGGCCTGGGATTCCCCTTTTCGGCAGCAATGTTTGAAGTGCATGCCTATCCCGGGACGGTGATTTCAATACTGAACGGTCCGGACGCTACTCTCACGGGAGTTCCGTCAGGATCGATGACCCTGCATATCGGGACCTCTATACCAGCATCGCCCTTTGTTTCTACCGTTCCCTTCGCAGTGGCGATCCCTTTATCTATCGGCGGAACGCTGACAGTGGGCAATACAGTTGCCAATCCCCCCGGGAGTTACACAGGTACATTTCAGATAACCCTGGTTCGGGAATAACCTGGTCTTATTAATGTGAAATATTAAAATGACAGTCAGAAAAGCATACTCCAAATTTGAAATTTCAGGAAGTGTGCTCTTAAATCTGATCCGTAAGGTTGCTTTCTTATATCTTATTTTAACCTTTTCACAATCAACGAAAGTATTTTCGCAGGACCTGCCTGAATATGATGAGATTTCGGTTTTTCTCGAGATTCCTTCACTCGGGGGAAGTGAAATTGACGCCCTGATAAGAGGCGAGGAATTATACCTTCCTGTTACCAATCTCTTTGATTTTCTTAAGATCCGGAATGTCCCTTCTCCTGACCTGCAAACAATTACAGGTTTCTTTATTAACCCGGAGGCTGAATATTCAGTTAGTCAGTCTGAAAACATGATCCTTTACCAGAATAAAAGGTTTGATCTCAACCCCGGTGACCTTATAAGAACGGAAACCAACCTGTATCTTAAATCTGTCTGGTACGGCAGGGTTTTTGGCCTTGAGTGTTCATTTAATTTCAGGACCCTTTCGGTTTCAGTCAAAAGTAAACTTGAATTGCCGTTGATCCGTGAAATGAAACAGGAGGAGATGCGCCGGAATCTTTCGCGCCTGAAAGGTGACATAGAGGCCGATACAATAGTCGGCCGTACTTATCCCATGTTTAAATTCGGTATGGCCGACTGGTCCGCAACGGCATCCCAGGAAATAAACGGCAGATCCGATACCAGGCTCAACCTGGCGCTGGGATCGATGATAGCAGGAGGAGAAGCAACCGCTTCTCTCTATTATAACAGCCTGGATCGCGTATCCGAAAAGCAGCAATATTACCTGTGGCGGTATGTAAATAACGATTTCGCACCCATCCGGCAGGTGATGGCAGGGAAAATTCATTCCAATGCTATCGCTTCCCTTTATAATCCGGTTGTCGGAGTGCAGCTTACAAATACCCCTACAACATACAGGAGGTCATTCGGAACCTACAACCTCAGCGACAGAACTGATCCCGGGTGGATTGTTGAACTGTATGTAAATAATGTCCTTGTCGATTATGTTAAGGCTGATGCTTCAGGTTTCTTTACATTTGAAGTCCCGCTTGTTTATGGTAATTCAATTATTAAACTAAAGTTTTTTGGCCCCTGGGGTGAAGAGCGGACACGCGAACAGAATATTACGATCCCGTATAACTTTCTGCCTGAAAAAACACTGGAATATACCCTGAGCGCAGGGATCGTTGAAGATACTCTTAAAAGCAGGTTTTCCCGCGCCAGCGTCAATTACGGAGCAACCAAAAGCCTGACCGTCGGAGCCGGGGCAGAGTATCTTTCATCAGTGACCTCCCAGCCCTTTATGCCATATGTCAATGCGTCGGTACGGATTACCAGCAACCTCCTTCTGTCGGGTGAATATGCTCTGGGAGTAAGGGCAAAAGGAACGCTTACCTACAGGCTTCCTTCAAATCTCCAGCTTGATCTTAATTACACGTGGTATGACAAGGATCAGAAAGCCATATTCTATAACTACAGGGAGGAACGAAGGGCTGCGTTGACTATACCCCTTAAAATTGGCAAAATCCCCACATTTCAGCGGGTATCGCTTTATCAGATCGTTCTTCCGGCCTCCAAATACACTACAGGGGAATGGCTCATTTCCGGTTCTCTTTTCGGTGTAAACACTAACCTTACAACTTATGCCCTCTTCATAGATAAAGTTAAACCTTACCTGTACAGCAACCTGTCACTGGCATTCAGGCTTCCGGCAGGATTTGTTCTTATGCCCCAGGCTCAGTACAGCTATACTGAGAATAAGCTTTTTTCAGCCAGGGCAAAGATCGAAAAGAGGGTGCTTGAACGCGGATACATTAACTTGTCGTATGAACAGAATTTCAGGAATGACCTGAAGCTGGCCGAAGCAGGATTCCGTTATGACTTTTCATTTGCACAGTTCGGGGCATCAGTGAGGCGTTACAGCGACAAAACAAGCTTTATCCAGTATGCACGGGGAAGTCTGATCAATGACCGTAAAACGAAATATCTGGGTGCCGATAACCGTACAAATGTGGGCAGGGGAGGCATCTCAATTGTACCTTTCCTCGATCTTAATAATAACGGCATAAAAGATCCGGGCGAACCAAAGGCATTTGGCCTCAATCTTCATTCAAACGGAGGTCATATAGAAAAAAGTGACCGGGATACTACAATCAGGATCCTCGGACTGGAACCCTATACCAATTGCTTTATCGATCTGGATCCCAATAGTTTTGATAACATTTCGTGGAGGTTATCAAAACAAACCTACAACGTTGCTGTCGATCCGAACATACTGAAACTTATTGAAATTCCTGTGAGCATCATGGGTGAAGCAACCGGTTACGTCTATCTTGAAAGCGAAGGTGAAAAGAGAGGACTGGGACGCATGATAATCAATTTCTATGACAATGATCTTAAGCATACAGGCAGAACTCTCAGCGAAGATGACGGATTCTACAGTTATTTCGGACTTAAATCCGGCAAGTACAATGTTCAGGTCGATACCGCACAGTTAAGAAAACTTAAAATGACTTCAGCTCCTGAAATACTGCAGTTCTCAATTGCCGGCGGCCTCGACGGCGATATTGCTGAAGGCCTTGATTTTGTCATTAAAATGATACCTGATACAGCGAAGACCAGTCCGGTAATTCCGGAAGTGCCAATAGTTAAAAAGGATACTTCGTATGTGATAATTCACGAAGTAACAGAGGAGGTCTATACTATAACGGAGGACAGCTGGGCAATTCAGATTGGCGCTTTCAGACAAAGATCGTTGGCCGAAGGATTCCGTTCAATGCTTGAAAAAGAGCTGGGGAAAGATGTTCAGATAACCATTGCGGGTGATTTTTACAGAGTCCGGATACTTGATCTTCCGACCCGTCAGGAGGTTGACGAAAACATTATTAAACTTAATAAGCTGGGCTTTAAAGAACTTTGGATAATAAGGCTTTTAGCGATGCAACAGCAAAAGTTGTTGATAACAAGAGAAGATTCCCTGGCCAGAATAAAAGAATACCTGATTGAAAGAGAAATTCCGTTATCAGAAGCTGAAATTGCTGCCATCCGGATAAACGCTTTCCGGCTAAGGTCTGGGACTATCATACTTAAGGACCGGTTATCAATTTCACCCGACAAAATGGGGACGATTGAAAGTGAAGGTAGATATTATAAACTCCGTACCCCTGATGAACCTATTATTGACCAGACTGTTCTGGAAGCTATGGAGGAAGCTGTTTCTTCAATGTTACACCTGGGATTAAAAGATGAATGGAGAAGACCATCCAGAATACTACCTGTAACAGAGCCCCGGTTGAAAAAATACCAGTCCTGATACCAAAGGTTTTAGTCCGGCCTGATACGTCAATCAGAGTTGCTGACAGAGATGACCCGGGAACTTATGACAGAAAAAATACCGGCTTTGCCTGAACCGACAATTGCTCTGCAGGTCGCAATCTATAACAGGGAGATCGCAGGCATTACGTGCTCAGAGAAAAATCAGGTCAAAGCTGAAACTGCCGGTCGAAATCGTTAAGCAGTTTGACTATTACCATGTAATTATCACCGGATTCCACACGCGCGAGGAGACTTTTGAGTATTATCCCGTGCTTACCGGACTGGGTTATCCGAGGATCACCCTTATCCTTGATTATAAAAGATTACCATAAGAGGCCGTGCGCTCTTTCAGATTTACTACTTTAGAGGTGCATAAACAGAGCATCTGACCTATGCCAAAAATAGTCATTATTTCACCGAGTGTCAGGACAGGCCGCAACAGCCACAGGGCAGCAATTTATTTTTACAATTTTATCCGGGGAAATAACATCGCTGACGTTGAAATACTCGATCTTTTAAAATATGACTTCCCTTTATTTCATGAAAGGCTGGAGTCACAGGAATCCCCCCCGGCCGGGGCAATCGATTTTGCAGGCAAAGTAAGAACTTCTGACGGCGTCATAATCATAACCCCGGAATACAATGGCGGATTGATAGCGAGTTTAAAGAACGCAGTAGATCTCCTTTCAACTGAATGGCGACGCAAACCTGTGGCATTTGTTCCTGTTTCCGACGGTAATTTCGGTGGGTCACAGGTAATCATATCACTTCAGTTCTCGTTGTGGAAAATGAGGGCTATAACAGTTCCGGGCCCGATGCGGATCCAGAATATCATAACGGCTTTTGACAAATCAGGCGCTCCTGCCGATAAGGCGGCCATGGATAAAAGGGCTGATGCATTGATCCGGGACCTTCTGTGGTTTATTGAGTCTAAAAATAGAATGCAGGAGTAGACAAAGATAACAGCCTGTCTGAAAAAAAAGTTGCCTTAAGGTTAAACAACCGTACATTTACAGGATATCATAATTCTGAAAACTAATTCAACCCGCGATCTTCATAATTTGAAATAACGAGTTATTAATATGATATCTATTTTCTTTTAAAGGCACGAAAAATCAACAATATCAGAACAGCACCTCCGGTAGCAAGGAGTATGCTTCTCAGGTCAAATCCCGCTACTGTTCCCAGACCAAATTGTGTCCCAAGATAGCCGCCCAATAAGCCGCCTCCAATTCCCAGCAGAATAGTAATAAAACAACCTTCCGGGTCTTTACCCGGTAAAACAAATTTGGCCAGTAATCCTACAATCAGGCCCATTACGATCCATGATATAATTCCCATAAATTCCGTTTTAAAAGTTATTATTTGTTAAGAGAAGATCAATGCTTTTAATCCTTAGATATATATGTAACCGGCATCCTGGCGGATTGTTTATTTATTCCCTTGTCCGGAAGTCAATTCCTTCATTAACCTGTACATGAATTCCAGACCGTTATAGAACTCCTTTACTCCAACACGCTCATCCCTGCCGTGAGCCCGGTTATCATCGAGATCAGAAAATATCCCCGATATGCCGTAAACAGGAATCCCTTCCCTTCGCAGCCATTTCCCGTCGGTTGCCCCTGTTGACATTACAGGTGTAACGATAACGTCCGGCCACATTGAGGCTGTTAAATGGTCAACCTTTTCCAGAATATCATTTCTCAGGGGAGAAATAGGGCTCAGAACTGATGAATAGGTACAGGTGATTTCAATTTCAGGATCATCAACGATTTCTTTAAGGGTAGCCAGGACATATTCAGGTGTGTCATCGGGAAGCATCCTGCAGTTGATGTTTGCTTTGGCAGTTTGCGGGAGTGCATTATTGGCATGTCCTCCGCTGATTAGCGTTGCAACGCATGTAGTTCTCATCAGGGCGTTGTAATACGGAGAGGATTTTGCCAGCCTGCCAGCTGCCGCAGTATCAGCCGGAATCCTGGCTGCTGCGAGCATATCCGTCTTCGTCTGTCCCGATTCATTTACCGCATTCCGTTCAAAATAAACCCTCACTGTCTCATTTATTCTTAGCGGGAAGTCATACCTTGCAAGGGATGTCAATGCCGATGAGATCTGGTAAATTGCATTTTCTTTTACAGGCAACGAGCTGTGGCCCCCATTGTTGTGTGCCTCAATTGAATAATCCAGATAGATTTTCTCGCTAGTCTGGATATTCATTATTTTTTCAGTCCCATTTTTAATGTTGCCTCCGCCCCCGTCAGGATTAATGCAATACTCCGCATCGATCAGGTCACGGCGGTTATTTATAAGCCAGCTGACACCATTGGCAATGCCTCCTTCTTCATGATCGGTAAGCGCGACTATTATATCGCGGTCGGGAACAAATCCCTCCTTTTTCAACCTGATCAGGTTGGCAACCATGTTTGCATCTTCTCCTTTCATATCGGAGGTTCCGCGTCCATAGAAAAATCCATCCATCTCAAGGAATTTAAATGGATCAAAAGACCAGTCTTCCCTTAAAGCCTCCACCACGTCAAGATGCCCGATAAACAGAACAGGCGGGAGTTTACCCTTGCCCCTGTACCTTGCAACCATATTCATATGCTCAGGCAGGGGCCCGGCGAGGGTAATATCGCTTTGCGCAAAGCCTGCCGATCTGAGCCGGTCGGCCATAGCCTCAGCAGCTCTGGTGCTGCCCACCTTCTCTGTTGTGTTGATCTCAATGAGCTGCCTGAAAATTTCACGTGCCAGTTTTTGATTTGAATCCGTTGCACTGTCTTGCTGGCCGGTAACCTTGCCGTTAACAGTGATTAAAAATGCAATAAGCAACAAATGGAAAAAGTGTTTCATCTCAGCAATATTTCCTATTCATCAAATATATGCTTTGTAAAAATTCAAGTCAATATTTTTTAATGAAAGTTCTCAGCCTGAGTTAAAAAACTTAAATTCGGATGAAGATTTGCTAACTTTATGTTGTTGGAGGAGGCTGGACGGCCCGGACAGAAAGGAGAACACTGAATGAAACGTATTGATACAATTGATTTTGTAAGAGGGCTTGTGATGATTATTATGGCATTGGATCACACCCGTGATTTCATGCATGTCACTTCATTGACTCAAAACCCTCTTGATCTTGCAACAACAACTCCGGTTCTCTTTTTCACCAGGTGGATCACTCATTTTTGTGCTCCCATTTTTGTTTTCCTGTCTGGTACTTCAGCTTATATCTCAATAAGAAACCGCAACAACTATAAGCAAAGCCGAAGCTTCTTACTTACGAGGGGATTGTGGCTCATCGTCCTCGAGTTTACAATTATCAATTTTGCACTCTGGTACGATCTTCATTTCAGGATCTTGCTTTTCCAGGTTATTGCAGCTATCGGATTCGGCTTCATTATCCTTGCATTCCTGATGAAACTGCCACCAGGGATTCTGGGAATTATTGCCCTGATAATAATTTTCGGCCATAATTTGTTTTCCCCTCTCCTTGCTGGAAATGACTCCCTGATAAAGTCGGTTCTCTCTCCGCTGGTTAATTTCAGTTCATACCAGATAACTCCAAACTTCGCCTTTGTTGTTGCGTATCCTGTTATACCATGGTTCGGTATAATGCTTGCGGGCTTTGCAGCAGGGAAATGGTTCGAACTTCCGGAAGCAAAAAGGAAGAGGCTTTTTTTCAGGATAGGATCATTAACAATTCTGCTCTTTACAATTTTGCGTCTTATTAATGTTTATGGTGAGCCATTCTTATGGACTGTACAGAAGAACAGCATTTTTACATTTCTGTCATTTATAAATACCTCCAAGTACCCGCCTTCGCTCTTATTCATTTTGATGACACTGGGGGCCATGTTCCTCCTTTTATCTTTTACGGAAGGCATAAAAAGCAAATTCATTGATTTGGTAAGTGTTTATGGCAGGGTTCCCTTTTTCTACTATCTGATCCATCTTTATCTCATCCATTCGGTCATGATAGCAATAATGCTGCTCCAGGGATTTCATTGGGCGGATCTCTCATTTGCGCCATTTCAGTTCGGCCGCCCAAAGGCGGATTCAGGTATTGAACTGTGGCTGGTTTATATAGTCTGGCTGTGTGCTGTCGCCTCATTGTATCCTTTATGCAAATGGTACGGTAATTATAAACAGGCGCACAGGGAAAACAAATGGCTGCGTTACCTGTAATATTCCCCCGGTGGACCTGGCTATTTAATATAAAATTTATCCACATTGTCAAGAAATCGTTCATCCTTCATCCCAGTCCTGTTAAAGAATACCACACTCCCCATATTAAGCAATGGGTAGATCCTGACCTCACAGTAAAACCCTCCGCCCCCTCCGGCATGAGTAAAATATTTCTTCCCATTCAATTCCCCTCCGAACCATGAAAAGCACATCCCTGTGGGTTTATAATTGTTTGTGTAGTTTTCGACAAAAAGCAGCTTTTTGAGATCACTGACTAAAAGCCTGCAATTAGGTTTCATCAGTTCCTGGACATATTTTGCAAAGGCATCCGGGGTTCCTGTTAAACCGCCATATGATGTCCCATTAACATAAAAGCTCCTGAAAAGGGTCCATTTATCTTCAGATCTTTCAAAATATTTAGACCTGTCAATGAAAAATCCCAATATCAGGTTGGAAAGGCTTAGCCTTTTATGATACCCCTTTGCCTGCCTGCCGGTGTCGTCAATTTCAAATCCCAGGTCTTCAGGCCTGACATCTATCAACTTTATGATATTCTGGTCGATGTATTCCTCATAGGTAGTTCCGGATATTGTCTCAATAAGTTGTCCGAGAAGGACATACCCTAAATTTGAATAGGAATATTTCTCATTTGGTCCGGATTTAACTTTATTATTTTTATTAAATATTTCTTTGAAAAATTGATTTCTGTTAAATGACTTATGCTCCTCTTTAAGATGAACCCATCTAAGGGGGACTGGATTGGGAATTCCCGCCGTGTGGGTAAGGAGGTTCCTGATTGTGATCCCGGAATTATAAGGAATGGCAGGGAGGTACTTTTTGACCGGATGATCAAGCCTTAGTTTGTCCTGTCCTGCCAGCTTCAGAATTGCAAGGGCTGTAAAAGTTTTAGTCACCGAATAAGCATTGTAAACAGTGTTCTTATCAACTTCCTTTCTTCTTTCAATATCAGCAAAACCATAGCTGAATCTTTTTATAACACTCTCTCTGTCGAAGAAAAGATATTGAACAGAAGGGGTTTTGTTATTCTTAACCTGCCCAATCAGTATTTTTTCAACCTCATCCATACTTTTCTGCTTTGTTCTTAGGATCCAAAAATAACTACAGCTTTTCATGACCTTCAACCCACTTTCCAACCCTTTCATGCAGCGCCTGGTAATTAACTTCCATCTCCCTGACAATCTGCCGGAACTCCGGATCATTCCTGAGAGGATTAAATAAAGGATCATCCTTTAAGT
>CAWKIC010000011.1:0-87327 GCA_963849615.1 uncultured Bacteroidales bacterium
TCTTTGCGCTTAATGGATCTCCAAGTAGCTCCATTACAAGTCTGACTTTTTCTTCAGGAGGCAGTTCTCCGTTGATCCAGTGGATTTTTATGCCCCGCCGTTCCATTCCCCGGAACCAGGTCATCTGGCGTTTGGCAAACTGGTGGATTGCAGTCTCAACTGGGTGAACATTTCATTATAGGTCAGCTTTCCGGTTAGGTGTAGCGTAATGTACTTGTATTCAAGTCCGTAGTAGATAGGTCGCCGGATTCAGTCCTTTTTCCAGAAGTTCTTTTACCTCATCGACCATTCCGTTCTCAAGCCTTTGTTTTAGCCTCATGGTGATCCTTTCACGTCTTTTCAAGCCTGTCGTTCATCAATCCGACGATGAACGGTCTGATTTTGGGGAAGGGTGTCTTCTTTTCTCGGTCTGTTCTTATTGAAATTTTCAATCTCTATCGCCCTTATTGCTCTTTTTTTGGTGTCAATGTCAGTTGTATTGTGTAGTTCCTTACAGGTTGAAAGAATATCTATAAGCTCACTCATGCTCTTTTTCTCAAGGGCCGACCTCAGTTGGGGATCTGGCGGTACTTCAAACATTTTGTATCCGCATACGATGCTGTCGATATACATACCTGAGCCGCCGCAAACGACCGGGAATATTTTCCGCGACTTAAGATCATTGTAGATCTTTAGAAAATCACGTTGATATTCAAATACGTTGTATTTATAACCCGGATCAACATATTGAGCAGATGGCATGGGATTGGTTTTCCATTAATAATGTAGTCGCTGTAATCCTTTCCGGTTCCGAGATTCATCTGCCTGTATACCTGGCGGGAATCGGCGCTTATAACTTCCCCGTTCAGCCTGTCGGCCAATGAAACTGCGAGGGAGGTTTTGCCTGATGCTGTTGGTCCTGTAACTATCAGTAGATCAAAGTCTGGCGGACTATTATCAATCATTTTCACAACAATCACGTCAATAAAGCAAGTTAAGTTAAATTTATTTAATTTTGGTGTCCGAATCTGGTAATATGGATTTCAAGTTTTTATACTACAGGATTACAAATATTATTCTTAATCCTGTGAGAGCCTGGGAAGCAATTTTTTCAGAGAACAGGCCGATAAATTTTGTCAGGGGCAGCTTCTTCCTTCCGTTGATAATTCTGGCGGCCGTCTCTGCTTTCTTTGGTTCATTGCTGTTTAGTCATACAGGCTTTTCAAATTTGTACGCTATACTGGTCGGCATTAAATATTTTCTGTTTCTGTTTTTTGTCGTCTATGGCACAAGTTTCATTTTTAAAGAGATCTTAATAGCCCTCGATTTGAAGAGTGACTTTTCAGTCTCATTTAAGATCATAGCCTATTCTGTAGTCCTGTTTCATCTGCCAGATCATCAGCCGTCTTATTGAATCATTCATCTTTGTAAATGTACTGGCCTTATACGGCCTTTATATTTTCTGGATCGGCACTGAAAAGATGATTGATCCGCCGGAGCATAAAAAAATGCCGATGACTATTGCTGCAACTGTTTCATTTATTGCACTGTTTTTTGCCGTAAACTGGCTGTTAACCCTTGTAATTGAAAAGTTGTACTTTACCTTCTTTGCCTAGATGAAAAATATGAAGGCAGCGGTTTCAGATATAGTCATCAGAAACAAAAAAGCAAGCTTCCCATGACTATGATGTTCTTATAAATATATAGCTGGCATAAAGCTTACGGGCACTGAAATAAAGTCGATCAGGGCCGGAAAGGCAACCCTAACCGATTCCTTTTGTGTTTTCAGGGACGACGAGCTTTATATTAAAGGAATGCACATTGCAGAATACTGGTGGGGAAATCTCAATAATCATGATCCGTTACGGAACGCAAACTCCTCCTCACTGCCCGGGAACTGAGGAAGATTGAAAGGAAGGTTAAGGAGGCTGGATTGACGATTATTGTGATCAAAGTGTTTATCAACGACAGGGCTCGCAAAAGCTGAAATTGCAGTTTCGAGGGGAAAAGAAAGAGTACGATAAGCGCGAAACCCTTAAAAACGGAGGGATTCGGAGCGTGAAATGGACCGTTCCAGGAAGAAGTAGGAGAGTTCCCACTTAGAGGTCGGCCCCTAAATCCCATAGCCGATCTTAAGGAATTGGATAGCTTATGAATCAGCTGCATGCAACTGATTTGCAATAATTTACATTTCCCCTCCACCACATGCTTCCCCTGCAGGCTGGCTCCTTCGCTAAAATCAGCCACTGGCTGATTTCTTAACGCTTGGCCCCCTTTTCAAGGAGGGGTGGCCGGGACTATAGATTTTGAGGGGTTTACAATCTGTTTTCCCGGCCGGGGTGGTTAATTTATGTTTCAAGTCTATCCATTTGAAAGGTAATAAGAAAGACTTGAATCAACCACCCCGGCCAGACGAATTTAGTTTCTGTCTGCAAGATGATTTCACCGTCTGGCCACCCCTCCTTAAAAGGAGGGGAAATTATTTAATTGTGTTTCAGCCAATTAAATAATTCACAGTCTTAAACTGGATCTTAAGATGATGGCTATGCCCAAATTAAAAGTTCGGGCTTAGCAGATACCGGGAGTAGAACTTCACAATGTTTTCAACTGCTTCATCTGATGAATCGACTAGAGTGAAAATATTCAGATCTTCAGCTGAGATATTATGTTCCTCCGCAAGCATTACATTCCGTATCCATTCAAGTAGTCCGCCCCAGTAACTTTTCCCGACAAGTATTATCGGAAATTTCCCGATCTTCCTGGTCTGGATCAGAGTGATTGATTCAAAAAGTTCATCAAAGGTGCCGAATCCACCTGGCAATACAATAAAACCCTGGGCATATTTCATGAAAATTTACTTTCCTTACAAAGAAATGGTCGAAAGTAATCAGTTTGTCGGGATCGATGAACAGGTTTGGTCTCTGCTCGAAAGGAAGGTCTATGTTGATACCTACCGATTTGCCGTTGCCGCGTTTTGCACCCCGGTTTGCAGCCTCCATAATCCCTGGTCCGCCTCCCGTGATGACACCATATCCTTTCTGAACCAGCTTATACGCAATATCCTCTGCCAGCCTGTAATATCTATCGTTATAATGGGTCCGGGCCGAGCCGAAAATGGAGACACAAGGTCCAATCCGCGACAGTTTTTCAAAGCCCTCGACCAGTTCCGAAATTATTTTAAAAACGCGCCAGGAATCCGTTGTATGGATCTCTTGCCATGTCTTCTGTTCGAATGCATCCTTTATAAGATCAGCTGGTTTCTCCATAGCATTATTTTAAATCTTACTTGTCCAAATATAAAAAAATTCTAACCCTTAAGTTCAGGTCCAAGGCATAATCCAGTATAACTTTCACTGCAATCAACAAGTTTTTCAGGAGTTCCTGAAAAGATAACGTCTCCTCCTTCTTTGCCACCTTCGGGGCCAATGTCTATAATATGGTCAGCCATTTTGATAACGTCCATGTTGTGCTCGATGACAATTACAGTGTTCCCGCGGTCGACCAGTTTATCCAGCACTTCGAGCAGTACGCGGATATCTTCAAAGTGAAGGCCTGTTGTAGGCTCATCGAGGATATAAAGAGTTTTACCGGTGTCGCGGCGGGCCAGCTCTGTCGCCAGCTTGACACGCTGGGCCTCTCCGCCTGAAAGGGTCGTCGATTGCTGTCCGAGCTTTATGTACCCCAGACCCACATCCTGAATCGTTTTTATCTTGTGATAGATTGAGGGAACATTGGCAAAGAAGTCAACTGCATTATTTACAGTCATATCCAGAACATCGCTTATTGATTGGCCTTTGTATTTCACTTCAAGGGTTTCGCGGTTGTATCTCTTGCCGTTGCACTCTGTACAATGAACATAAACATCAGGCAGGAAATTCATTTCGATTGTTTTCACTCCTGCACCTTCACATCCTCACAACGTCCTCCTTTAACATTAAAGGAGAATCTCCCGGAGCCTAATCCCCTGATCTTTGCTTCTGTAGTCTGCTCAAAAAGCTTTCTTATATCCGTAAACACGCCTGTATAAGTTGCGGGATTTGAACGTGGTGTCCTTCCGATTGGAGATTGATTGACCTCAATGACCTTATCCAGGTTTTCAAGCCCGGATATATCCCTGAATGGCAGCGGGGTTTTTCCGGAATTGTGAAATTTCCGAGCGAGGGCAGGATGGAGCGTCTGATTGATAAGAGAAGATTTCCCGCTTCCCGATACGCCGGTTACGCATATGAATGTTCCCAGGGGCAGAACCACATCAACATTGTTCAGGTTATGGCCTGATGCACCAGTCATTACCAGGTATTTACCATTTCCCTTCCTTCTTACCCCGGGAATATTGAACTTTTTCCTGTTGTTAAGATAGCTTGAAGTAAGCGTGCTGAACGAGCGGATCTGATCAGGAGTGCCCCGGCTACCACCTGGCCTCCGTGACGGCCGGCTCCGGGTCCCATGTCGATAATATGATCGGCTGAGATGATCATTTCCCTGTCGTGTTCCACAACTATGACGGAATTGCCCGAATCACGAAGCTGCTTCAGGGCAGCAATAAGCCGCCTGTTATCTCTCTGGTGCAACCCGATACTTGGCTCATCAAGGATATAGAGAACATTGACAAGCCTCGATCCGATCTGGGTAGCAAGTCTAATCCTCTGGCTTTCACCGCCCGAGAGCGTTCTCGCTCCCCTGTTAAGCGACAGATATTCAAGACCGACTTCAAGGAGAAATCCAAGCCTTGCCCTTATTTCTTTTAATATCTCAGATGCAATAAGCTTTTGTTTTGCTGTCATTTGCTCCTCAATATCAGCAGGAATAATGTAAGTTCCCTGACATCCAATGCAGCCAGCTCTCCTATATTCCTGCCGGCGATCCTGAAATAGAGGGCTTCTTTTTTCAGTCTCGTTCCGTTGCATTCCGGGCATACATGATATTGTACATATTGATCCCTGATCCTTGTCCCGTTTTTCTTACCGTTAATAACTTCAATATTCCCGACAAAATTTACCACTCCTTCAAATGTCAGAAAATAGTTTGATGTCATGCCAAGAGGCGTATTCGACAATTTGAGAACTTCATCCGATCCGTAGAGCACTTTATTCAGCGCTTCTTCGGGTATGTCACTTATCGGAGTATCAAGTGTAAATCCGTTTTTCTCAGCTATCGCCTCTATCTGCCAGAAGATCCAGACATTCTTGTATTTGCCCAGGGGTTCAATTCCGCCTTTCCTGATACTGAGGCCCGGATCGGGGATAAGCTTCTTAATGTCGATGCTTGAAACTTCGCCAAGACCGTTGCAATGTGGACATGCACCCTGCGGTGAATTGAATGAAAATGTATGGGGGGCAGGGTCATTGTATGAAATTCCCGTAACAGGGCACATCAGATGACGGCTGAAAAAAGCGGGGTTCCGCGCTTTCGGTGTCGAGAACCATCATCACCCCATCGCCCTGGTCAAGTGCCAGAAGGACAGAGTCATGAAGCCTCTTATCGGTGATATCACCCACCTTGAACTTATCAATAACAAGTTCAATAAAATGCGTTTTGTACCGTGTCAAGCTTCAATCCATGTGCAAGCTCCCGGATCTCACCATCGATCCTGACGTGAAGGAAACCCTTCCTCCGGAGTTGTTCGAACAATTCCTTGTAATGTCCTTTTCGGCCCCTGACAATGGGTGCCAGAAAATATACCTTTTGCCCGCAAAGCGGTCTTTTACAAGTTCAAGGATCTGATCATCAGTGTATTTGACCATCTTCTCACCTGATGCCCAGGAATATGCATCAGCAGCCCGAGCATATAACAGCCTTAGGAAATCATATATCTCGGTAATGGTCCCGACTGTTGACCGTGGATTCTTATTAGTTGTCTTTTGTTCTATTGAAATTACCGGGCTCAGACCGGTTATCTTATCCACGTCGGGTCTTTCCATCCCACCAAGGAACTGTCGGGCATAGGCCGAAAGAGTTTCCATATAACGGCGCTGTCCTTCGGCATAAATTGTATCGAAGGCAAGCGATGATTTACCGCTTCCGCTCAGACCGGTAATTACTACCAGTTTGTTGCGCGGAATTGTGACATCAATATTTTGAAGGTTATTTACCCTGGCGCCAAGAACTTTTATTTCATCCCTCATCATTCCTCAGACTTCAGACCATCAATTGACAAATCGAGTTTTTCGTTGGAACGCGTGCCAAGTGCAGGAATTTTAATAAAGTACTCTTTACCCGGTCTTGGGGTTAAATATGGTTTTCTGAGCCAGGGATTTAAAAATTTCAACATCTTGTAGTTTGTTCCATACTTCTTCGCAAAAACAGAAAAATCTGCAACTGAAGTATCAACTTTCACATCAAAACAATCCACCGGAGGATAAAGATCACTTTTATCAAGTGTGAAGCCATAGTTCTCCGGATCGTTCAGGACCAGTTTATATGCGACAGCCCTGAAAATATATCTTGCTGTTTCTTCACTCAGAAGAAGATCATAGTAATTACTTTCCTTCTGTATCCTCATCTGCTCTTCAATTGCAAATCGCCCGCCATTATATGATGCGGCTGCCAGCGTCCAGTTCTGGTATTTCTCATACGATTTCAGAAAATACCTGCAGGCAAACTCAGTAGATTTCTCAACATCATATCGCTCATCAACTATACTATTTATTTCCATCCCTTCTTCCCTGCCCGTTCCTGCCATTATCTGCCAGAAACCTGTTGCTCCGGCCGGGGATATCATATTGCTGTATTCACTCTCAGCTGCTGCCAGGTATTTAAAATCATCCGGAATATTATATTTAGAGAGTATTTTTTCTATTACCGGCAGATACCGGGAGGCCCTTTTTATTATCAGAATTGTTGAAGAATGACGGTATGAGCTTATCAGTATTTCCCTGTCAAGACTTTCGCGGGTGTCAAAATTCTCAAGCGGCATTCTTTCACCTGCAAAAATTATATTTTCAGGAAGTTTGTAAGGCTTGTTAAAATATACCGAATCAACAGGTGTAAATCTGCGACTGTTCTTGCCAATTTCCTTAAAGCTCTGATTTATAATACTTATCACAACTATAAGAGATATCAGTGCGATTCCTGCAATTACAGATTTACGGTTTGATTTCAACATGATTAAATATCAGTTTTAAAATAAAATGCAAAGTTAATGTTTTTGCATCTTATAAATAAGTTGATGCATCGTTATAAAAAAAGAAGTGAAGCGCCCTAAATCCCCTAAAACTTTAAGAACTTACACAGAGTTCCACGGAGAAGGCCAGAGGTCCACAGAGAAATCGGCTTCTAAATCCCCTGAAGGGGACTTAAGCGTAGCGCCCTTTAGGGGTTGTGGGGATTTAACTCAGTGGAACTCTGTGATAACTCTGTGGACCTCTGTGTAAGTTTTTATAACTTCCTGCGAGCGGGATCAGAATTTAAATGATAGTCCGGAGAATATGCCGAATGAGTAGGGATGCACCCTGACTCCCGGGACTGAGCCGAAAGGATTGAGGTAATACCTGAATGTAGGTTCCAGGTTAAGCGAGAATTTCTCCGAGAGGTTATATTCCATCCCCATTCCAAGTGAGCTGCTCAGCATGAATGGATTTAATTCGGTTGAACCTACCTGGTATCTGCTTCCGTCAATCATTGTATGAACTGAATTATTAACAAGAAGATTATATGATAAACCTCCGATCAGGTTAAAGTCGAACGTTTTGTCAATAAACTTATAACGCAGGATAACAGGCATTTCAATATAACTGAAGTTCTGGTAAAGGGAACTGCTAATATAGGAAAGGCTTGCTTTTGCCGGGTCAAATACATCTCTGGTATATCGTGTCTGGACACGATCGCCGGTGGGGTCGAGAAGGAATACATCGGCATTACTGGTAGATATCAATCCGTTGGAAGTCAGCACTTTGAAATTATCACCACCCTTTGTAAAATCATATGGACGGAATCCTCCGAATGAGCTGATGCCGTTTACCTGCTGTCCGACAGAAGAGTAATAAAGGCCCGACTGAATACTTAACTTCCGGCTTATTTTATATGCGAACCCGACACCTCCTGAGTAGGAGATCTGGGATTGTTCCGAGGAGTTTAGTTGATTTGAAAGATCATCGCTTCCTGATACCGGATTCAGGTAATAGGTTGGTGAGGCCATTGCCATAACCGACCACCTGTCAACCTTAATTTTTGGTATCTGGTAAGAAAATTCATCCAGTGCTGCAGACACATCTCCGGAATTATTGCCGGTTCTGTAGTCAGTAAGCGCCTGTATATCATATGGAAGCAAAAATCCTTTATCAACCGTTATTGGCATGTGATCCCCGAAGAGATCCTCATCCGGAGAGATATATTTCTGATCACCGGGAAATGATACGGTGTCATCCTGACCGATAATGTCATTACTACCTGAATCACCGGGCCGAGAAACTTTTGCCTGTGGAAAACGTGAGGAGGCCGGATTTCCGAAATTATTCTGATACTTAACTGATTCTTCTCCAAGGGCCAGCTGAGGGCTCTGAACAATTGAACCTAATTCACGGCTCCATCTGTAAGCAAGGAAGGAAACCGATAGAAGAACGGCAACAAGGGCGGCGCTCCTGAGGTAAATGACTGGCCTAGCCCTTTTCCTGATCACTGGAAGAACCGTACCCCAGCACTGGGCTGGAGGAAGAACTTCCAGATCTTTAAGACCGTTCCTGAACAGAAGATCAATATTTGCTTCCTTGTTAACCAATGACCACATTTTTCTTTAGTCCTGTATATAAACTCACTTTTTTCTGAAGGATGATCCTAGCACGGGAAAGGTTGGATTTTGAAGTGCCTTCAGAAATATTTATCATCTGACCTATCTCCTTGTGGGAGTAACCCTCAATTGCATAAAGGTTGAAAACCATTCTGTACTTGGGGGGCAGCTCCCTGATGATATCGAGCAGATCGACAGCTTCAAGGCCTGTATAGTCGGTGTTATCAGGGTTTGCTTCAGGCTCAGGTATAAGATCAATGTCATCGACCCTGTAGAGGCTATGCCTGCTTCGAAACTTCTCCAGCGCTGTGTTTACAACAATCTTGCGCATCCATCCTTCGAAAGAACCTTCATGCTTGTAATGAATGAGGTTTTCAAAAATCTTTATAAAGCCATCCTGCAAAATATCCCTTGCCTCCTCGTCATTACCCGAATACTGAAGGCTGACAGCATATAACTTCGCAGCATGCCTTCTGTAAAGAAGTTCCTGATCTCTTCTGTTACCAGACAGACAACCTTTAATTATGTTTTTTATATCAGGCAAATCGGGTTACCTATTATTTGAATATAAAAATAAATAAAAATTGTCTTATTCAACAGTATTTTATTAAATATTGATGCAAAAACACTGTAAAAGGTTGCGTTTTAATGGAATTATAGATTTATAGCTTCTCCGAATGCGTTGGCAGCCGCTTCCATAATTGCTTCAGACATCGTGGGATGCGGATGAACAGCCTTCATTATTTCGTGTGCAGTTGTTTCAAGTTTTCTGGCGACAACTATTTCGGAGATCAGCTCCGTTACATTGTCCCCGATCATGTGTGCGCCCAGGAGCTCACCGTAGGCTGAGTCAAAGATAAGCTTCACAAAACCCTCTCTCGATCCTGAAGCCCGTGCCCTGCCGGAGGCAGCGAATGGGAACCTCCCGACCTTTATATCAAACCCAGCCTCCTTTGCAGCGCTCTCGGTAAGACCACATGAGGCTATCTCCGGACTGGTATACGTGCATGAAGGGATATTTCTGTAGTCGAGCGGTTCCGGTTCGAGTCCCGCAATCTTCTCGACGCATATAATACCCTCAGCTGAGGCAACATGAGCAAGCGCCGGTCCATGAACTATGTCCCCGATTGCAAAAATCCCCTGAACATTGGTCATATAATAATCATCAACGACAACTTTGCCCTTCTCAATCTTTACTCCTGCCTTTTCCAGCCCTATTCCTTCAAGGTTGGTTGTGATTCCGACCGCAGAGAGTACAATATCAGTTTCAACGAATTCTTCTCCCTTCGGCGTTTTGATAGTTACTTTACATTTTTCTCCATTGACTTCAGCCGATTCAACTGTTGAATCAGTAAGTACCCTCATTTTTAGTTTCTTAAAGACTCTTTCAAGCTGTTTCGAGACCTCTTCGTCCTCGTTGGGAACTATTCTTGGAAGAAATTCAACAAGTGTTACACTGGTTCCGAGCAACTGGTAGAAATTCGCAAACTCGCTACCTATCGCCCCTGATCCTACAACCACCATTGACTCAGGCTGTTTTTCGAGTGTCATCGCCTCGCGGTATCCTATTATTCTTTTCCCATCCTGTCTGAGATTCGGCAGTTCCTTCGACCTTGCGCCCGTTGCCAGAATAATATTTCCGGCCGAATAGGCCTTAACCTCGCCTCCGCTGCCTTCAACCTCAACTGTTGTGGTACCGCCCAGGCGTCCATGGCCACTTATAGTCTCAATTTTATTCTTCCTGAACAGGAACTGGACTCCCTTGCTCATACTGTCGGCAACACCTCTGCTGCGTGCAACAATGGCTGCAAAATCGGGTTTGATCTCGCCCGATACTTTGATCCCGTAATCCGCTGCATGATTCATATATTCAAGAATCTGTGAGCTTTTCAGGAGCGATTTGGTTGGGATGCATCCCCAGTTCAGACAGATACCGCCGATCTCAGCTTTTTCAACCACGGCAACCTTCATTTTAAGCTGGGATGCCCTGATGGCGGCCTCGTAACCCCCGGGGCCGCTTCCAATTACAATTAGGTCGTAATCCATTGTGTTAGTATTTAAATTAAAATTGATTTATTTTTCAGATTTCACCATCAACTTCAGACTGCTTATCCCTTTACAAATCACCCATATTATCACAAGGGTAAATATAATCGTTGCTCCCACCGGGATCCCGACAAAATACGAAATGACATACCCGGCTGCAGTTCCCGTAAAACCGGCTAAAACCGACAGGATAACAATCTTAAAGTAGACCTTCGTAAAAAGAATCGCAATGTTTGGGGGGATTGTCAATAATGAAATCACGAGCACAACCCCTGCCATCCTTATATTCAGCACGATTGTCAGAGCAATAAGAGCGGTGGTTATGTATTTGAAAACATTTACATAGGGCGAATATGTTCTGGCAAACACCTCATCGAATGAAATATAAAGAATGGTCCTGTAGAAGACCCCAAAATAGAATATCAGAAGTACCGACATGATACCCAGAGCAATTATATCAGCATAAGTGACAGTAAGGATGCTCCCGAAAAGGTAGCTCATGAGGTCAGGGGTATAGCCCGGGGTAAGATAGATAAAAATAATCCCTGTGGCCATCCCGAATGCCCACAGGATACCTATTGCCGAGTCCTCCCTTATTCTCTGGGTAACTGAAAGGTATTCCACACCGAGCGCCGACAGGATGCTGAAAACTGCTGCCCCCAAAACAGGACTGATCCCTGAAAAATAGCCGATCCCGATCCCTCCGAATGATGCATGAGAAATGCCGCCGCTAAGGAAAACAAGCCTTTTTGAGACAATATATGTCCCTGCCAGACCGGCTGTGATGCTTGCAAAGATTGCTCCAAGAAGCCCTTTGAATATGAATTCGTATTGGAAAATGTTTCCTTCCACAAGATCAATGGTTTTTAAGGACAGTATGTGGTACTACCCCGTGAGTGATCAGTTGTATGGGGCAATCATAGGCCAGAAGCTGTTCATTTGTTATCTCAGACGAGGGATGATAATGAAGAAAGCGGTTTACGCAGGCAAATGATTTAATATGTGCTGAAATTGTGCCCACATCATGTGAAACCATGAGAATAGCCATCCTTTTATTCAGCACAACTAACTTCTCGTAAAAATCCTTTTCGAAATTGGCATCCACAAAATTGCCGGGCTCATCAAGAAGGAGGATCTTCGGATCTCCGATCACTGCGCGTCCCAGCAACATTCTCTGAAGCTGACCGCCCGACAATTCATTTAGCGGTGAGTCAGAGAGATCGGAAAGCCCAAGTTCATCAATAACACCTCCGGCTTTTTTCTTATCCGAAGCAGACATTCTGGATATCAAGCCCTTACCTATCATTAGTCCTGATAATACTACATCGCGGACGGTAACCGGGTAACTATTGTCACCTGTCGATATCTGCGGAAGATATCCGATCTTGCTGCCATTCATCAGGTCCTGATTGAAGGTAAGCTTTCCCCTGAGCGGTTTTACCAGTCCGAGAATGACTCTTAACAAGGTTGTTTTACCCCCTCCGTTTGGGCCGATCACCCCTATAAAATCATTTTCGTAAACCTTGAAGTCAACATCCTGAAGGACAATGTTTGTGCCGTAGGATGCTGATAAATTCACCATTTCAAGCAGGCAGGCTCCCATACTACTTATTTCAGATTATTTTTCAAAGCTTTTCTTAAGAATATTTATGATCTCCGTTGTCGAGGCAAGCCAGTTTTCCGACAAAGGATCAATTATTTCTATTTCCGAAGATGTCTCATTCGCGATAACTTTTGCATTTTTAGTATCGTACTCCCGTTGGACCAGAATCACTTTCAGACTCTCTTTTCTTGCACGGTCGATAAGCTCTTTCAATTGTAAAGGTGATGGCTCTTTGCCTTCATATTCAACACTTATTTCCTCAAGACCATAGTCGCGTGCAAGATATGCCAGGTTGGGATGGTAGATCATAAAGGCTTTTTTTCGTCCGGAAAGAGAGAGTTCTTTCGCTTTCATATCGACAACTGCTATTTTTTCAGAGAGAGAATTAAAATTCGCCTCATACTGTTGCCTGTTCTCCGGATCGAGATCTATCACCAGATCTCTGACGGATACCGCCATTTTAAGTGCACATGCAGGTGAAACCCAATAGTGCGGATCAGCGCCTTCTCCATGATCTCCCTCATGATGATGTTCAGAAAAGATCGGTTCGATACCTTCAGCCAGCGAAAGTCTCTTCATGTTCCTGTTTATCTCACTGAACCTGTCAAGCCATGTCGACTCGAAACCCAGGTAACCATTGCTTATGTATGCAACTGATCTGCTCAGCTTATTTATCTGATCAGGTGATGGTTCATATATATGCGGATTGGCTCCGGGAGGGACCATAACATTCACTTTAAAATTATCGCCTGCGATCTCTTCAACAAAATATTTAAATGGAGGTATGCTGACAGTGATTATTCCGCTTCCCTGGTCATTCGCTTTTCTTCCGCAAGAAATAATAAAAACTGGCAGAAGAAAGTAGAATAATAGTTTCATTTACTGGTATTTTGTATCAGATTACAAATTTAACATATAACAGGAGAAAAGGTTTAGTGTTGGAAATAAATTAATATCTGTTATTTTTGATAGCAATTAAAAGAAAATCCTCCCTCATAGCAACAAATAATACAGGTATGAAGATAAAGTTGAAATTAATTATCACGGCACTATCAGCCCTGGTTTGTACTTCTATAGCTTCCGGCCAGGCTCAATACGCCGATCATCAACAGCTTACGTCTAAATTAAAAGCTCTCGTAACCAGATATCCCGGGATGTGCTCCTTCAGATCCCTTGCCAAAACTGCAGGGGGGAAAGATATCTGGCTTGTAACCGTCGGAACCGGTGAAACTGAAAATAAACCGGCTGTTGCTGTTGTAGGAGGGGTTGAAGGCAGTTACATCCTCGGCAGGGAACTGGCAGCAGGATTTGCAGTTAACATCCTTGAAAACTCCGCTGAAGCCGGGACAAAAGACCTTCTTAATAAAATAACATTTTATATCCTCCCCGACGTTAATCCCGATGCCTCGGAAACATATTTTTCGGCTTTGAAATATGAAAGGAATATAAACTCCCTGTCAACAGATGATGACAGGGATTTCACCTTCGGCGAGGACCCCTGCGAAGACCTGAATAAGGATGGTTACATTTCCCTTATTCGCATTCAGGATCCCGCAGGCACATATATAGAATCTGATGAGGATAAAAGAATCATGGTCCGGGCCGATCTCTCAAAAGGCCAGACGGGCGGATATCTGGTTTATAGTGAAGGAATTGATAATGATAAGGACAGCAGGTGGAATGAAGATGGAGAAGGCGGGGTAAACTTTAACCGGAACCTGACCTACAACTATGAAGAATTTGGGGCAGGCTCAGGTATGTATCCGGTATCGGAACCGGAAGTTAAAGCAGTTCTGGATTTTCTGTACGACAGATTTAATATTTATGCTCTCTTTACCTTCGGACCCCAGGATAACCTTGGTCAACCGATGAAATCGCAGGAACGTACCGAACGTTCAGGAGCGGATCAGGCGCCGCAGCCACCACAGGGGCCTGACCAGGGACGGATGCGCATGTCGCGGAAGTTTACTTCAATCCTCGGATCCGATGAACTTTTAAATAAGCTGGTTTCGGAAAAATACCATGAAATTACAGGGGCAAAGGGAGCTCCTGCATCAGTTTCCTCACCGGGGAATTTTATGGAGTGGGCATATTTCCATTATGGAAGATACAGTTTCGGCACACCGGGCTGGTGGTTCCCGGTGGAAAAGGGCAAAAACCAGGAGGCGACGTTTTTAAAGTTTGCAGAAAAAAACGGGATCAATGACGTTTTCATCCCCTGGACCGAAATCAGCCATCCCGATTTTCCCGGGAAAAAAGCAGAAGCAGGCGGCTTAAAACCATTCGTCATTATGAATCCTCCGGCCGATACCCTTGGAGATCTTATAACAGCACATTATAAGTTCATAACTTCAATTGCCTCGATGCATCCCGAACTTGAAATACTCGACATTAAGACGGAAGATGCCGGAGAAAATATTTTCAGATTATCTCTCAAAGTTCACAACAAGGGGATCTTTGCCACCTGCGCCGAAGCAGGCGATCAGAATATCTGGACACGGATCATGAGGATCACTCTTGATCAGGGAAAAGGTCAGTCTATCCTCAGCGGGCTCAAGGTACAGAGGGTGCAAAGGCTTCAGGGAGATGAAACAGCTGAATTCAGCTGGCTCATCTCAGGTAAAGGCCCGGTAATTATAACTGCAGGAGCTGCAAATACAGGAAGCACTTCTGCTAAAGTCGATTTAAGATAATAACAGGAAAAAATCCGGTCATGAAAAAAAATATCCTAATCTCACTGCTGGTCCTCTTCTTTATGACGATATCACCAGCGCTTTTTTCCCAGAATCCCGAAATGTTCTTTAAGGCTGCCGGCTCCCCTGCAAATCCAAAGGTACAGGTTTCGTGGAACAAGTATAATACTTATGACGGCATTGCAGATCTGTGCAGGAAGCTGGCAAAGGAATTCCCCGACCTGGTAACTATGGAGTCAGCCGGGAAATCGTATAAGGGAAGGGATATTATCGCCCTCACCATTTCAGAAAAGAAGAACCAGGATCCTTCCCTGAAGCCCGGCTTTTATATCGATGGAAATATCCATTCGAACGAGATCCAGGGAACTGAGATGGCCCTTTACACAGCCTGGTACCTCTGTGAGATGTACGATGAAAACGGGTTTATAAACCAGCTTCTGAAAGACAAGGTATTCTATATCCTGCCAACTATTAATCCGGATGCCAGGCAATATTTCATGGATGAACCAAATAGCGCCTCCTCACCGAGGTCAGGGCTCGTACCCCTTGATAACGACCGTGACGGACTTTACGATGAGGACAGGTATGATGATCTGAATAAGGATGGGATAATAAGCCAGATGCGAAGGAAAAGCCCTTTCGGAACCTACAGGACCGATCTGAAGGATCCGAGGATGATGATACGTGTTCCACCGGGCGAAAAAGGAGAGTATGAAGTACTCGGCCTGGAAGGTATTGATAATGATGGCGACGGACTTGTAAATGAGGATCCTGTAGGAGGTTATGATCCTAACCGTGATTATGGCTTCAACTGGGAACCAGCCTATGTGCAGCAGGGAGCAGGAAAATACCCCTTTTCATATCCCGAGAACCAGGCAGTCAGGGATTTCGGACTTAAGCACCGGAATATTACGGGAGCGCAATCATTTCATAATTCGGGCGGACTGGTATTAAGAGGCCCTTCGATCCAGGGTGGGGGAGCTGAAGTTTATACCCGCAATGATGATTTTGTCATGAATACTATCGGCAGAAAAGGCCAGGAGATAATCCCCGGATATAAATTTATTACCATCTGGAAAGATATGTACACCGTTTACGGAGGAGAGCTCGACTGGTGGTATGGTGCAATGGGAAGCTATGTCTTCTCAAATGAGCTATGGAATGAATACCTGATGTTCTACGATACCGCCAATACCGACCCGTATGAGTTTGACAGGCTTTTGCTTTTCGAAGATGCATTTGTCCCGTGGCAGGAAGTTGACCATCCTTTGTACGGGAAGATTGAAATAGGTGGATTCAATAAAAATTTCGGACGGACACACCCGGGATTTTTACTTGAAAGCGATGCCCACCGCAATGCTGCTTTCTGCATATATAATGCCTGGGTAACTCCAAAGCTTGAAGTATCGGCCATTAAAGTAAAGAATCTCCCGGAAGGGCTGAAGGAGGTTACCGCTACAATTGCCAACAAGCAATTAATACCGACTCATTCGGGAACAAATTTGCGATACGGTATCGACGCTCCCGATTATGTTTCTCTTGAAGGGGGAAATGTAATTGCAGGCATGGTTGTTACCGATCCTGACAGGAATATCACACGGGAACAAAAGAAAAATCCACGACGTATTGAAATAGCAAATATTGAGGGTTACCAGCACGTGGATGTAAGATGGATTGTAAAAGACGGCTCAAAATTCACTGTAAGGGTAGAGAGCATCAAAGGAGGCCAGACGTCTGCAAGGTCAGAATAAAAAAAAGGAGGCTTCCAAACGGGCCAGCCTCCTTCCAAACCTGGAATGAAAAATTAATAAGTCTGAAGAGAAATCTTGAAAAAACCTGTTGCTTTGTCTGCATCAATCTTAAACTTCCACGCTCCTGCCTTATCCTTGTTTTCCTCTTCAGATATTGTAAATGACTTTCTCCAGTTGAGATTGCCAAATTCATCGATAACAATATCTGAATAAATTTTGCCACTGGGCATTATTATTTTGATACGTATGTCGCCTGCCTTGCAATCGCCGTTAACTGACATTACCACGCTGTTTGCCGTCGGTTCCACATCAAATGTGTAGTCCCCTGAAAATGAATTCTCCTTCAATGATTTAGTGAAATCCCAGGTAGTCCTCTCATTATCGCCACCGACCATTGAATGAAACATGAAGGGCTCCCCTCCTGAAGAGAAAACCCAGGGCTCACCGGCGATTTCAAAACGCCGTCTCGTGTCTCCATTGTCCCTGTAAACCTTAACAAAATCCCTGTACTTGTCGGCAACCTCAATTGAAGCTTTATCCATCAGCTCCTTCGTATCCTTCATTACATCCTCGTTAAGCTCCATCTTATCTTCCAGAGCTTTCTCAATTTCTTCCTGAGCCTTTTTCTGTTCAGCAAGGGCTTTCTTCTGTGCCTTGATCTCCTCCTGCATTTTTAATTCCCTTTGCTTCTCCTCGCGTGTCTTTTCCTGCGCCATTGCAGGCTGATAAAAAGAACCGGCGGAAACCAGGATACCAACTATTAAAATAAACCTTAATTTTTTCATGACTGCCTTTTTTATTTTCTATTATCAAAGATAGTGCCCGTGTTATTATCCCTGTGTTAACGCCAGGTTAACGCCGGGTTAATGTTTATTGGGTAATCGCATGATATCGATAAATTGAATAAATTTGAGAAAATAGGAAAACATGAAAAAAAGAAATACCATCCTGCTCTTTGGTATTCTGTCGATAATTATGCTCGCAACCGTACAGATCATTATCATTAGTGGTGTGTGGTGGCAGAAAGATGAGATGTTCAACCTGAGGTACAGATTGCAATCACAGGATGCTCTCTCGGTCATGAACAGAAGATGGGGAACAGATGGCTTTGATACTGCAAGGCTGGTAATAAGAGCACAGGCAGCCGAATGGGTAAATGAAATTACCAAAATTACAGATGATTCACTTATTGCGGCAAAAAAGAGGGATATGCTGCTTTTTGTGACAACAGCCCTTAATACGGAACAGGACCTTTCTCAATTTCTTTCAAACTGGTTTGAAAGAAACGGCGTTGACAGTAAATTCAAATATAAAATAAGAGTTAACCGGTTCGAACTCCTCAAAGCTGATACCGTAATCCCGGTTTATGTCAGTGAAGAATTTTCCAGCCGGGTCAACAGGAGACCTTCCCCGCAGGGTACCAGCCGGCGCAGGCCGGAACGAACGAGCGTCTCTGAAATATATGTAAAGGGCGAACGTTATGAAGAAAACAATTTCAGGCTCGACTTTGATTTTTTCATTGACTTCAGCGACAAGCAGAACATTATATTGCGGGAAACATCCGCATCACTGGTACTCAGCCTGTTGAGCATCCTGGTTGTTGTAGGCCTGTTCATGATAACTTACAAAAACCTTATGGAGGAAAAGAGGTTGTCAAATCTTAAGACCGACTTCATCAATAATATGACCCACGAGCTGAAAACGCCCCTTTCAACTATAACAGTTGCAGGCAGGACACTTGAAATGCCCCAGATAAGATCGAACGATGAAAAGATACTGGAAACAGCCAAAATGATTGGCAAGCAGAGTGTGCATCTTAATCAGCTGATCAATATGATCCTTGAAATAAGCATGTGGGAGAGAACCCAGTTCCAGCTTGATAAAAAACAGGTAAAGTTCGAGGAGCTCATGAATGAAATTGTCGGAAGCTTCAAAACTGGCTGCGGAAACTGTGCTTCACTTGACGAAAAATACAATTTTAATGGCGCTGAAGTTGATCTTGATACAGTATATTTCACGACCCTCATGAACAACCTCCTTTCAAATGCAGTGAAATACTCGGAAAAGGACCCTGTTATTGAGATTGAAGGCTTCACTGAAGACAACAAAATATTTGTCAGGGTGGCCGATAACGGAATAGGAATAAGTAAAAATGATCAGAAACATGTGTTCGACAAGTTCTACAGGGCTTCAACCGGCAACATACATAAATACAAAGGACTTGGTCTTGGGCTCTATTATGTGAAAAAAATTGCGGAAGCCCATGGCGGAGACGTAACAGTTAGCAGCAAACCCGGAAAAGGTAGTATATTTACAGTAACAATACCCTATTAATATAAAGGATATGAAAGTTTTATTGGCTGAAGATGACAGGGACTTCGGGAATATCCTGTCGCAATATATTTCAATCAGCGGGTTCGAGGTAACACTTGCCCGTGACGGTAAGGAAGCCTGGGACAGGTTCAATGAGAGTAAACCTGATATCTGCGTCCTCGATGTCATGATGCCTGAAATGGATGGCTTTACTCTCGGTGAAAAGATAAAAGAAGCATCTCCCGATGTTCCCATTATCTTCCTTACTGCAAAGAGCCTGAAAGAAGATATTGTAAGGGGTTTAAAGATTGGCGCTGATGATTATATCACCAAGCCTTTTGATCCGGAGGTGCTTATCCTGAGGATAAACAATATCCTGAAGAGGGCATATTCCTCAATGAATGATGAGTACAAAGTCTCAGACACAGTCCTGAAATTCAATACTCTTGAACTTCTCAGCGGTTCCACCAAAGAGAAGCTTACCCTGAAAGAGGCACAGCTGTTAAAGTACTTTATAATTAATAAAAACAAGATACTGGCACGCGAAGATATCCTGACTGAGATCTGGGGCGAGGATGATTATTTCCTCGGCAGAAGTATGGATGTATTTATCAGCCGTCTGAGAAAGTATATATCGGAGGATAAACGTATTGATATCCGTACCGTCCGTGGTACCGGATTTATTCTTGAAGAGGTAAAAACCGGCGAAGAATTTGGTAAAGAGGAAGTGCAATAGGGCTGCTTAATAAATCAAAAACCATCAGACGCAAATGGCCTGACCCATTCCACTTTATTCCTAAAGCGTTACATAATTAGCAGAGGTGCGAAGGCAAACCGGAAATGGCGCGAACTTAAGCCATTCCCGGAGCGCCGATATGGCATGCGTAGCGGGCGTAGGGAATGGCTTAAGTTATCATTTGCCTTCGGCGAGCTCGCGAAATTTCATCCTCTCGCTATCGCGAACTGAATTTGTAATGTTCGCTCGGTTCCGGCCGCTTTTCTTTGTTACTTTCTTTTACGGCTAAAAGAAAGTAAAAGAAAAAAAGAAATAAATTTTTAGTTGCAGGACAGACGCTCTCGCGAGTGGTGCCTGAGAGACGAACCAACCCCCGACCACACCTATATATTATTCTCCCAGTGTTTCTTTAACTTTATTATAAAGTTCCTCTTCCCTGAGGTTTTTGCCTATTATTGTACCGGTTTCATCAAGAAGGAAGTTTGCAGGGATTGAATTCACAGCGTATAGTTTTGCAGCTGCATTATTCCAGTATTGCAGATCGGAAACATGGGTCCAGGTTAACTTATCGTCCGAAATTGCCTTTACCCAGTCGTCCTTTTTCTGGTCAAGTGAAACACCAAATACATCAAATCCTTTCCTGTGAAATTCCTTGTAAACCTTAACCACATTTGGATTCTCCCTGCGGCACGGACCGCACCATGCAGCCCAGAAATCAACGAGCAGCAGCTTTGGGCCGAATTTTGAAGAAAGGGAGACAGGATTTCCTTCAGGGTCGCTGAGTGTAAAATCGGGCGCTTTCTGTCCAACTGCCACAGTTTTCATCTTCTCAACTCTTTCCTTCAGCTCCCTGACAATCGGGGTGCTGGCAACTGCAGTATCCATTGCATTTATATATGACTCAATTTCGGTACCTTCCATCTCATAGCTGAGACTCCTTAATATTGAAGGTGCAACAAATGATGCAGGATTGTTTTTTACAAAATCTTTTTGCAGAGTTGTCATCTCCTTCTGAACGCTCTCTGCCTGTTTTTCAAGTTGTGAAACCCTGGCTGTGTCACCTGATTGGCTTGCTGTCTGGTATTCGTTATAGATCTGTGTGTACTTTTCATTGAGAACTTTATTGGAATCAACAAAGCCCTGGTATTCATCCTGCGATTTTGAACCAGTTATCTTTGCACTGAAAAGAGAGTCGAGTTTTCCTGTGATAGTTATCTCTGAGTTCTCAAGATAAAATGAAGTCCTCATCCTGGCATTCTTCACAACCAAAAGCACCATCTCGGGATATTTAACGGCGCCGCCCTTCATTTTAAAGGAGCCTTTGCTGGCAACTGCAGAATCAATATTTACAATATTTGCCCCGTCCCTTTTCTGCAGTATGAAAGTGACGCTGTCAGCTCCTTCAATTTTCCCGTTAACGGTATAATGAGGTTCGCTTGAACAGGCAGCAATAAAAACTGCAGCTGAAATCATGTACAATAGTTTTTTCATGTAAATTAATTTTGAATATTGGCTTTAGTAGACTTTTTCAATTCGCGCAAAGATATGCATTATTGTCATTATTTTATTTTTTAAAATAATTATCCAGCAGCTTCATGGCAGCCTTATATGAAGTAACAGTCCCCTGGTAGAGCAGTTGTTCAAGTTCCGGTCTGAGCAGTTTGACCTTATCGTGGTTGTAGAAGGAATGGTTAAGGTATTCAGAAATTGTGTCGTACATCCTTATTACTGCCTGTTGTTTCCTTAATTCCTCAAAATAACCTGATTTCTGACTGAAGGCAACATAATCCATGATAAGCTCCCAGATTTCGCTGATACCTGTATTCTCCTTTGCCGAACAGGTGACCACCCTTGGTTTCCATCCTGACTGCTGTGCAGGAAAGAGATTCAGAGCATTCTGGAATGCTGATCTTGCATTTGATGCTGATATTATGTTATTCCCGTCTGCTTTGGTTATGGCTATGGTATCGGCCATTTCCATGATCCCCCGTTTTATCCCCTGCAGTTCGTCGCCGGCTCCGGCAAGCATAAGAAGAAGAAAAAAATCGACCATTGTATGGGCTGCTGTTTCGGACTGTCCCACCCCGACAGTCTCCACCAGAATTGTATCAAAACCTGCCGCTTCGCAAAGTATAATTGTTTCCCTTGTCTTTCTTGCAACACCTCCAAGCGTTCCTGCTGATGGTGAGGGCCTGATAAAGGCATGAGGGTGGATGCTGAGTTTTTCCATCCTTGATTTGTCGCCAAGGATGCTTCCTTTGGTATGCTCGCTGCTTGGGTCAATTGCAAGCACTGCAAGCTTCTTTCCCGTGTTCACCGCATGCAATCCGAAAGTCTCGATGAATCTGCTTTTCCCAACACCCGGAACTCCTGTTATACCTATTCTGACAGACTTTGCACTAAAGGGAAGACATTTTTCAATTATTGACTGGGCTTTATTGTAATGTTCAGGCAATGAACTTTCTATCAGGGTAATAGCCTGACTCAGAATAGTCCTGTTCCCCGAAACAATACCGGAAACATACTCACCTACTGAATATTTTTTTCTTTTCTTTCTGCCTGCACCAGTCAGTACGGAAGGATTCACACTGGGGGGCTGAGGTATCCCCTGCTGAACTTTAAGAGCGCTTTTAAATTCTGAACCTTCTTCCAAAGATCTTATTTTATTGCAGTCCCCTGTTCAACATCGGCATTCAGCATAAGAACGACTTCTGAGTTTTTCGGATCGTTGGTGTAAACATAGATGGCCTTTGTAACTTTCCCCTTGTAACTGCCGGAGTTAAATACAGCCTTGATGGCGCTGGATTCTCCCGGTTTGATCCCTTGTCCCTGTACACCCTGCTGAACGGCGGTACAACCGCAGGTGGCCCGGACATGTCTGATTATCAGGTCACTTTTACCTGTGTTTGTAAATTTGAATTCAACGTCATTGGCAGTTGAACCCTGGATTTTGCCAAGATCTTTGGTTGTTGATTCAGTTTTAAAGACCGGTGCATTTGCCAGCTCATCCTTTGATAATCCTGAAAAGTCCTCAACAAGGTTTGCCGATACTGCATAGTATACCTTCTGGTCGACTACACCATTGATTTTGAGCTTTACCATATCTGTCACATTTCCCCATGACTGATTTTTGTTAGCGTCAAAGGTACCCTCGATAAGACCTTTCTGTCCCGGCTTCAGCGTCATGGGATTTGCCTTCAGCATAAGGTGAGCAGGAACATTGTCAAACTCGATGGTGGCAGGCTCCCTGGATGTGTTAACCACCTGCATTACCCTGATCTTCTTTTCATTCTTCTTTATGTTTGTAAATGCCAGATGATTGCTTTCAAATCTAACCGGACCTACAGGGAATGTGAAGAGTTCATCTAAAGTTTTTTCTCTTGCAACAACCTCCCCCTTTATAACAAGGACCGTAATTTCAGGTTTTGAGTTTGTATAGACGGAGAGTGTTTTATTGAAGGGGCCGGGCCTGTTCGCCGGATCGTAAATTGCAGTAACCGTTCCCGATCCCTTTGGCGGGATCGGACTCTTTGTCCATTCCGGCGTTGTGCAGCCACACGATGCAACAATATTCTGAATTACAAGAGGCTGGTTTCCCGTGTTCAGTACCACGAAATCATATTTCTGTCTTCCTGCTTCTTCCTTAAATTTACCGAAATCGTGCTCAGCAGATGATACTTTCATAGCAGGCTGAGCAATGATCAATACTCCGCCAAATACAAATGTCAGGAACAAAATTAAACTTTTCATATTTTTAAGTTTTTGTTTTCCGGATCCTTATCAGAATTAAACCGTTTTTAAAATAATTTGTTGAAACGATTATATAACAAGTTTTTATCAAATTTATTTTCTCACTGATTTACAAATATCAGACCAAATTAAACAATGATTAACTTCTATGCAAAAATAATAAAGTTTGATCTTCTTATTCTTTTTATTAAAGAATATCTTAGTTTTGTCATGTGGCTATGGCCATTTGGAACGTAATTTGCGGGTCAATATCCGTCCTGTTTCCTGAAAGTATTGATAATGAGAAATACTTACAGATTTTTATTTATCATAATTGCATGCATGTTCTTCCCTGAAGCGGAGGGCCAATTCTATAATGGTCTTCAGATGCCTTTCGGAAAGAACCGGGTCCAGTATTATGACTATTACTGGTCGTATTACAGGTTTGAAGATTTTGACTGCTATTTTAATGAATACGGGCGCGATCTGGCTCAATTTACGGCTGACTTTGCACTGAAAAAACTTGACGAAATAGAGGATTATTTTGATTACACTCTTGAAAAAAGATTGATATTCATTATTTATAATAAGAACAATGAATACCGCCAGTCGAATATAGGCCTGGTAACTTTTGATGAAGAGAGCTATAACACCGGAGGGTTCAGCCGGATAATAAAGAACAAGGTAATGTTGTATTATGAAGGTGACCACCTTGCTTTTCAAAAGCAGATAGCTGAATCGATTACTGAGGTCATAATCAACGAAATGCTTTATAATGCTGATTTCAGGGACCGTGTTTCCAGCTCCTCCCTCATCTATATGCCCGACTGGTACCTTAAAGGCCTTATCAACTACGTTTCCTATGGCTGGGACTATGATGTGGAAAACAGAGTCAAGGACGGGATAAAATCAGGCAAATATAAAAAAATAAGTCATCTTGAATTTGATGACGCGGTTTATGCCGGACAGTCATTCTGGAGATTTATTGGCAGAAAATACGGAGATGCGATCGTGCCCAATATTATCTATCTGACCAAAGTCTATAAAAATATTGATGACGGATTTCTATATGTCCTCGGGGTCAAACTTAAGGATCTGCTTAAAGAATGGAAAGAATATTATAATCAGGAATATTCGGCCGACCGGAATCTTCCTGCCGAAGATGAAAATGTTGTCAGGAAATCAAAGAAGGAACAGGTATACCAGCAGGTAAAAATCAGTCCCGACGGAAAATATATAGCCTACGTTACTAACGACTGGGGAAGAAAAAAGGTTTGGCTCTATGACCAGACCACGGGGAAACAAAAGGTAATTTTCAGGGCTGAACCAAAATATGAACACAAGACCGATAATTCTTACCCCGTAATAGCATGGCATCCAAGCAGCAGGATATTTACCTTTATAAATGAGGAAAAGGCCGGGATGGTAATTTATTTTTACAGGATTGATGAGAAAAAGACTGAAGAGAGGAATCTGCTTTATTTCGATAAAGTTCTGAGCTTTGACTATTCCCCCGAAGGATCAAAAATTGTACTCTCGGCAGTAAAAGATGCCATTACCGATATTTATGTCCATACAATATCATCGGGCACTAATGAACAAATTACCAGGGATGTTGCCGATGACCTGGATCCTTCATATCTGAAGAATTCCCCGGGTGATATTGTGTTCTCTTCAAACCGGTTAAATGATACCCTTACCAATACAGGCAGTCCTTTTGAAAAAATATCGGATAACTATGACCTGTTTACTTACAATGTTGACACTAAAAATAATGTTTT
Source organism: uncultured Bacteroidales bacterium (assembly GCA_963849615.1). Classification (GTDB taxonomy): domain Bacteria; phylum Bacteroidota; class Bacteroidia; order Bacteroidales; family VadinHA17; genus LD21. Next base: position 25,357 of record CAWKIC010000011.1, read on the forward strand.
GATGCGCCTGTCAGAAGGTCAGTACTCAAGCAGGTACCAGGCCTCAGGGACAGGAAGGAACAGGTTCGCGTACATCGGCGACAAAAATGGGGTTTTGAACAGGTATACCGCCGTATTTGACAGTTCAATAAGTTTTGTAGACACTACAACGCATTACCGCTATTTTATAAATTCAGTCCCGGTAACCAATTATGACCGTAATATTCTGGATCAATCGGTTTTAAATGCTTCTGACAACTTCGGGGAAGTAATATTCAAGAAAAGCAAATTCGAGTTGAGGAAAGGCTCCCTGGGCAATCTGAAACCTGTGCCTGCAAACGAAATAATTAAAAGTAATTTCAGGAAGGAACAGGATAAACTATTCCATAAAAAAGACAGCGTAGACCAGATCAGGAAGTGGCTTATTGCAGAGGACAAGAAAAGAAGGGATACTCTCACCAAACCATTGTACGAATACTTCACGATGAAGGAACCGATCGACATAAACCACTATATCTTCGAAAAAGAAAAACAGAACTTTTATGAACAGCAGTGGCGGAAAGAGTACATGAACATCGATCTTGATACCGGGGTGATCGATCTTCCCCTTATCAGGATCTATGAGACCTCCTTTTACAATAATTATGTTGCCAACCAGATCGATTTCACATTCCTGAATAATTCCTACCAGGTATTCAATGGCGGTGCGCCATACTTTAACCCCGGCATAAATATGCTGACAAGGTTCGGAATCCTTGATCTCTTTGAAGATTACAGGCTGACGGCAGGATTCAGGTTCTCGGGTAATTTCGACAGCAACGAATACCTTCTGAGCTTTGAGAACCTTAAAGGCAAGTTTGACAAGCAGCTGATCTTCCACCGGCAGGGCTATTTCAGCACCAATGATACTGATCTGTTCAAATCGCACACCCACAATGTTTACCTGTCATTTGCCAAACCTATAACTCCTGTGCTTGCGCTTAGAGGCACGCTGGCGTACAGGTTCGACCGTCATGTTACTCTGTCACGAGACATCGCATCACTTGCTGCAGGTTCATTCTCCAAACACTGGGCAAGCCTTAAAGGTGAAATCATCTACGACAATACCCGCAAACGGAGTGTGAATATCTATTTTGGTACAAGATTTAAGATCTTCGGTGAATACTACCGCCAGATAACAAGCAAAAAAACGGATATGTTTGTTCTGGGAGCCGACTTCAGGCATTATACACGAATCCACAGGGAACTGATCTGGGCAAACCGTTTTGCTACCAGCACCTCGTTCGGGCCGACAAAACTTGTGTATTATCTCGGAGGGGTTGATAATTGGATGGGGTATCTTTTCAGCAAATATCCTATGTTTGACAATACTATACCTGTAAGTCCCAGGGAGAACTATGGCTTTCAGGCCCTTGCAACTAATATGAGGGGCTTTACCCAGAACATAAGGAACGGAAATAGTTTCGCCTTGATAAACAGCGAGATAAGATGGCCATTTATAAGATATTTTGCCGGTCATCCCTTGCGCTCTAATTTCCTGAACAGCCTTCAGGTAGTCGGCTTTGGAGATATCGGCACCGCCTGGACCGGTAAAAGCCCCTGGTCGGGAGATAATGCCTATGATACTGAAGTTTTCAGGAACGGACCCGTAACCGTTACCCTTAATTCAAACAGGGAACCCATCGTGGCTGGTTTCGGCGCTGGCCTCAGAGCACAGTTGATGGGATACTTTATAAGGGCCGACTGGGCCTGGGGTATCGAAAACAGATTTGTTCTGCCAAGGATATTCTATCTGTCGTTCAGCCTCGACTTTTAAAAATACCGAACCATATTGACATGACGGGGATAAAGGAAATTATCTTACATAAATCATTTTTATTTAAAGATGAAGTTATTGAACTTCGCCGCCATTTTCATAGAAATCCTGAATTATCATATCAGGAATATAATACCGCTTCATTTATTGAGGGATATCTGAAAAAGTACAATATCAGCTTCCGGAACGGTATTGCAGATACAGGGATAATAGCCAGGATTGACGGATTAAGGGAAAATGGAAGGGTGATAGCTGTCAGGGCAGAAATGGATGCATTGCCTGTTACGGAAAAAAATAATGCCCCCTATAAAAGTATCCATACTGGCAGGATGCATGCCTGCGGGCATGATGCGCATATGGCGATGCTCCTTGGTACCGTCAGGGTAATATCTGATATAAAAAGTCATTTTGGAGGAACAGTCCTCTTTATTTTTCAGCCCGGTGAGGAGAAATCACCCGGAGGAGCAAAATTGATAATAGATTCGGGGGAGCTGAATGCCCCCAGACCCGATATCATTCTCGCCCAGCATATACTTCCCGAGCTCGAAACAGGAAAAGTCGGATACCGTTCAGGCCAATATATGGCATCATGCGACGAGATCTATATAACAGTATCCGGGAAGGGAGGTCATGCGGCTCATCCCAAATTGACAACCGATCAGATCTATATTGCATCAAAACTAATAGTAAAGCTGAAGGATGAAGTTGTAAGAAAACAGACAGAGAACGGGATCCCCACCGTATTGGGCATAGGTAAGATCACCGGCGAAGGGGCAACAAACGTCATCCCCGAAACTGTTGAGATCGCAGGCACTTTCCGGACTTTCAGTGAGGACTGGAGATTGGAGGCCCAGAAACTAATCCTGTCAGTATCTGATGAAATTGCCCGGGCAACAGGGGTGACCATTAATGTCAGGATCGAAAAAGGATACCCCGTTCTTATGAATAATGAAGCGCTTACAGCGAGAGCCGCCGGACTGAGCAGGGAACTACTGGGGGAAGAAAAGGTGGAAATATTTTCGGAAACACGGATGAGTTCAGATGATTTTTCTTTTTATTCATCTCTGGCACCTTCTTTGTATTTCAGAGTCGGAATAAAAAGAAAGACAATGAAATGAAAAAGCTGCACACCCCGGAATTTGATTTGGACGAAGAAGGCCTTGAGACCGGCGTGGCAAATATGTCGTGGCTGATACTTAATTTCAGTACAGAAAACCCGGCTGTTTATTGAGAAATTTCAGTTTTCTTGCAAAGATCCTTTTTCATTTGAAAAATTTAGAATATGTTTGCAGGACTGGTATTATAAATTAATTAAAATAAATAGAAATGGCTTATAAAATTAATGATGATTGTACGGCTTGCGGAACTTGCATTGATGAATGTCCTGTTGAAGCGATATCAGAAGGTGACATCTATAAAATTGATCCCGATATATGCACTGATTGCGGTGCATGTGCTGATGTTTGCCCCGTAGAGGCTATTCATCCCGAATAAGAAATTGTATGATCAAAAAAGGGGGCATGAGCCCCCTTTTTTATTTCGGGTTGTATTTTGCTTTTTCCAGGATATCCTGAATATCTGTATTTTCCATAAGGTTGCTTAAACTTGCTCCCTGGTTTTTCATCATGTACGACTCAACAATTCTGAACCCGATCCAGCCTGCAGCCCTTCCTGGTGATTCATTGGTAAAGTAACTCGTGAAAGGAGCCTCCCCGACAAGCTTCCTGATGGTGAACTTGTCGGTACTGAAAACAAGGTCATTCTCCACCAGGTATCAGCCACATCCTCGCTTCATTATTTAAACAGAATTTCATCTGATCGGGTGTAAATCCGAATAATATATTGTCCGGAGTCTCAGGCAGCATGCATTTCTCAAAATATCTCAGCTTCCCCTCATGGATCACTTCCGCAAGCACATTGTCTTCGGGGTAATTTAGCATGCCAAAATCCCACTCCGAAGCGCCCCACCCATAAAGGCAGTCGGGAAGAATATATAACGGAGTCATCCTGGCAGACAGGTAATTATAGATCTCGAGCTGCCTGTAATATTTGCAGTCAGCCCCAAGGTACCTTTCTAGCCCGATCCCGAGGACAGAATCTCCGGTTATAATGCTGGTGTTGAATCCTGTAATGCAGGTATAGACTTCAGGTACATTTTTACCCGGGAAGTAATACAAATAATGACGGAAAGCATCCTCCAGGCCCTTTTCGATGTCATCAACATCAGGGAACAGCTTCATTGTTAATTCGTAAGCATCATGATTCTGCCTGTCGGTGCAGAATCTGACCAGAAAATCTCCAAACGACGAAGCGTTAATATCTCCCGTGTTGATAACAAAGCTGAACAGTTGCAGAAATCCATTGTACCTTTCTTTCAACCCGGGGATCTTTTCCGGGATCTCTTCAGGGTCAGTGGTAAAAAGATCCTTCTCAAGCCGGTTGATGACAATATCAACCTTAATGTCAGATGTTTTGACCTTATAATGATCCCTCCTGCACGAAGAGAAGAGTGTGATTAACAACAACACGATAAGTAATACGAAGTACCGGAATTTCATGAGGTTAATTTACAGGCTAAAATAGCTACTTTTGAATTAATTGTGACAATTAATAACGTATCTCTGACTTTCCTTATTATTTGCTAATTTTGTGATCTGTAAATAAGTTGACGGAGGGATTTCGTAGTGCCGGTTGAGGATCAAAGCAGACTATGTAATTAATCTTAAGATATGAGATCATTTAAAAGCTTAAAAACAGGAAACCGGGCTCTCTTATTGTTGTCGTTCTTTTTACTTTCAGGTAAAATGGCGAATGCCCAGGATTACAGGGTTGGTATTTATGTAAGCCCTCTGATATCGTGGTTCAAAACCGACATAGATGAAGTAAAAAATGAAGGCGCGAGGGCGGGATTTAACTTTAATATAACAGCTGAAAAGTACTTAAGTGACAGGTTTTCAGCTACAGGCGGGATAAGCTTTCTCAGTTCAGGCGGCAGGCTGGTTAGCAGCCAGCCCACATTTTTCAGATTTCCCGATCACACATCAACTGTAGCCGCCAACAATCCGATTGTTTACCACATCCGTTATCTGTCGTTTTCCTGCAGGTTTAAAGTTTAAAACCTATGAGATGGGACTCTTCTCCTATTTTGGGGAACTTGGCCTGGACCCGAAAGTAGTTGTCCGGGGCAGGGTTGATATTCCATCTATAGATGTAAAAGGGCAGAAAGCCATGACCGAGATTAGAAGGTTTAACATCGGGTATCATTTCAATGCCGGTATTGATTATTCCATAGATGGAAATATTTCCCTGGTCCTCGGGCTGGGCTTTGAGAACAATTTTCTTGACGTAACAAAAGATGTCAGTGAACAGGAAGTGGACCGAACCTCACAAAAGCTCCTGAATTTCATTTTCGGAATTAATTTCTAGAAGCACAGTATGAAGATTTCAATAGCACAGCTTAATTATCATGTTGGAAATTTTTCCGGTAACAAGGATCTGATATGCAGGGCAATCAATAAAGCAAAGGCAGATGGGGCTGATCTGGTGGTTTTTTCTGAGCTATGTATTCCTGGCTATCCGCCGCTTGACCTCCTGGACCACGCCGACTTTGTTGAAAAATGCAGCCGGACTGTTGCTGAAATAGCGGAAAAATGCAAGGGGATTGCAGCAATCGTCGGCTCCCCTACCTTTAACAGGAAGCCGGAAGGCAAGAAGCTTTACAACTCGGCGCTTATCCTTTCGGAAGGACAGATATTGTATTCTGCTAACAAGGCATTACTCCCGACATACGACATCTTTGACGAATACCGTTATTTTGAGCCGGAGAAAAGCTTCTCTACATTTACATTCAAAGGGCTGAAAATAGCGCTTACAATTTGCGAAGATCTCTGGGATGAACAACCATTCGACAATAAATTTGAGAAATCCAGGCTCTATACAATTTCGCCAATGGAGGAGCTGGCAAAGCAAAATCCCGACATAGTCATAAATATTTCAGCTTCACCCTTCTCCTATACTAAGACCGAAGCCAAAGAGAACATCTTTATTTCAAAAGCCATTAAGTACAGGTTACCTGTAATATCAGTGAACCAGACAGGGGCTAATACCGAGCTTATCTTCGATGGAGCTTCGATAATAATAAACAGGAACGGGAAAATTTTCCGCCATCTGAATTACTTCGAGGAGTGTATTGAGACTTTCTCAACAGATGATATTTTTTCGGATACCGTACCTGTTCAAAATCCTGAGCCGGAGCCGGTTGCACTTATTCATAAAGCGCTTATCACAGGGATTAGCGATTATTTCTCAAAAACGGGCTTTAAAAAATGTGTTCTGGGGCTCTCAGGAGGAATTGACTCGGCAGTATGTCTCTGCCTTGCTGTTGAGGCGCTTGGACAGGAAAATGTACGTGTCCTGCTGATGCCGTCGCGTTACTCCTCAGAACATTCGGTTAGCGATTCAGTTCTGCTCGCTAAGAGGCTTAATGTAAGTTATGAAATCATAAATATTGAAAAACCCTTCTCAGCATTTGAGGAATTGCTGGCACCGGTTTTCAACGGGAAAAACAGGGATGTAACCGAGGAGAACATCCAGGCCAGGATAAGGGCGATTCTGCTTATGGCTTATTCAAATAAGTTCGGCTTTATCCTGCTCAATACATCCAACAAAAGCGAAGCTGCTGTGGGATACGGAACACTCTATGGCGATATGGCAGGAGGACTCTCGGTGATAGGCGATGTTTATAAAACAGACGTGTATAAGCTTGCCCGTTTCATCAACAGGAACTTTGAAATTATCCCTCAGAACATAATCACCAAGCCACCTTCAGCTGAATTGAAACCAGACCAGCTCGACACCGACTCCCTTCCGGAATATAAGATACTCGATTCAATCCTGCATCAGTATATAGAACTCCAGAGGCCTGTAAATGAAATCGAACTGAACGGATGTGACAGATCAGTACTGGAAAAGGTCCTGGGGATGATTAACTATAATGAATATAAGAGATATCAGGCGCCACCGATTTTGAGAATCTCATCAAAAGCATTCGGCGACGGAAGAAGAATGCCATTGGTAGCCAAATACTAAAGTACAGAAAATGCAATATACGGATCCTTATATAGATATTTGTCTTGAAGGGCCAAACTCAATTTTCAAGTGGCTTTCTCCTGCAGATAAGGAGGCGATAGATCAGGATCACGATGTCGCTTATTTCAGAAAGGGAGATATAATTGTTGGCGAAGGTGACCGCACCAACGGACTGGTTTGTCTCGCATCGGGAAAAGCCAAGGTATTCAGGGTGGGAGCTGGTGGAAGGGAACAGATAATAAGGATGTTGAGACCTCAGAATTTCATTTCGTACAGGTCGCTTTTTTCAGAGAATCAATATCCTTTTACTGTGGCTGCGCTTGAAGATTCAACCATTGTAATCTTTGGGAAGCACATCCTTTCGAAGATACTCAAACAAAATGCTGACCTGGCAATTAAGTTCATAAGGGTGATTTCTGAAGAGCTGCTCAGCTCAAACAACAGGCTGATATCACTTACTCAAAAGCATGTCAGGGGACGGATTGCAGAGTCCATCCTGCTGCTCCGCGATACCTACGGATCTGAGGCTGATGGAAGAACTCTTCGTGTTCTTCTTACAAGGGAAGATCTTGCCCACCTCTCAAACATGACAACTTCCAACGCTATCCGCACATTGTCGAATTTTGTCTCTGAAAGGCTAATCGAAATGGACGGAAGGAAGATTATGATCCTGAACATTACAAAGCTCGAAGCTATAAGCGAATCGGGACAGTGATCAGAGTCTATTCCCTGAAGAATACCCGTTTAACCCTTCCCTGTACGGATGTGAGTATTTCGTACGGAATAGTGCCGCATTTTTCGGCAAGCTCATCTATTGAAATATTCTGACCAAAAATCTCTGCCTCGTCACCCTCTGCTATACCGGACCCCGTAATATCTGCCATACACATATCCATACAGATGTTGCCCACCAGCGGTACCCTTATTCCTTTAATAAAAAGGTTACCGTTCCCGTTTCCAAGCTTCCTGTTAAGACCATCCGCATAACCTACAGGAAGAATTGCTATAATACGGTCCTTATATGAAATATCAGCACATCCATATCCGACAGGCTCGCCTGCCGGGATCTTTTTGACCTGTGAGATCCTTGTTTTAAAGCGGCTGACCGGACGAAGATTTATTCCGTTGTAATTTCCTACCCCGTAAATCCCTATGCCTGGTCGTACCATATCAAACTGGTACTGGGGAAACCTCACAATTCCAGCAGTGTTAAGAATATGCCTCAGAAACGGATAACCTACGGCAGCTCTGATCTTTACGACAGCCTCCTGAAAAAAGCTTACCTGTTTGTGTGTAAACTCATCAAGAGCAGGGTCTTCGCTTCCTGCAAGATGCGAAAACACTGAGGCGATCCTGATGCAGTCAAGGCTATTTATCCTGCCGGCAAGGTCCTCAATATCCTCGTTCATAAAACCGAGCCTGTGCATTCCCGTATCTATTTTAATATGAACAGGGTATTGAGAGAGGCCATGCCTTGAAGCAGCTTCCGTAAAGTCCTTAAGTGATGAAAAACTGTATATTTCCGGCTCCAGGTTATACCTGATCATCAACGAAGCCGAAGAAGGATCGGGATTCATTATCATAACCGGAAGAGTGACACCTGCTTCCCTCAGCTCTACTCCCTCATCCGTATATGCAACAGCAAGGTAACCGACACGGTGATACTCAAGCAGGCCTGCAATCTCTGCAGGTCCGGCCCCATAAGCAAAAGCCTTGACCATGGCCATTATCCGCGTCTCGTTGTTTAGAAGCCTGCGGAACTCATTCAGGTTATGCGAAATGGCATCCAGATTTATTTCAAGGACGGTTATATGTATCTGTTGTTCAAGTAATTTACCAATCTTCTCAAGTTCAAAGATCCTGGCTCCCTTGAGCAGGATTATTTCATTACTGTATTCAGCGCTTCTGAAGCTGCGGATAAAATCATCTGTGGAGTAATAAAATCTGGATCCCGTTCTGAATTCACGGCTATTCCTCGTGAGCGCAGGTCCGATCCCGATAAACCTGTCAATCCCTGTTTTCCTGACAAGCTCAGCAACTTCACTGTAAAGTTCTCTCTCGTCTCTTCCGCTCTGAATGAAATCAGAAAGTATCAGAGCGGTTTTTTTGTTTTTCTGTGACTTCAGGAATTCAATGGCCATGCCGAGTGAACCAGGATCGGAATTGTAAAAATCTTCAATCAGATGGCAATTGTTTATTCCGTTCTTCATCTCCATCCTCATGGCAACCGACACCAGTTCCGACACTCCTTTCCTGATCTGCTCAGGTTCTATTCCCAGGGCAAAGCATGCCGCAGCAACGGTGATAGCATTCTCTACCGAGGCACGATCGGTAAATGGAATGTCAAAGTTATACCGGTTGCCCCTGTATACAGTTTCCAGAATTGTCAGGCCGGTCACTTTCCTCATTTTTACAAATATTCCTGCTTCAGGGTTACTGACAGACCAGTCGATAAGCTCCTTGTTCCTTAAATTGCTGTCGTTGAGGATCAGATCGCGGATAAGAGAATGATCGCTGCAATAGATTATCATCCTGGCATTTAAGAACAGCTTCAGCTTTTCAATCGCCTTCGTCTTGTTATCAGGAAAATTTTCACTGTGGGCATCGCCGATATTTGTTATTATCCCTATGTCCGGGTCAATAACCGTGCGCAGTTTCTCCATCTCGCCAGGCAATGAAATGCCGGCTTCGAAAATTCCGAACCTGAATTTACTATCAAGCTTAAGCACTGAAAGAGGAACGCCGATCTGGGAGTTATAGCTTTTCGGGCTCCTGACGACCGGGGCTGTAAGTCCGATAACATCCGCCAGCCACTCTTTAACTATTGTTTTTCCGGTACTTCCTGTAACAGCAATCACCGGAAAACTAAAACCGCGTCGTATGTGGGCAGCCAACATCTGAAGAGCAGCAGTAGTGTCGTTGTTTAGAATAAACGCTGCATCTTTATAAACCTCAGAATTATCGGGAAGAATACCTGTAATGAAGACTTTTACCCCCTTTTGATATAAAGCGCTTATATACCTGCTTCCGTCATGGTTCTTACCCCTTAATGCTACAAATGCAACATCCTCTGCAAAGCTCACCTGCCTGCTGTCTGTAACTATTTCAGTAACAATCAGATCGGGCAAACCAATAAGCTGTCCTTTGACGATGCCTGCAATATCTGAAGATGTCAGCCTCATTCCTGTCCTTTTTTTAATGCCTCCCTGTAACACTGCCTGCACAGGGGTTCATACTTGTCTTTTTCACCAAGTAACACTACCTGAGCCTCTTCTGATTTCCGGAAGGAATACTGCGCAAGGTTCCCGCATTTTACACATATCGCATGCACCTTGGTTATGAATTCTGCAACCGAAAGGAGTGCAGGCATGGGACCAAAAGGGTTCCCCAAAAAATCCATGTCAAGCCCGGCAACGATAACCCTTACTCCATTATCCGCCAGACTGTTACAGACATCCACAAGCGCGTTATCGAAAAACTGCGCCTCATCGATACCGACAACATCAACTCCTGCGGCCAGCAACATTATAGCAGATGAATTGTCAACCGGAGTCGAAACAATTGATTTCTCATCATGCGAAACAACCCTGTTTTCAGAATATCTCTTATCAAGCGAAGGTTTGAAGATCTCAACACTCAATCCGGCAAACTGGGCTCTTCGAAGGCGTCGGATCAATTCTTCGGTTTTCCCCGAGAACATGGAACCGGTAATAACTTCAACCGATCCCCGTTTGGCGTTCGTCCTGAATGTATTCTCAAGAAAATCCATCTTGAATTAATGTAGGTTTGGAGAATGCTAAATGTAAAATTATTCCGTTATGACTTATAGAATTATGTTTACTTTTGCAAAATAATAAAATGGTTTGTTATTATTACACCAAACAGCATGGATTTAAACGCTACGATTGATATTATCATAAAAGATCTTAATGAAGTAAGGGATATTATCGATGATCTGAAAAAATATCCCGGAGTTCCGGCTCTGCAGATCGAACTGGCAAAGTCGAAATGCAAAAGCGCGGCTGAGGTCATTGCACTGCTTAAGGATCTGCATGAAAAGCTCAATGCAGGTACGAAAGAGAAACAGGGAAGGAAGGAAAGAAAGCCTGAAAAAAAAGAAGTAATAACGGATTAAAAATGAACCGGTAAAGGCAGAGAGGAAGGAAGAATTCATCGAAGAAAAAGTAATACCGGTCGTTAAACTTATAATTACTCCTGAAGAATCCAGGCGGGAAATAAGCCAGGTTCATATACAGGCTATAACTCCTGAGATGGCAATTGAACCCAAACCAGTTGTAAAGAAGCACATGGAAAACTCCATACTCGCTGACCAGTTCAATAACATGAGTGAAAGCTTCAATGAAAAACTTGCAAGTCTTAAGCATGAAGATGATGTTTCAGATATTTTTAAAACAAAACCTGTTTCAAATCTTATTGAAGCGATAGGCATCAATGACAGGTTCCTTTTCATAAGGGAGATTTTCAACGGTGATGCTGAATCGTATAATGATGTTATTCATAAGCTCAATTCTGCAGGAAACCTTAACGATGCCACTGCTTTGATTAAAGATTATAAAAGGGACGATACAGATGCCGATGCGTTAAGGCAGCTTATGGACCTGGTGAAACGCAAGTTTCATTCCAATGAGTAAACTCTTCCTGGTCCCCACACCAATCGGCAACCTCAGGGATATTACCTACAGGGCTGTTGAAGTGCTGGGACAGGTTGATCTTATTCTTGCCGAAGATACACGTCAGGCCAGAAAGCTGTTAAATCATTACAATATAATGACTCCGCTTCAGTCGCATCATATGTTCAATGAACATAAAAGTGTCGAAGCTATCTGCTCCAGGATAGCTTCCGGTACGACTGTAGCGCTGATATCAGATGCTGGTACTCCGGGAATTTCGGATCCCGGATTTCTGCTGGTCAGGACCTGCCTTGAAAAAGGATTGTCGGTAGAGACGCTCCCCGGACCGACAGCTCTTATTCCTGCCCTGGTGAATTCCGGCCTTCCCTGTGAAAGATTTTGTTTTGAGGGGTTCATTCCTCCCAAAAAAGGAAGGAACAAAAGGCTGACAGCACTTGCCGGAGAGCCAAGGACAATGGTATTTTATGAATCACCTTACAGGCTGGTGAAAACACTTGGTGATCTTACTTCGGTTTTAAGTCCTGACAGGGAAGCATCCGTCGCCAGGGAACTCACCAAGGTCTTTGAAGAGAATGTCAGGGGCACCTTATCATATCTTTCAGAATATTTTACAACACATCCCCCGAAAGGCGAAATCGTTATTATTGTTGCCGGTGATAAATCATGAGCCATTCATTTGCAGGTCATAGGATAATCATTACAAAGACTCTATTCCAGGTCTTATTATTGTCTTTGATTACTGCATCTTCACTTGAATCACAGACCCTTAAAGGAAGGATAACAGATAAATCAGGCCAGCCTGTTCAATACGCCACCGTTTTCATCCAGGAATTGAAACATGGTACAACTTCAAATGCAAAAGGGGATTACGAGATAAAGCTTCCTACGGGTAAATATACTGTTTTCTACCAGAGTCTCGGGTACGAATCGGTGATTGTAAATATCGGACTTTCAGACAGCACATTAATCCGCGACATAATCCTGCCGGAACAGTTATATGAGATTCCGGAAGTTTTGATAACGCCTTCAGGTGAGGACCCCGCTTATGTAATTATGAGAAGGGCGATAGGTTTTGCTCCATACTATCTGAACCAGGTGAGTTACTACAAGGCGAATGTTTATCTCAAAGGAAATCTTTTAATAAAAAGAATACCAAAGCTGCTTCAGAAAACGATGAGAATGAACAGTTCCGAAAGGAACACTTCGGTTTCGGCCGGGGGGAAACCGGAAGAAAATTCAAGGGTATTGAAGGAGGGAGATTCCTTCCTGATGGAATCGTATAATGAAATTGAATTCACAGCTCCTGACAAATATGTTCAGAAAGTAATTTCATTCAACACTTCCTTCCCTGAAGAGGGAAACGACATCTCTCCCATGGACTATATCCAGGCAAGCTTTTATCAACCGGTTCTTGTCGATATGGCAATATCACCCCTGTCACCACAGGCATTTTCATACTATAAATTCAAATACCTTGGGGCCTCACTTCAGGGCAAATATGTTGTCGATAAGATTGAGGTAATCCCAAGGCGCAAAAGCCAGCAGCTCTTTTCAGGAACAATTTACATAGTGGATGATCTCTGGTGCCTGCACAGCGTTGACCTTACCAACGAGAATCTTGCCGGAACGATAAGGGTAAGGGAATTGTACATACCTGTAGAGGAAGATATCTGGATGCCCGTCAGCCACCAGTTCGACATCGGTCTCGCAATCCTGGGAATAAGGGCCGACGCCGGATATGGAAGCTCTGTAAAATATCTGGAGGTAAGACAAAACACGAACCTTCAAAAACCATCGGACCTGGCCTCTGTATCACCGGGAAGAAATAATGTCCCTGATACTGTCAGATCAAAAACCACCATGCAGATTGAAAAGATCCTCAGCAAGGAGGAGATGACAAACCGCGATATGATAAAGCTTTCCAATCTGATGAAAAAAGAATCTGAAAAAAGTGTTGCGGATTCACTTGAAAAAAACCTTGAAATAGTTGAAAATGTAAAACATATCATCGAGAAGGATGCTGGTAAAAAGGACAGCGCCTATTGGGCTGAAATCAGGCCTATTCCCCTGTCGGAGATAGAACTGCGGACCCTGAAAACAAGCGACAGCATCAGGAGAGCCTCAAGGATCCTGAAGTCAACCGCAGATACACTCCCTGACTCAGGGTATAAGAAGAGAAGCAGGTTCAGGCAGACATTTGATAATATCGTATTTGGCCATACATGGTCGGATACTTCCGGATTCAGTTTTACAAACGGCGGTCTGTTCGACCTGAAGAACCTGAGTTTTAATACTGTCGATGGTTTCGTTTATGGAGTTGACTTCAGGTTCTCAAAAAGATATAAAAGCGGGAATTCACTTTCGCTATATCCTGATATCCGGTATGGTTTCAGCAGGGAAAAGTTAATGCTTCGGGCAAATGTAGATTACTCTTCACAAGGTATGAAGCCCGGTCGTTTCTTTATCAGCTCGGGAATCACAAGTACCGATTTAAACACCGCAGGCGGAATAAACAAGTTTCTAAACACTGTCTCCTCACTGGTATTTAAAGAGAATTATTTAAAACTTTATGAAAGCAGATACCTGAGGATAGGTTATGGGAAAGAGGTCAGGAACGGACTTAACCTTGAATTCAGCGCCGGTTTTGAAAACAGGATTCTGCTTGGGAACAACACTGATTTTTCAATTTTCAATCCAAAAAAGGAATATACAGATAACATACCAGTTAACAGATACCTGGCACCGGTGAACTTTTCAGATGGGAGACATTATGATTTTGTAACAAATGTTACAATTACGCCTTTCCAGAAATACCGGATCAGCAATGGGAACAAAATACCCCGGGGTTCAGATTGGCCTGTCTTAAAGTTCACGTGGAAGCATGCCGTTAACAGTTCCGGACCAATACCGGAGCGGACCCGTAACTTCGACATGTTCATGCTTGAAGTATCCCGGCGTCGCGATATCGGAGCTTTCAGCCAGTTCAGGTGGAAGATCAGGACCGGAGCCTTTGCAGACAACAGGTATGTCCCCTACTTTGATTTCTTTCACTTTAATGCCCAGCCTGTAATAGTCCTTATAGATGACTATGATGATGCCTTCATGCTTCCGGAATATTATTCCCTCAGCACTCCCGAAGCCTTTGGTGAAGCTCATATCAAATACACAGCTCCCTACATCCTTCTAAAGCTTTTACCGGGATTCAGTAACACTCTGATCCGTGAAAATTTGTCCTTTTCTTTTCTTGCTTCGCGTTTTCAGACAACCTATACGGAGATCGGGTACAGTTTAAGTGAGATTTTCTTTTTGGGAGAAATAGGAGTCTATGCCGGATTCCGGGATATGAAATACTCAAATTTCGGTGTCAAATTCACCCTCCGTCTTAACTGATACTAAATAAAAGGAGGTTCATTCAGCATATCACCTTCCTGGTCGAAACCGCCGCCAAGCTGTCTCAGTTTATCCTTATTCATCTTTGAACCCAGGGTAATACTCGGTGAGCCCTCTTTTACATCCGAGAAGGCTTCTATATCAAAATCATCAATGTCGAGGAACTGGGCCTTTTCTTCGCGGAACCTGAGGCGGACATCATCAACAGGTCCGTTACGGTTTTTGGCAAGAATGATCTCTGCAATTCCTTTTGTTGATGAACCATCTTCGAAAGTAGGGATTCCGAACTTCTCCTGCCTGTGAATAAATACCACCATGTCGGCGTCCTGTTCTATAGCGCCCGATTCTCTGAGGTCGGAAAGGAGCGGCCGCTTTGTTCCCCCTCTCATCTCAACCGAGCGGTTCAGCTGTGAAAGTGCAAGTATCGGAACATTAAGTTCCTTGGCAATGCTTTTGAGCGATCTTGAAATATTGCTTACTTCCTGTTCACGGCTGCCTGCATTTTCCGGTCCTGACATAAGCTGGAGATAGTCAACTATCACAATGTCAAGCTTGTGTTGCGCCATCAGACGGCGGCATTTTGCCCTGAGTTCGAAAATTGAGATTGCAGGAGTATCATCAATGAAAGATCGGTGCCTGGACCAGCTTCTTAATCCTGGTATCAAGTTGCTTCCACTCATCCTCCGAAAGACGACCGTTCTTTATCTTTTCACCGGGGATGTCTGTTTCTGCAATTATCAGCCTGTTTACCAACTGTATCGATGACATCTCGCATGAAAAAATCGCTACCTTTTTTCCGTGGTCGATCGACATATTCCTGGCCATTGAAAGAGCAAAAGCAGTCTTTCCCATCGACGGACGTGCAGCAATTATTATAAGCTCCGATTTCTGCCATCCCGAGGTAAGCCTGTCAAGCTTTGTAAAGCCTGAAGGTGTTCCTACAAGTGCATCTTCTCTTTTGCCTGCCTCCTCAATCTCCCTTATTGCATCCTTGATTACGAGATTTATTGGGGAAACCTCTCTTTTTATGTTCCCTTCAGCAATCTGGAAAAGTGCATTTTCTGAATAGTCGAGCAGTTCGGTCACATCATTCGAATCGTCAAACGACCGGGTCTGTATTTCAGTCGAGACCCTTATCAGTTCACGTTGAATGTATTTCTGGGCTACAATCCTGGCATGAAAGTCGACATTGGCTGCCGAGACTACCTTTGCAGTTAGCTGTGTCAGGTAGACAGGCCCTCCGACGCTTTCAAGCTCATTATGAGCCCTGAGCTCTTCGGTGACAGTGTAAAGATCTACGGGATACTCCCTTGCTGACAGATCAGAGACAGATTTAAAGATCTTCTGATTGGCTTCCTTATAAAAGCTCTCTGGCCTGAGGATGTCAAGAATTGTGATTACAGCCTCTTTTTCGAGCATTATTGCACCCAGGACTGCTTCTTCCATGTCAATTGCCTGGGGAGGGACCTTTCCAAAATCGGGTATTTGAGTGATAACAGGCCGGGTGCTTGTCTTTTGTCTTACCATCAATGTTATGTTACTGATTTATTGATCTATATGAAGCGTTGATAATAGAGATAGAGTAGTCCAAAGGTAAACACGAACCTGTCTTTAAATCTAAATCAAACCCTATTCTTACAAACATTTTGTGTTTAAAACTTGTTGAAAAGACAAATTATCATTTCCCTGACTCTAAAATCCGATCCATTAGGTATTTTTGTAATAAATACCGGGAAATGGTCGTATTTCCAAAAGCAAAAATAAACCTGGGATTAACAATTTCAGGTAAGCGCCCTGACGGATATCATGATATTGAAACTATCTTTTATCCAGTTCCCTTCTGTGATGCCATGGAGATGGTGGTCAGAGGGGAGGGGGCAAAGCATGACTGCTTCATGCTTACCGGAATTGATCTTCCCTGCAAAATTGAGGAAAACCTGGTTCTAAGGGCTGTAAAAAGACTTCGTGAAGCTTTTACAATCCCAGAGTTAAAGATCCACCTTCATAAGGCTGTCCCTTCAGGCGCAGGGCTTGGCGGAGGATCATCGGATGCAGCATGTATGCTATGTACCTTAAACAAATACTTCGGCTTCTCTCTCAGTCAGGATGAGCTTAAAACTTTTGCCCTTGGATTGGGAAGCGACTGTCCGTTCTTCATTATGAACAAACCGGCTTATGCCACCGGAAGGGGAGAAATCCTAGAACCGGTTGCAATATCCTGGAAGGTTTTAAAATATTGATTTTAAATCCGGGTATCCACATAAGCACAAGAGAAGCTTATGAGTACTTCATACCTGCGAATTCAGGGGTAAGTCTGAATGAAGTAATCAGCTGACCACTCTCAGAATGGAAAGGACTTATTTTAAACGACTTTGAGAAAAGAGTATTCACGAAGTATCCCTGCTATCGGTATATTAAAAGAGCGATTGTATGAATCAGGTGCTGTTTATAGTTTAATGTCCGGCAGCGGTTCGTCGGTATATGGGATCTTTACGGAGGAACCGCAGTACCCGAAGATGTTAAAAGAATATGTTATCTATAAAGGAGAAATTTAACCATTGGTCAATTTCTCAGTCTCCAGTTTAAAAATGAACTAATCCTGATAGCAGTGAGGGATTTGGGGTGAGTTCATTTCATTTCCATCAACACACTTCCTTTAGATACCTTATCTCCTTTTGCAACGTTTATCTCTTTTATAATGCCTCTGGACGCTGCTCTCAGCTTATTCTGCATTTTCATGGCATCAACAATCATCAGGTCATCACCAGCTGAAATGACCTGCCCTTCTGTTACCAGTATGTCAATCACAGTCCCAGGGATAAAACTGACAATTATTTTAGGATCAGAAGGTTTATAAAACTTTCTGCCAATAAATTTTCTGCTGAGTCTGGTTATGTATGAAATTGAATTTATATTTAATATCCCCAGTTTTTCCTCGTCATCCATACTTTTAGGCATGTGTTTCAATTTAATTAAAATGGTGGAAGTCCGTGTTTCTTTTCTGGAAGCGTTGCGAGTTTGCTTTCCGACATTTCGATGGCATGCATTAGAAATCGTCTGGTTTCTTTAGGTTCGATAACTGCATCGACATACCCGCGTGAAGCAGCAACATATGGATTTGCGAACTTGGACTTGTATTCTTCAACCTTTTGTTTTCTGGTTTCATCAGGATCGTCCGACGACATTATTTCCTTCCGGAAGATAATATTTGCTGCACCCTCAGGTCCCATGACTGCAATTTCAGCTGTTGGCCAGGCAAAAACAAAATCAGCCCGCAAGTGTCGTGAGCTCATGGCAATATATCCTCCACCATATGCTTTCCTTATTATTACCGTCAATTTAGGTACAGTTGCTTCGCTGTAGGCGTACAGAACTTTTGCCCCATGCCTTATCACACCTGCATGTTCCTGATCTACCCCCGGGAAGATAACCGGGAAGGTCGACAAGAGTGATTATCGGAATATTGAAAGCATCGCAATATCTTATAAATCTTGCGGCCTTGTCGGATGAATCGACATCAAGAACACCTGCCATCTCAAGCGGCTGGTTAGCAACAAATCCTGTTGTACGTCCTCCCATCCTGCCAAAACCAATAACAATATTCTTTGCATAAAGCTCCATTATCTCAAAAAAATCGGAATTATCAACTATTGCCCTGATAACATCCCTGTACATCATAAGGCAATGTCGGGTCGTCAGGGACAATCTTTTCAATGTTATATGTATTCTTTGGTTCACCGGGTTCAAACGTCTTTTGCCTTCCTGCTGTTGTTCCAGGGAATAAAGGTTATAAGCTTTTTAATCTGTTCAAAGCACTCATCCTCGCTCAACGCAAAGAAATGGGCATTCCCTGTTATTTCGCTGTGCACCCTTGCTCCTCCCAGGTCTTCCATTGAGATCTCTTCACCAAGAACAGTCCTTATAACTTCCGGACCGGTGATAAACATCTTTGATATATTATCAACGACAAAGACAAAATCCATGAGAGCAGGTGAATAGACTGCTCCGCCGGCGCACGGACCCAGTATGACGGAGATCTGTGGGATTACTCCGCTTGAGATTGTGTTCCTGAAAAATATCTCGCCATACCCTGCCAGTGAGTTTACACCTTCCTGAATCCTGGCTCCCCCCGAATCATTGATCCCGATCAGCGGGATTCTCATTTTCAGAGCATGGTCCATGATTTTGGTAATTTTTCTGGAGTGCATCAGTCCGAGCGATCCGCCGGCCACGGTGAAATCCTGTGCAAAAATTGCAACGGGGGCGCTGTAGATAGTTCCTGATCCTATAATCACTCCGTCACTTGGAAGCGACTTTTTATCCATGTCAAAATCACGGGCATCGTGCTCAACAAACAAATCATATTCAATAAATGAATTTTTATCCAGTAGAGCAAGAATACGTTCACGGGCAGTCCGCTTACCCATTGCCTTCTGTTTTTCAATTGCCTGTTCACCGCCTCCGAGAAACACCTTTTCACGTTTTTCCTGGAGTTCTTTAATCTTTCTGTTCACTGAGGTATAGTTTTATTATTTGGTTTTTAGTCTGATTTCCGAATCAGTGTGTAATTTTAATATAAATGAGCGATATGTTACTTTGGTGCAAGTTTATATAATATAAATGCAATTACCGAATACAGGATATTCGGGATCCACATTGCCAACATCGGATCAAGATTTCCTTTCACTGAGAACTGAGCCGCAAACTGCAAGAAAAGTATATACGAGAAGCTTAATCCCAGACCGATACCGATATTCATTCCTATTCCACCCCTCACTTTCTTTGATGAAAGTGACACTCCAATAAGTGTCAGGATAAAAATAGCAAACGGGTTTGCAATACGGCGGTGTTTTTCAACGAGAAAAAGCTTCAGCTCGTCGGAGCCCTGAAGCCTGAGCTGGCCTATATACTCATTCAGTTCATTATATGTCATGGTCCCCACAAATCCGGGTCCCCGCGACAGATCCTGCGGTTTTATTGTCAGAGTGGTGTCAATACGTTCGCCTCTGCTCAACGAATCTTCGTTATCCCCGATTTTACGGAGATAATAATTTATCACCGTCCACTTATTACTGGTCGTATCATATCTTACCATGTTCCCTGAGAGCTTTGATTCAAGCCTGCCCGATTCATCAAACTTCTCTATTGTAAAATTGCGGCCTGCCTGGCTTATCGGGTTGAACGATTCCATGTAAATTAAAACATTTTTCGACACCTGCCTGTGAATGTTCATTACCGGAACCCTTCTGGAAGTCGATCTGTAATATTTATCCTCAAAGGCCATCCGCTTCAGATTTGACTGGGGAATGACAAAATTGGTAAGCAGGAACGTAAGTATAGCGATAACAAAAGATGAGATGAAATATGGCCACATCATCCGCCTGAAGCTCATGCCGCTGTTTAAAATAGCAATGATTTCAGTATTTGCTGCCATCTTGGAGGTAAAAAAGATGACTGAAATAAACACGAACAGCGGAGCAAACAATGTTGCAAAATAAGGGATGAAATTAAGATAGTAATCAAATACTATGGCCTTTACCGGGGCCTCCTTCTCCATGAAATTATCTATCTTTTCGGCAAAATCGAATACAACGGCAATCGTCAGGATCAGAATAATACAAAAGAAGAAGGTACCAAGAAATTTCCTGATAATGTAGCCGTCGATTATTCTCATTTTAAGCGAGGCTAAAGTCTTTCCGACAGCTTTTTTACCATCCGGTTTTTCCATAGTCTGAAATTACCATCTTCAATCTGTTTCCTTGCTTCAGATACCAGCCGCATATAAAATGCCAGGTTGTGGATACTGGATATCTGTGCACCGAGAATTTCACCTGAGATCACAAGATGCCTCAGGTATGCTTTTGAATAATAAAGGCTGACCGCCGAGGGGCCGTCAGGATCCAGGGGACTGAAGTCATCTATCCATTTCCGGTTCCTTATATTGATTATACCCTCACCCGTAAATAGCATACCGTTACGCCCGTTTCTTGTTGGCATTACACAGTCGAACATATCGATCCCCCGTTCAATAGCCTCCAGAATATTAACGGGAGTCCCTACTCCCATCAGGTATCTTGGTTTATCCTCGGGAAGGATCTCATTTACAATCTCAATGATCCTGTACATCTCTTCGGCAGGTTCACCCACCGATAACCCTCCGATTGCATTACCTGTCATTGAAACGGATGCGATCTTTTCTGCAGATTCCTTTCTCAGGTCATCAAATGTACTCCCCTGGACAATAGGAAAAAGAAACTGACTGTACCCCCACACAGGGTCAGTCTCCTTAAATCGGGCAACAGCCCTGTCGAGCCACTGATGAGTCAGCTCAACTGATTTTTTTGCATACCGGTAATCGCAGGGAAATGGGGCGCATTCATCAAAGGCCATCATTATATCAGCACCAATAATACGCTGAATATCAATTGTATTCTCAGGAGAAAAAACATGTTTCGACCCGTCGATATGAGATCTGAAGATAGCTCCGGCAGCAGTTAGCTTCCTGTTTCCTGTAAGCGAAAAAACCTGGTATCCACCGCTGTCGGTAAGAAGCGGTCGCGGCCAGCCAATAAATTTATGAAGGCCTCCCGATGCTTTCAGTATATCCGTTCCGGGACGCAGGTAGAGATGATATGTATTGCCAAGTATGATTTTTGCATCTATGTCGTCCAGAAGGTCCTTCTGTAGAATGCCCTTTACTGTCCCGGCAGTTCCGACTGGCATAAAGACCGGAGTAGGGATATCGCCATGGTCTGTTTTCAGCATTCCTGCTCTAGCCCTGGTCTCTTTATCCCTGCTCTTTATTTCAAACATAAAATCAATTTTGTTCCGGATGCACAAAGGTAATCCATTCAGCCACCTGTTAAAATTTATGCTGATAATTTTTGAAGCTCATTTCCGTTTTAACAAATGATATTTTGTTTGCACTCTTTTGACCATTCAGATTATCTTAGTAATATTGATCCCTTATTTGGAAGTCAAATGACACCTGGTGACCACTCGTTTCTCCTGATACTTTTTATAATCTTCGGTCTTTCAGCCGCAACACAATTATTCTACTATCTCTATTATTATCTGGCTCCTGCATTGTTCAGACAGTCCGTAAAAATCGCTCCGGGAGATCCTGTTTCAGTGATCATCTGCGCCAGGAATGAAGAACAGAATTTAAGGGAATTCCTCCCTTCGGTCCTTGAACAGGAATACCCTGAATTTGAGGTAATAGTGGTCAACGATTGTTCTGATGACGAATCCTATGATGTTCTTGGTGAGTACCTTAGGAAGTATCCTAACCTGAGGATTTCGAATATCACAAAAGATCCAAAATTTACACATAACAAGAAATTTGCCCAGTTCATTGGCATTAAAGCCGCAAAGAATGAGTTGCTGCTTTTTATCGATGCCGATTGTCGTCCCGAAACAGGAAAATGGCTTGGCACCATGGTTTCTCATTTTGATGACAAAACAGATTTTGTCCTGGGTTATGGTGGCTATTTTAGTAAAAAGGGTCTATTAAATAAATACATAAGATCCGACGGCATGTTCATTGCAATGCAGTACCTGGGAATGGCGATCAGGGGCAATCCGTACATGGGTGTGGGCAGAAATCTTGCCTACAGAAGGTCGCTCTTTTTCAGGAATAAAGGGTTTGGTGCCCACAGCCAGCTCGCCTCGGGCGATGATGATCTAATTGTAAATTCAAATGCTACTGGTGAGAACATAAAAGTCGAATTTGGACAGGAAACACATACCCGCTCTGTACCTGCTGCAACAACCAGGGAATTGTTCAAGCAAAAAAAGAGGCATCTGACAACCGCAGTCCATTACAAATTAAACCATAAGGTTATATTGACAGTCGAGCCGGTGACCAGGGTGCTGTTTTATGCTCTTTTTGCTGTGCTTCTCTCATCCCTCTACCTCTGGCCTTTCGTTACGGCAATATTCACTGTAAGGCTTGCAGTACAGGTTGTTGTTTTAATACTTGTTCAGAAGAAGCTCAATGAGCCGGGATTAGCGCCATGGTCAATATTTTATGACATCATTTCGCCTGTTCTGAATGCTGTTATTTATTTAACCAATCTTGGGGAGGGGTCCCGCAAAAACAGATGGAAGTAAGCACCGGATTATCAGAAAAGGCAAAAAGCGATCTCCTGAACGTGGAAATGGCAAGGAAGGGGAACGAAAAGGCTTTTGCAAGTCTGATGAACCGTTACAGGGACTCCATCTACTTTATGCTCCTTAAAATGGTAGGAAACGCTTCAGATGCTGAAGACCTGACAATTGAAGCTTTTGGCAAAGCTTTCCGCAATCTTGATTCGTTTACCCCTGAACTACGCTTTCAGTACCTGGCTCTTTAAAATAGCAACCAACAACTGCATTGATTTTATCAGAAGAAAACAAACCTCTCCCGCTCCTGTTGAACAGCTGGCAGATGACCTTGATAACCTGACTGTATACATCCAGTCCGACCTTCCTGATCCGGAGGAAGCTCTTATTAACGACCAGAAAATTGCAGTCCTCAGGGATATAGTTAACCAGCTTAAGCCGAGCTACAGGCAGCTTATCGAACTGAGGTACTACAAGGAATACTCGTATGAGGAGATTGCTTCCGAGCTCAAAATACCGATCGGTACTGTCAAGGCCCAGTTATTCAGGGCAAAAAACCTGTTATATAACATATTTTTAAAAACCGGTAACAGGTAATGTTAAAATATTTCCCTTTTCTTTCAGGTGCCTCTGCCGAACAATTTAACAGACTTAAAGAACTATATGAGGACTGGAACAGCAGGATTAATGTTATATCAAGGAAGGATATGGAAAACTTTTACGTTCATCATGTCCTTCATTCGCTGGCAATTGCCAGATTCATCAGCTTTGTTCCCGGGACAAAAGTTCTTGACGTCGGAACCGGAGGAGGTTTTCCGGGAATACCGCTTGCAATAATCTTTCCCTCAACAATGTTCTCACTCCTTGATTCAATGGGTAAGAAGATCACTGTTGTAACATCCGTGGCAGATGAACTTGGTCTGACGAATGTCCTGCCTCTTAGAAAAAGAATTGAAGAGGAAAAAGGCAAATATGATTTTGTTGTCAGCAGGGCTGTCTGTGAATTCCCTGAATTTGTACAGCTTACACAAAAAAATGTCGATCCTTTAAGCCGTAACAGCATTAAAAACGGTATCATCTGTCTGAAAGGCGGCGATCTGGAGCGTGAAATTGCATCCTTTAAAACAAAAATCGTTGTAAGGGAGATAAAAGAGTATTTTTCGGAACCCTATTTCGAAACTAAAAAGATTATATACCTGCCGGTTTAAATAAGTCTCCAGTTTTTAACGCTCGGTCCCCTAAAGGGCATAGCCGATCCTAAGAACCAGTTTTAAGCTTTTAATTTTTTAATTAGGTGAAAAACAATTAAATAACTTTCCCCTCCTTTTAAAGGAGGGGAAATGTAAATTATTGCAAATCAGTTGCATACAGTTTGATTCATAAGCTATCCCATTACTTAGGATTGGCTATGCCTAAAGGGGGTTATAAGTCCCCTTCAGGGGATTTAGGGGCCGACTTCCCTGTGATATCTCTGTGGAACTCTGTGTAAGTTTTTTCTGTGTAAGTTCTGCAAGCTCAAATAATTTGAAAAATAGATGGCAATGGTTGTATTTATAGAAAAAATAAATATCTTTGCGATCTCAAAATAAAACAGTAGGGACATCTAAAATTACCGGATATGAAACGGACATACCAGCCTTCAAGAAGAAAGAGAGCAAACAAGCATGGATTCAGGGAAAGAATGTCCACTCCAAATGGCAGAAGGGTTCTTGCATCACGCAGGGCCAAGGGAAGGAAGAAACTTACCGTCTCTCCTGAACTTAAACTGAAGTAATTAAAACACTTAATATAGAAAAAGGTGCCTCAAGACAAGGCACCTTTTTTTTCATTAATTTTACCGGCCACCTTTTCTTAAATGACAAACCTGTTACAAAATATTAACGATCCGGAACTCAGAAGGATATCAGATAAGATCTCAGCCGGTGCCCGCATTACACCTGATGATGGCTTATTATTATTCCTGAAGGCTGATTTGCCGCTGCTCGGACTTCTTGCAGGAAGCGTAAGAAGAAGATTCAATGGCAACCGGGCATATTTCAACAGGAATTTTCATATTGAGCCTACAAACAAATGCGTATATAACTGCAGGTTTTGCTCTTATCATAAGCCTGAAAATGATCCTGGAAGCTGGGAATACACACTGGAAGACATGCTTGACATTGTAAGAAGATTTGACGGCAAGGATGTCACAGAAGTCCATATCGTCGGCGGAGTTCATCCTTCAAGAGATATCCGATACTATTGCCGGCTTATTGAAATGATAAAACGTCATCGCCCCGGGTTGCATGTGAAGGCATTTTCTGCAATTGAACTGGATTATATGATAACCAGGTCTGGACTGACAATCACTGAAGGACTGTCGTTGCTGAAAGGATGCGGCCTTGACTCAATTCCGGGAGGAGGTGCAGAAATATTCGACGAAGAGATTCGCAAAGAGATCTGCCCCCAAAAAACTTCATCCGCTAAATGGATTGAGATCCATGAAACAGCACATACTCTCGGGATACCTTCAAATGCAACAATGCTTTACGGTCACATTGAGACCTATACGCACCGGATCGATCACATGGACAGACTGCGTAACCTTCAGGACAGAACACATGGTTTCAATGCCTTCATTCCGCTCAAGTTTAAAAAAGCCAATAATCCGATGGCGCATCTTGGTGAGGTCAGCATTATGGAAGATCTGAGGAACTATGCTGTTTCCAGGATATACATGGACAATATCCGGCACATAAAAGCTTACTGGCCAATGGCCGGTAAAGAGGTCGCCCAGATCAGCCTTTCTTTCGGCGCGGATGACCTAGATGGCACCATTGACGACACTACCCGTATCTATTCCATGGCAGGTTCGGAGGAGAAGAATCCGGGTATGACAACAGATGAAATCTGCTCCCTTATCAGGAACGCCGGTTTTGAACCTGTGGAACGGGATTCTGTTTATAATTTTATCAATACATTTGCGTTATAATTTAAGTTCGAATGCCGGTATGAGCCTTAAAAACTTCATCCTCAGTAAATCATTTTTAAAGAATCTTGGATTAGCCGCTGTGATCATTGTTATTTTAATAATGACCCTGCTCATCTGGATGAACTTCTATACCCGTCACGGACAGAGCCGGCCGGTCCCTGATTTTGTCGGACTTACAATGGATCAGACTGTTAAGGCTGCCAAAAAGAGCAAAGTCAGGTATCAGATTATTGACTCGGTGTACACGGCAGAAGTGCCGCGTGGCTGTATAGCGGAACAAAATCCCGAACCAGGCTTCAAGGTAAAAAAATGGAGGAATGTTATGCTGACAATCAATGCATTCAATCCCGAAATGGTGGCAGTGCCAAATCTTGTCAATCTTCCAAAGCGGCAGGCAATTGCACTCATAGAAAGTTCCGGCCTTGAAATGGGGACTCCAAGGTATGTTCCCGACATTTCAATAGATGTTGTTATAAAACAGCTGTACAACGGGAAAGAGATTGCTGAAGGTGATTCCATACAAAAGGGTTCCGTAATCGACCTGGTCCTTGGCAAGGGGCTTAGTAATCAGCTCACAGCTGTTCCCGATCTTCTGGGGCTCGATCTGGCATCGGCCAAAAACAGGATTTTTGGAGCTTCGCTGACTCTGGTAACATCAATGTATGACAATACTGTTTCAACAGGTAAAGATTCCGCAACAGCCTTTGTCTACAAGCAAAATCCGGAATTCAGAGCTGACGCAACTCTTCAGCTTGGCTCATCAATTTACCTCTGGCTCACCGTCGATTCGGCGAAGCTGCCAAATGATTCAGCAAAAATTAAAATTGACACGATACCGGATATGGTCAGGGGACAGCTCTGACAGAGTGATGCTAAAGAAATTTGCCCTATATATTGCAATCCTCCTTCTCATCCCTGTCATCACTTCAGGTCAGGAAGTAATTACAGGCCTTCAGACAAACATTGAAGTAAAAAATAAAAATAAAATCAGCTTTCAGGCAAAGGGACTGGCTGCTCCTGTTGAGCTGCCCTTCTTTGATGATTTCTCAAGGCAGTCACACATTCCCTCTCCGGCAAATTGGAGTGATGATTTTGCTTTTATTAATAACACATACACCGATCAGCAGATAACAACAGGCATTGCAACACTCGATGCAATAGACAATTCCGGAAGGCTGTACGAAACAGCAGCATCATTTGGCTTTGAAGCTGACCACCTGACCTCGCAACCTGTTAATCTTAATTATAGTCCTGCTGATA
The DNA here is from genome assembly GCA_963849615.1 of uncultured Bacteroidales bacterium. Classification (GTDB taxonomy): domain Bacteria; phylum Bacteroidota; class Bacteroidia; order Bacteroidales; family VadinHA17; genus LD21. Next base: position 52,616 of record CAWKIC010000011.1, read on the forward strand.
ACATCTGGCTGAGTTTTTACTATCAGCCCGGCGGTCTTGGTGACATGCCTGAACCTTTTGACAGCCTCACCCTGCAATTCTACGCTCCACTGGAGGATAAATGGTATTCGGTATGGAAGGCACAGGGAACTGCCCAGCCAAAATTTAAGCCTGCGATCATAAGAATAGAGAATCCCCGGTACCTGAAAAGCGGTTTTAAATTCCGGTTCATCAACTGGGCGAGCCTGAGCGCCAATATCAACGATCCGTCGATGATCGGTAACTGTGATCACTGGAATATTGACTATGTATATCTCGATCGCAACAGGAATGCAGCTGATACCTCACTTGCAGATGTTTCTTTCAGAACACCTTTGAGATCAATCCTCAAGACCCACGAGGCAATGCCCTGGAAGCAGTTCAGAGAGATCTACCTTCAGGAGATGGGATCATTAATTCCCATCCATTACAGGAATAACGACACAATAGTAAGAAATGTAACTAGAAATTTTGTAATAAGGGATGTCAATACCAACACCATTGCTCATTCATTCTCAGCAGGCGCAACCAATATCAGTCCTCTGACAAATATCGATTATAACGCGAGTCTTATCTATACCTTCAATTCCCCGAATAATGATTCGGCTCTGTTCCGGATCACAAGCTACCTGATAACTGATGAATTTGATCCCAAGGAGAATGACACTATCCATTATAACCAGGTATTCAATAATTATTTTGCATTCGATGATGGCACCTCTGAGGGTGGTTATGGCATCAACGGTCAGGGTTCGCGAACGGCAATGGTAGCGTACAGGTTCAAATCGTTCATCCAGGATACTATCAGGGCGATCCGCATCTGTTTTAACGACAGCTACCTGAACAGCAATTTAAGGGCATTCGACCTTATGATCTGGAACGATATGGGTGATCTGCCCGGAGACATTATTTATTCGGCAGCGGATCAAATGGTTGTGGAGGGCGCAGATATCAACGGTTTCTTTACTTACAACCTGCCCGATCCGGTTATGGTTGACGACGTTTTCTATATTGGCTGGAGACAGCGCACCGAGACATTTTTAAATGCCGGCTATGATGTCAATACACCCCATAAAGGAAGGCAGTTCTACTGGCTCAACGGCCAATGGTTGCAGTCGCAGGTAGAGGGCAGCATAATGATAAGGCCAGTCATGGGTAAAAGCCTCAGACCCACCGGAGTTGATGATACATACCCTGTTGAGAAGCAGAGTTTCATCCTGTGGCCTAATCCTGCCACAAATTTTATAAATCTCTATTCAAAAGAATTGACCCTGTCTCCCTCGGCATACGTTTCAATAATTGATCTTTATGGCCGGGAGGTGATAAAAGTCCGTTATATGGAGCGAATTGAGATTTCTTCACTTAAACCCGGCATCTATACTGTCATTACTTCTATGAACGGAAAAACCACAGGTTATAAAAGGCTCATCAAAACAAGGTAACCGCATAATGGGCGAAGAAGAAATTAATGACCAGCAGGAGCTCTTTGAACATTACAGGTTCAATGTGGATCCGGGCCAGTCGTTGCTCAGGATTGACAAATTTCTGTCTAACCGTATTGAGACCACATCCAGGACCCGTATCCAGGGTGCTGCAAATGCAGGCAACATACTTGTCAACAACAATCCTGTAAAACCGAACTACAAGGTAAAGCCCGGCGATATAGTCCAGATTGTTTTACCATCACCACCAAGGGAAATAGAGCTCATACCCCAGAATATTCCCCTGAATATAATATATGAAGACGATGATGTTGTGGTTGTCAACAAAGAAGCTGGCATGGTCGTTCATCCGGCTTACGGAAATTATACAGGCACACTCGTAAACGCACTTATGTGGCATTTTAAGGATCTGCCATTGTTTCAGACCGGTGAACTTCGGCCGGGACTGGTGCACCGGATTGATAAGAATACTTCCGGAATTCTGGTGATCGCCAAGAACGAGTTTTCATTAAACAGGCTTTCAAAACAGTTTTATGACCGTACCACCGACAGGAAATATATTGCGCTTGTGTGGGGCACTCCTGAGCCGCCGGAGGGAACGATTACCGGAAATGTGGGACGCAGTCTCCGCGACAGGAAGATCATGCAGGTGTTTCCTGATTCCAATCAGGGCAAAGCGGCTGTTACCCATTACAAAGTCCTTGAGAACCTTGGTTATATTTCAGTTGTGGAATGCAAGCTGGAGACCGGACGGACACACCAGATAAGAATTCATTTCAGCCATTTCAAACATCCCCTGTTCAATGATGAAGAGTATGGTGGCGATAAGATCCTAAAGGGAACCATTTTTGCAAAATATCAGCAGTTTGTAAGAAATTGCTTTAAGATTTTACCGCGCCAGGCTTTGCATGCGAAATCGCTTGCCTTCGATCATCCTGTAACGGGGAAAAGACTCTCATTTAATTCGGAACTGCCGGCAGATATGAAGAGTGTTATTGATAAATGGAGAAATTATCTTTCAGGAAGGGACAATTAAGCGTAGAGTGTAGAGCGTAGAGCGTAGAGCGTAGAGCGTAGAGCACAGGGCAAAAACTGCTAGTTTACAGCAAGTTATCATTATTGAGTAAGAAAATTACGAATTTTAGAAACACCCTGAAAAACGTTTGATCTGGATTTTGCAGCCTTGAGCCTTGAGCCTTTAGCCCTTGAGCCCTGAGCCTTTAACTACCAGCTGCCACCGGCGCCGCCGCCTCCAAAGCCTCCACCACCAAAGCCTCCAAATCCGCCGCCGCCGCCACCTCCGCTGCCGAATCCCCCTCCACCTGAAAATCCGCCCCAGCTTCCGCTGTGCCTGTTGCTACCGGAATTCATCATTGCAAGAAGCATCCAGAGAGGCAATCCTTTTTTGCTGATATGCCTCTGGTCCGACCCGCCGCGGCCACGGAAAAATAAAATGATGATCACCAGTATTATAATAAATATTCCCATACCAAATCCGCCTGAATCACCTCCTCCTGACTTTCCATATTGATCGGCAGGGAATTCACCCCTCGCCAGTGACATCAGAACTGAAGTTGCTTTATCGAGTCCCTCGAAATATCTGCCTTGTCTGAAGTTAGGCAAAATCTCATTATCGACGATCTGTGCGCAGACGATATCGGGTATAATTCCTTCCAGCCCATATCCCTGGGCAATGAAAACCTCTCCCCTGGCTGATTCAGAGGTTTTTGGCTTAACTAAAATAAGGACCCCGTTATCAAGACCTTTCTGTCCTATTCCCCACTTTTCGGCAAGCCGTTGTGCATAATCGCCTTTTTCATACCCCGAAAGATCGCTGACTGTCACTATTGCTATCTGTGTGGATGTTGAGTCGTTAAAAGCCACTAGCTTCCGCTCAAGAGCTTCAACTTCCTTACCTGAAAGCATTCCTGCGAGATCGTTAACAAGTCTTGGCGGAACAGGCCTTTCAGGAAATTCCTGGGCGTTTACTTTAAATGACAGGATGATAAGCAGAAATACCCCAAGGCTCTGCTTTATAGTTCTGTAGCTCATAAAACTGTCGGTTTTTCCGGGTCGTCAAATGATATTTCATCAGAAAGCTCATTGATATCATCCTTCATCCGTGGAAAATGTTCCCTGAGCTGGTTTCCTGCCAGCAGGACACCTTCAATAAGTCCTTCAGTGAATTTCCCTGATTTGAAATGTTTCTGAAGAGTATCTTTAATCTCATCCCAGAAATTTGCAGGTACAACAGCATTAATGCCCCCATCTCCTATCACCGCAAATTCTCTGTTAGCGACCGCCAGATAGAACAAAACCCCGTTATGGTTTTCAGTTGCATGCATTCCTATTTTCTTAAAGATCCAGGCAGCCCGGTCAAGAACACTTCCAGAAGTCCTGCTCTCAACATGGATCCTTATCTCACCTGAAGTCTCTTCTTCAGCCAGTTTAATAGCTTCACGGATCTGTTCCTGCTGATCTTTTGTAAAGAATGCAGCTGCTTTGACTTCCATATAATGTAATTGCTTAAAATGTAACCTGCGGAGCTTTTTCAGCGCCTTCCATAGATTCAAAGTAGGGTCTGGCTGTAAATCCAAACATCCCGGCAAGAAAATTCTGCGGGAATTGTTTAATATATATGTTAAACGATTGGGCGACCTCATTGAATTTTCTCCTTTCGACCGAAATTCTGTTTTCAGTACCTTCAAGCTCCACCTGAAGATCTCTGAAATTCTGAGTCGCTTTCAGCTCCGGATACTTTTCCACTACAACCATCAACCGTGACAGAGCTGAGCTCAGTTCACCCTGTGCCTGCTGGAACTGCTGGAGATTCTCTGCAGTCATTTTTGTCGGATCAATTATGACCTGAGTGGCCCTGGCCCTGGCTTCAATGACCTGAGTAAGGGTTTCCTGTTCAAAATTTGCTGCTCCCTTTACTGTATTTACAAAATTGGGAATCAGGTCAGCCCTTCGCTGATACTGGGTTTCAACATTACCCCACTGACTCGTAACACCTTCCTGCTTTGAAACCATACCGTTATAAACTTTAGTACCCCAAATGACAACTGAAAACACGATCAGTGCCAGAAGACCTCCGATGATAATCCAGATCAAGCAACCTTTTTTCATATCAGTAATTTTTGAATGTTTTTTCAAAGGTAATACATCTGATGTTTATAGAGATATCAACAACAAAAATATTTTCTTTTTATACAATGATCAGCGTATTTTCTTCCAGTGAAAGCCTGTATTTTCACAACGGTACTCAGGAAAGTTGTTTTTCCACTGACATATTTTGCCAAAAAATATTTTTTTTAAAACATTTAATATGTCTTTTAATACGTATTTTATTTAGATTTAATATGTCTTTTAATACGTATTTTATTTAGATTTAATATGTCTTTTAATACGTATTTTATTTAGATTTAATATGTCTTTTAATACGTATTTTATTTAGATTTAATATGTCTTTTAATACGTATTTTATTTAGATTTAATATGTCTTTTAATACTGCTTTTAAGAGAGAGATCCCTCGCTTCGCTCGGGATGACACGATGTTTTATTAGTTTAGGGGGGAAGAAGTGGCGATTCGAAAAAAGGATTATCGTTAACAGTCTGGATGACTTGTTCGAATCGCCGCTTCTTCCCCCCACCACACAAAATGAGCTGTCATCCCGAGCGCCAGCGAGGGATCTCTTTGATATATAGACGAATACATCCAGGAGTTATCCTTGAAATGACTTTCAGACATCAGAATCCTGTGAAAAGGACCTTCACTCTTTGACATTTCAGATGTTGTCAATAGTGTGGCCAGCGAGGGATCTCTTTAATAAATAGACGAATATATTCTGGAGCTATTCCTTGAAATGCCTTTCAGACATCAGAATCCTGCGAAAAAGGAATTTCATTCTGTAACATAAGGATCGACTTGTTATGACGTTTATTATGGATGAATTGAGGGAACCGCTCCGCGGTTCAACACCATTGTGACTCGGACAAAATCGCTATAATAATGGAACCGCTGCGCGGTTAGGGTTAAACAGGATGCAACAAATATAACAACCGCGGAGCGGTTACATTATTATAGTAACGATAACACAAAATATAACAACCGCGGAGCGGTTTCATTATTCTGGCTGCAATAACACAAAATATGGCAACGGCGTTTGATGGCTTCCAAAAAACACTAATTTTGTCCGGACATTTAAAACAAGATGAGAACAATTGCAATTGTCGCCGGCGGCGATTCCTCTGAATATGAGATATCTGTAAAAAGTGCCAGAGAGGTAGGAAAACTATTAACTCCCAAATACCTGGTTTATATCATCATGATAAGGGGTACCAACTGGTACTGGGAGGACAGCAAAGGCCGCTACATAAGCGTAGATAAAAACGACTTTACCCTTGAGACAGAGGATAGAAAGATAAGGTTTGATGCAGTCTTTGTTGCAATACACGGCACCCCGGGGGAGAACGGACTTTTACAGGGGTATTTTGACATGATGCAGATGCCGTACACCAGCTGCGGCGCTTTTTGTTCTGCACTCACTTTCAATAAACAGGCAACCAAACTCTACCTTAAGGAATATAATATCCCGATGGCAGGCGCCCTTCTTATAAGAAAAGCTGATGCACCTGATCCGGAGGTCATTGTGAAACTTGTGGGGCTCCCCTGTTTTGTAAAGCCCAACGACAGTGGTTCAAGCTTTGGAGTTACAAAAGTTAAAAAAGTGGAGGAGCTCCCCGCTGCCATTGAAGCAGCCTTTAAGGAAAGCAATGAGGTGATGGTCGAAGAATTCATGGATGGCAGGGAAGTGGCATGCGGAGTAGTAAAAACCAAAAATAAATCGATCATACTTCCTGTCACCGAAATCATAAGTAAAAACGAATTTTTTGACTACGAAGCAAAATATACTCCCGGTAAATCCGATGAAGTGACACCTGCCGGAATGCCGTCAAATATTACAGACAAAATTCAGGACCTTGCTTCAAGGGTTTACGATATCCTTGGATGTAAAGGCATAGTCAGGGTAGACTTTATTGTTATGGGTGAAGAGCCCTATTTCCTTGAAATCAATACCGTTCCGGGTATGACGGGAGAGAGTATCATACCAAAACAGGCTGAAGCGGCAGGAATTCAACTATCCGAACTTTACTCGCTGGTGATCGAGGATCTCTTCAGGTAAGCCTCATTGCGTCATTCCCTTGCCTTTTTCAAAGCGCCCGTGGTTGTGTAGTACTTCGTTATCATACCCGGCACTTCCCATTCGGGGAGTCTTCCGGAATTAAGATATTCAAGGAACCTGGAAGTAACCTGGCTGAAATGTTCTTCATGGGAAACCCTGTACTTTTTGGGAATATTGACCTTAAATGCATTCCTGCCGGCCGGTTCAACAACCAGGCTGTCATAGGGCAGGGAACCAAGTGTTTCTTTCAACCTGGCTGAGAAATCGTCCGGCTTCATTCCTTTTATGTTCTCAATATAAAGAGTTGGAAGATATTTCTCTTCGGCGCCCTGCTTGATGACAAGGTCGCATTTGGTTCCATGCATGACGGAATAATGAGTATCACCGGCTCCGGGAGGCGCCATGTAATTCCATGTAACTGATACTTTGGCCCATACACCCTTGAGCTGGTAAATCATTTCGCCATTTGAGTAGACATTCAGTCTGCCATCTTTAATATCCTTCTGAAGAAAAGCCGGAAACTCATCCATCCCTGTGGCTCCCCTGAACTCTTCTTTTGAGATTAATGTAGGCCATCTTTTTGCAGCAACCATGTTTACATCCGATGGATTGAGGATCTGCTCCGGAAAGCACTCCCACTGGACAAGGTCGACAAGGTGGGTTGTAACATCAACAATTCCTTCACCCTGCTGTTCAACATCGAAGAACCATGCGGGACGCTGAAGCTGGGTCCCTGACACGATCTTTGAAAAATGGTGAACGCTTATTTTTGTCACTGCCGGTTCCTCTTTAGTTCCATTTATAAGTGTACCAAAGAGGTCCTCCGTTTGCGAAAGCATCTTCTGAAGAACGGTTGTCACCTCAAATCTTTCGGTCATAATATCATATAGAAGTACTCCCTTTTCTTTTGCTGCCAGGAAGGCGTCTTCAAGTTTCGGAAAATCTTCGGGTGTAATTATCATAGGCTTGTCTGCCAGCACATTCAGTCCACCATTTATTGATCGTGTTATATACTCCGCCTTTTTCCTGTTGTTTCCTGACAGGACAACGACATTACCCGGTTTTTCAGAGAGCATCTTCTCAAAAAAGTCATCACCTTTGTAAACTATTTCATTCCATGAGGTAGGATCTTCCGCCCGTGAATTATATGATGTGATCCTGTCCAGATGTTGCTTTACATCAGGACCTTCCGGGGCATAAACATGTACATCGGGCGAGACCTGGGGATACATTATCTTCTGAACCAGGGCGGCGTGAAAATGGCCCGGGTCAACAGTCATCAGGTTTACCTTGTAGTTAGTTTCCATTGAGTTCAGAGTTTCTTCCTTAGATTGTTTTTTTGATCCTCCCGACCCACAGGATGCCAGGATCAAAACAGACACAATTGTATAGAGCAGCCTTTTCATAATAACGATAAGTATATTTATGTATATTATTGATATTCAAATATTTTACAGATTCCTGTTCATTTCTTCCTGTCCCTGACAGTTCTTATAAAAGCATTTATATTTGAGTCACTTACATCCGGAGGCATCCCTCCTCCTGCCGACCAGATAATCCTGTCATAATTGCCAATCTCACCGAAAGCCTTCTGAACAGCCGCTTCTACCTGAACAGCTGTGCCGGCAGCAAGGACATCCCTTGGCGGGATATTCCCCATAAGTACAACACCGGGCCCTGAAAGGTCGCGGATCTCCCCCATTGTATGGTTAGAAGAAAAGTTGAACAGGTTCACTCCCATCTCCTTCATGTTTTTGGCTGTAATTAAGCCATCCGCGTCATTATGAAGGAATTTAACTTTTGTCCCGAGGCTGCCGAAAATCTTTTTGAAATAGGGCAGAACAAACTCTTCGAATTCAGCTTCGCCAACGAATCCGATTATATCATCGAGAATAAAAATTCCGTCGATTGAGGGGAAGCACTCTTTCTGCCATGAAAGCCAGTCACAAATAAATCCTGTAATCTTTCCGAGCAGCTTGTGCGAACTTTCAGGATCAAGTGCGAGAGCCACCATGAATTCGGTGGTCCCCATCAGAAAGCTGGCAATATTGAGAGGTCCCCTTGCAATGGCAAACCTCACCTGATGGTCAGCATTCTTAATGGCATTCTCACTAATTCTCAGTCTGTTGATCATAAAAGGCAGCAATCCGTCCGTCCTGACGTTTGGTTGCGGCAACCTGTCCGCATCGCCTATGCCGGATAATAATTTTTCTGCGTGGGGAAGGCTGCCTTCTGTGAAAATCATCCTGGAACCAAAAGCAGAGGGTTCGGTACACATTCCGTACTCTGACCAGAAACCAGGCATAAACCACACTTCAGGAAAAGAGTTAAGAGCTTTAAGGTTTGACTTCAGCCACAGATCATCTGAAGAATAGTAATCGATTTTTGAAATACCATACCAGCCGGGGATCCAGGGACTGTCAATAATAAAACCAACAGGCTGATAATTAAGCTTTTTACCGTCAATTAAAAGAATAAGGTCATCCCAGGAAGAGTTTCGCATTTAGTTATCAGATTTGCCGGTCAATGTTCAGGCATTAAAATTGATAATTTATTTTAAGAGTAAAAAATTTATTATGCAGGAATAATATACTTACCCCCTTCCCACTTCGGCTGCGCTCAGGGAAGGCTCTCTCCGCTGCGCAAAGAGGGAGTGTAAAGCCTTGAGATTTAATGGCTTCCCCCTCTTTACGAAGTAGAGAGGGGGATAAGAGGGGGTGAGTACATATGATTCTTTAAACTTTTATTGCATCAGCCCTGTACGAATCTATCGGATCGCAGGTACATACCAGGTTCCTGTCGCCATAACCATCGTCAATACGCCCGACTGTCGGCCAGAATTTATTCTCAACCACCCACTTTCGCGGGAATGCAGCTTTCTGCCTGTCGTACTTATGATTCCATTCATTTGCTGTCACGACTTTAACGGTATGCGGAGCATTACGGAGAACATTATCTTCTTTATCAGCTTTGCCGTCCCTGATCTCCTGAATTTCTCCCCATATCGATTTGAGCGCATCAATGAATTTATCGAGTTCCTGAAGTGATTCGGATTCAGTTGGTTCAACCATTAGTGTTCCATGGACGGGAAATGAGAGTGTGGGTGCATGGAACCCGTAATCCATAAGCCTTTTGGCAATATCAGCCTCAGTTATTCCCATTTCCGTTTTAAAATTCCGGCAGTCGAGAATCATTTCATGGGCTACAAATCCCTTTGAGCCGGTATAGAGTGTTTTATACCAGCCTTTCAATGCTGCAGCAATGTAATTTGCATTAAGTATTGCATATTTTGAGGCCTGAGTGAGTCCATCGGGACCCATCATCAGAACATATGCATGCGAAATTGTAAGCACATGTCCGCTTCCGAATGGGGCGCCGGCAACTGCAGTTGTACCATGGCTGCCGCCTGTCGTAACGATAGGATGTGACGGCAGGAACTCCGAAAGCTTTTCATTTGTAAGAATGGGACCGACACCCGGGCCGCCTCCGCCATGAGGTATGGCAAAAGTCTTATGAAGATTAAGATGGCAGATATCGGCGCCGATATGCAGGGGATTGGTCAGTCCAACCTGTGCATTCATATTGGCTCCATCCATATAAACAAGTCCGCCATTTTCATGGATTATGTCCGATATCTGAACAACGGCTTCTTCAAACACTCCATGTGTCGACGGATAGGTAATCATACATCCGGCCAGCTTTTCTCTTAATTCCGTTGCCTTTGTCCTGAGATCCTCAACATTTATATTTCCTTTCTCGTCGCATTCGACAACCACAACCTGCATCCCGGCCATGACGGCACTTGCCGGGTTGGTGCCGTGCGCTGAGCACGGGATCAGAACAACATTCCTGTCGCCTTCTCCCCTGCTTAAATGATATTCACGAATCACCATCAACCCTGCATATTCCCCTGCCGCACCTGAATTGGGCTGAAAGGAAATTGCTGAAAATCCTGTTATTTCCATTAAAGCCTCTCCCAGTTCGTCCATTACCTGGTAGTAACCTCTTGCCTGATCAGCGGGAACAAAGGGATGTATGTTGCCAAATTCAGGCCAGCTCATGGGGAACATTGCCGTGGCAGGGTTTAGTTTCATTGTGCATGAACCCAGTGAGATCATACAGTGTGTTAATGAAAAGTCTTTTCTTTCAAGCAGCTTAATATACCTCATCATCTCCGTTTCACTGTGATAGCTGTTGAAAGTCCTGGCCTTGAGGAAGGGCGTCTTTCTGACAAACTTATCTTCAACAATCTTACAATTACATAATGAATCTATTCCGGAAGCTGCCTTCCCTGCTGCTTTAGCAAAAATTCCAACAATAGTATTTATTTCTGCAAGGGTCGTGATTTCATCAACGCTTAGAATTACGCTGCTATCGCCGGGATAAAAAAAGTTTATTTCAGCTTCGAGTGCCAGCTTCTGTATTTCGTCGAGGGTTACTCCGACCGGCAGGTCGACCTTTAAGGTATCAAAGAACCGGGTATTGAGCTGGTTATATCCCAGATCATTTAAAGAATCGCTGATAGTGCACGCGCTCTTCTGAATGTGCAGGGCAATGTTTTTCAAACCTTCAGGTCCGTGGTACTGTGCGTACATTCCCGTCATGGTGGCCAGAAGGGCCTGTGCAGTGCATATGTTTGAGGTAGCCCTCTCCCGTTTGATATGTTGCTCCCGGGTTTGAAGGGCCATTCTCAGGGCCTGGTTCCCCTGCACATCTATCGAGACTCCTATAATCCGACCGGGCATGCTTCTTTTAAGTTCATCTTTGGTGGCAAAGTAACCGGCATGCGGACCTCCGAAGCTCATTGGCAGACCAAATCTCTGGCTTGAGCCCACAACTATATCTGCGCCCCACTCTCCCGGAGGAGTAAGCAATGTAAGGCTCATCAGGTCGGCTGCCACTCCCACGAGTGATCCTGCAGAGTGAGCTTTTTCAGCAAAAATACTGTAGTCCCTTACCTGACCCGTTGCCGATGGATACTGAACCATCGCACCAAAGAACCTGTCATCAAATACGGCTTCACTGTAATTCCCCCTGATAACCTCTATTCCAAGTGGCCCGGAGCGGGTTGTGATCACCTCAAGAGTCTGGATGAAGATATCATCATCTACAAAGAACCTGTTGGCGCCGGCTTTGACCGCAGCACGCGATCGTGCATTGAACATCATTATCATTGCCTCTGCTGCTGCAGTCGACTCGTCAAGAAGCGAGGCATTGGCTATCTGCATCCCTGTAAGGTCAATTATCATTGTCTGGAAATTCAGAAGGGCCTCAAGCCGGCCCTGTGAAATTTCAGCCTGATATGGGGTGTATGATGTATACCAGGAGGGATTCTCAAGTACATTTCTTATGATAACCGACAGAGGGGCAACGCCGTAATAGCCCTGACCTATAAAGGATCTGTATAATTTGTTCTTCGCCCCTATCTTCCTGATGTGGTTAAGATATTCAAACTCGCTCATTGCTTCAGGAAGTCTGAGTCGGCTTTCGAGTCTGATCTGCCCTGGAATTGTATTATCTATTAATTCATCGAGCGTGCTTAATCCAATGGTTTTGAGCATCCGGGGAATTTCATTATCACGGGGTCCGATATGTCGGTTTGCAAATGTAACTGGTAGCATATTTAAAGATTTTAAAATAATCGACTAAATGTGATCTGGTTTAAGAGATCTGCAAAATTAGTAATAAGGAAGAATTTAAAAAACAGAACTGTCAGTGTGGGAAAAAATAAGGATTTGAACTTATCTCGGTTTTAATCGAGGTTTGATCTCCATGTCCCGGATAAACAACTGTTTCGGCGGGCAGAGTGAACAATTTGGTTCTAATGCTTTTAATGAGTGTTTCATAATTACCGCCTGGCAGATCAGTTCTCCCTATACTGCCAGCGAATAGTGCATCTCCGGTAAAGACTGCCGAATCTTTTGGACTGTAAAATGCAAGGCTACCTCTTGTATGCCCCGGAACATGCAATGCTGTAAGCTCAGTTTCACCAAATGATACCTTTTGACCGTCAGTCAAAAATCCTGAGGGCGCCGGAGGACTCTCCATCGATAAGCCAAAGAATGCAGATTGATTAACTGCAGTTTCGCGGTTATACTCATCTTCCCTGTGACACAGGGGGGAAAGGCTGTACTCTTCATGAATGAACCTGTTTCCAAAGATATGATCAAGGTGGCAATGTGTATTTAGCAACAAAACAGGTTTAAGTTTTTTCCCGGAAATAAATTCTGTCAGTTTACTGAATTCATTCCTGTCGTAACAGCCGCAATCAATTATTGCACATTCTCCTGATTCACCGGCAAGGATATAAGTATTGACATCAATGGGAGAGAAGACAAGCTTAAATATTTCCATTCTTTTATTTTCCGTTAACTGTTCCTTTAAGCATAGGTACAAATACAAAGTTGCCATGAGAGGAGTAATCAAATTTGTCCTCTTCTGACCGCACGACCAGAGTCATTACCTGTGAATTATAATCCCCTATAGGAACTACAAGCCTGCCGCCGGTCTTAAGCTGTCTCAGCAGCTTATCGGGAACTTCCCTGGTTGCTGCCGTTATAATTATTCCATCAAATGGCCCATATTGGGATTTCCCTTCATAACCATCACCATAGAAAAAATCAGCTGAGTATCCCAGGGAAGTCAGAGTTCTCTGAGCCTTAATGTAAAGCTCTCTGTAACGTTCTATGGTATATACCTTTGCTCCCATTTCCGCCAGGATGGCGGCCTGGTAACCAGAACCTGTTCCGATTTCAAGGATCTTGTCCCTCTTTTTGACCTGCAGGAGTGAAGACTGCACCGCAACTGTATACGGTTGCGAGATTGTCTGTCCTGAGGAAATGGGAAACGCTTTGTCGACGTATGCATGGTTCAGGAATGCCGGATCCATAAAATCATGCCTCGGCACCTTGTTGATGGCATTGAGCACACCCTCGTCAGTAATCCCTTTCTGCCTCAGCTCATCAATAAGTTTTTTCCTTTTCCCTTTCGCTTCGAATGAATCTCCCATCAGACAACCTTCTATTAATTTTTAAATACAAAAATAGGAAAATTTCCAGGTTTCACCCCCTGCCCCCTAAAGGGGGTCTTAAAAGTCCCCTTTAGGGGATTCAGGGGTAAAACCCCTGTGGGCAGCTGAGGAGGAAAACGTAAGATGGAGTTCTCAGAGTGAAAATCTCCTAAAGGTTTATATACAGGTCCTGTCTGTTGCAGGATGCTCTCAAAAAGGATAACTTCCTTCACAAGAACTGTTTGAAACTCAGTTTCACTGTATTTGTCAAGAACAAATTTAAGGTTTTCGGTATTTTTTACTGATTTTACACGACCCAGGGTCAGATGGGGCTTAAATGGCCTCTCTTCAATATTAAACCCGGTTTCTTTCAATCCGGCGCTAATTACAACATTCAGGTCTGACAGCCTTCCGGATGATCTGATCCCCGCCCATATTACCCGTGGATCGCGGATATTTTTAAACACACCGGTGCCTGCCAGTATAAACTCAAATTCGTTGAAACCCGGGCATTTATAATTTAGCATCGAGTTCAGGATCTTAATCCGTTTTTCATCCGTATCCCCGAGAAAAGCAATGGTAAGGTGGATGCTTGAGGGATCAACCCATTTAATGCTTTCTGCTGCCAGGAGTGATTTGAGTGAAGATATCATTTCCAGCAGAGCCGCATCCGGCTCGACTTTTATTGCAATAAATATCCTTTTCATACTCTGTCGGATCGATAAATTACTAAAGGTTTCCCGATTCAATCTCCTGAAGGATTATTTCAATAATCGCATCCTCTCCATAAGGGTCGTACTCTTCCTTAAGGCTTGTTCCGAAAATCCGTGCGATGCCCTGCCAGAAGGCTGCTGAAAATGAACCCCTGTATTCCCGTATCAATGCATATGAAGTATTCCTGGTTTCCCTGTCGATGAGCTTAATAAGCAGTCTCCCCTGGGTTATGGTCATATCCCTGACATCATCTTCATATTCGCCAAAGACATCTTTTTCGACCTGTCTGAGGTATTTCTTCCTGTCTTTCTCTTCAGGGATCTGTGCGAGCCCATTATTGACTTCTTCCAGTCGGCCCCTGACTAAAAGAGCATATGGATAAACTTTTTTCAGGTTATAAACCAGCCTCTGGTACCTCCAGTAAGGAAATTTTTTTGAATTTGAAGGACGGCCAATTATAACCACTTCTTTAATACCGATCTCGGGAAGGCTGATCCCATTCCTTTCAATTGAATGAAGTATGTAATAATTCTCCGGAAGCGTGTCAACCTTCTGTGTAACGGTATCAGACTGTGCATTACCGGCCGCTGCCAACAGCAGAAATATAAGTATTGAAAAGACAAATCTCACTGTCCCGGAATTTTTTACAAAGGTATCAAATAACGGGCCATTTGATAAAAACGAATACGAATCAAGCATATTTAGAAAAGTGAGGTGAAAGCTTCACTTTTCTCTGATTAGAGTCATTGGCGATTCATTCTATTCCCGGTCCATCCGTCATTTAAACTAATTTAGGTTATGGTGTTGCATAATCACGTAATTTTTCCTAAATTGTTTAAAATTTTTGATGTAACCAGACCTGTATTATTTTGGAATTCAATTTTCTAAAAAAAGCTGACAACTGGCTGGAAAAAGCCCTCACCTATCCCGGGAACGATAAAGATTCCCTGGCTCAGCAAAAGTTGTACTGGATTTCCAGCCTTGCTGTTTCGCTGATGATCCTCTGCCTGACTATAGTTTATCATATTGTCTTCCCCCAATTGAGAATCATAATATATTACGGAATATTTCTGACAGTGATTTATTCGCAGGGAGTTATTGTGCCACTTATCAGACGACGTAATTTCCCGGTCTGGTGGATGTTCATTAATTCAGCCCTTGTCACTCTTGGAACCTTTATCTGCATACTTACGCTTGGCGGGATACCTTATTCCGGCGGATTGATATTTGTTGGCCTCGCAATAGTATTTTTTACACTCAACTTTAAAAAGAAGACGCATTCCTTGTGGTTATTTATTATTTATATGATAACCATAATACTTGCAGGTGTTTTAAATCCCTTCCTGGAAGTCCCGCCTGAAATGACCCCTGTGGTTAATATTTCCCTGTTCGTGATCAATCTTTTATGGATATCAGCCTTTGCCATGACGTTCATTTTAAGCTTTATTACGCAGCGGATAAAGCTTGAGCAGATGGAAACAAATCGTATCAGGGAGATGAACAATGCCAAAACAAGACTGTACACCAACATAACACACGAGTTCAGGACACCTCTTACAATTATTCTGGGCATGGCTGACCTAATCAGGGAACAACCAGAGAAATGGACTGAAGAAGGACTTAAGAAAATTGAAAACAACAGCCGGATTCTCTTGCATCTCGTCAATCAGATGCTTGATCTTTCAAGGCTTGAAGCAGGAGTTTTGCCCATGAATCTAATACAGTGTGACATTATGCCTTATCTGAAGTACCTTATAGAGTTATTCAATTCAGTTGCCGAAAGAAAAAACATTACTCTGACGTTTACTCCTCTTCCGGAGAAATTCGTGATGGATTATGATCCTGATAAGATAATGGAAATTGTGACAAACCTGATCTCCAACGCATTGAAATATACACCTGAAAGAGGACTGGTTCAGATCAGAGCAACAGCATCTGAAGATCAGGACAAAAGGTTCAATATCTGCGTCAGTGACAATGGTCCGGGAATTCCGGCAGATAAGCTCCCCCATATTTTTGACCGGTTTTTCAGGATAGAAACTTTGACAAATATAAGCTCCCCCGGATCAGGATTAGGATTGGCTCTGACGCAGGAACTGACAAAATTGATTGAGGGTACTGTTGTGGTAAAAAGTACCGTCGGTGAAGGAACCGAGTTCACAATAAGTTTGCCTGTTACAAATAAGGCTCCTGCTGATGATGTGGAACCTGGCAGACCGAGTTTAATCCATACAACACCGGTCATTTATGAGCAGACAGAGCAAACG
This sequence comes from uncultured Bacteroidales bacterium, assembly GCA_963849615.1. Lineage (GTDB taxonomy): Bacteria > Bacteroidota > Bacteroidia > Bacteroidales > VadinHA17 > LD21. The sequence goes on from CAWKIC010000011.1 coordinate 69,253, forward strand.
GCAGAAAAAAACGATAAAAACAAGCCCTTTCTCCTTATAGTTGAGGACAGCGCCGATGTCACACTATACCTGTACCACATACTTGGGCCCGAGTACAATGTTCTTACTGCTTTGAACGGAGAAGCTGGACTGAATAAAGCAATAGAATTTGTACCCGATATTATCCTGAGCGACATAATGATGCCCCTGATGGATGGCATTGAGTTACTCGACAGGGTTAAAAATGATGTCCGGACAAGCCATATTCCGGTTGTGATCCTGACGGCAAAAGCTGATGTCGTCTCCCGCATTGAAGGTCTGAAAAAAGGAGCTGACGCATACATATCCAAACCTTTCAATAAGGAGGAGTTGCAATTACAACTCAGAAAGCTTATTGAACTCAGGAAAAAACTGCAGGAAAGATATGCGACCAATCATTTTTTTGACCAGGCTGATGGAGAATATGAACTTGAGGATTCATTTATGCAAAAAATAAACAGCATCATGAAGGAAAGGCTTAATGATGAAAAGTTCAATACCCAGATGCTCTGTCACGACCTGGCAATGAGCAGAACACAGGTATACAGAAAGTTTAAGTCACTAACAAACAAAACTATAAGTGATTACCTTCGTTCACTCAGGCTGCAAAAAGCAAAAGAACTTCTTATGACAAAAAAATTCAATGTTTCGGAATCGGCTTACAGGACCGGTTTCAAAAACCTCTCTCATTTCAGCAAGGTCTTTAAGAGCGAATTCGGCCTGAATCCAAGAGATATTTTCAAGTGACTTTTCCTTTTCACTTTAAAATTATTGCTTTTAGCTGGCTCATTCTTAAATTTGATACAGGATAAAACAAAACCATGTTAAAATCGGACAGGATCCCCATTACCGTCGGTGTTGTAGGTCATCTCGACGTAATAACGACAAAAGAACACGAGTTCCAGATTGAAAAGCTGTTCACAGATTTAGCAACAAAGTACCCCAGTTCTCCTGTTTATTTATTTTCATCGATTGCAGAGGGAGCTGACAGATATGTTGCCAATATTTTTTTAAACCTTAAAGAAAAGAATGAAGACTACAAAGAAAGATTTGAAATGATCGTTCCTATGCCGTTTGAAACAGAAGAGTATAAGAATGACTTCTGCAAAGCATCTGACAATGAGTTTGATGAATTATTGAAAAAGGCAAAAAGGAGTTTTTGCGTAGGGTATGATGATAGCAAAGAAATTGACAGGCCCCAGCAATACTTAAAAACAGGCAAGCTTGTGGCAGACAGTTCATTAATATTGATTGCTTTATGGGATGGAGAAGCAGGCAAAAAGGGAGGAACTGCAGATATTGTAAAACACAAAATCACAGGGGATGATGATACTGTGGCTGAAAGCACATTTGAATATGACGGGACTGTCTTTATTTTGCCAAGCAAAAGGGCAAAATCACCATATCAGGTTTCCCCGGATATCAGTAATAAGGAAGCATTATCGCTAAATCATATTTTAAAAGATCCTGTATTAAAAGATGCCCTCGGAAAAATTGAAGAGATCAATTCAGATTCATCTAATATTGAACAGTCTGAATTTGAAGAATCACAGTCTTATTTGTTTAACACTCCTGAAAAACTCAGCATGCCGACGAAGTTGATCTTAAAGTGGTATTCCATAATGGATTTATTGTCATTGCACTTCAGGAAAAGAGATATTCTCATTACAATTGCCCTTTTCTTCCTGGGTTTGTTTTTAATCATTGCTCTTGAGGCCTATTCCAACATAATATTCGAGAGATGGATATTAGTCATCGCAATGATTATTCTTGTTGTCGCCACACTTGTTTATTTTCATTCAAGATCGACCAACAATCATAAAAAATATTTATATAACAGGACACTGGCTGAAGCTTTAAGGATTCAGTTTTACTGGAATATCGCAGGGATAAATAGAAACGTATCGGATTATATTTTACGGATACACCGGAAGGAATTCACCTGGGTAAAGCATATTCTTTCAGCTGCCTATGGTATTTCCTACCATAACGGTTCAATATCTTCAGAAACCATAAATGATCTGACAGAAAACTGGGTAAAAAATCAGGCGGGTTTCTTTGAATCAGCAATCAGGAAGATGACAAAGCAAATAAGCTTTTACCACATGATTTCAAATATATCCTTTGTAACTGCATTCATTCTACTGGGATCTATCGTAATCTTTGGGGATTACTATGAAACAAACAATTACCTGAACCGGGTGCTGGTAATTATTGGCACATTAATAGGAGTGTTTGCTTTGATCAAAGCTTATATCCAAATGAAAGGTTATGAACCGCTGGTGAATCAGTACGAACTGATGCATGTAATTTACCAGAGGGCTGAATCGAAGATAAATGAAGTGAATGATCTGCCGATGGACATCAATGAAAAGCAATCATATCTTAAAGAGTTGTTCTTTGTTATCGGCAAAGAGGCGCTGATTGAAAACGGTAACTGGTACCTGATCTTTAAAGAAAAAGAACCGGAGATAGAGGGCATTTAAAAGATGTCCTGCAGATTCTAAATATTTTTTGGGAATCACAGAAATTACTTCAGCTTCAATCCGACAGCACACTTGCATTTTATCTGATCGGATCGGCATATACAGAAATGGGGATGCATTTTGAAGCAATTGAGGCTCATAAGAAAGGTCTGGGTATCGGCCCCGGTTATGAAAGCGGTTTAGCGATTGCCTATATCCGGGCCGGGCAGAGAGAGAAAGCTCTTGAGATAATTGCTGGAATGGAAAAGTCCAGGGATACATGGTGGTACGCATGGGGCCTCGCTGAGGCTTATGCAACACTGGGAGAGAAAGAGAAAGCAATTGAGTGTCTTGAAATTGTCTATAAACTTCACGGGGATTTTATGCCGTGGGTGAAAGCTGATCTCTATTTTAAGCCATTGCTCAATGAACCAGAATTTAAAGATATTGCCGGCAGGTTGAAACTTCCTGCTTAAAAATAAAGTAAGTTTTGTACAATAATTCATTTGTTTTGCTTTCTCAAAAAACTAAATTTGAGGAAAGCTTCCTTTTATGGCAATACAGGTTGAAGAACTTGAGGATCCGTCGAAATACAGGCAAGTCCTTAAAGTACCTTATGATGAACTGGTAACTTTTGTCTTTGATTATATAAGGAGGAAATCGAACCTGATGGTTTTCTACTGGTCGGCTTGTTTCCTTTTCCTTGGGATTGCTATTACTGTCAGGTTCAATATCAGTGGTTATTTCCCATTCAGAATGATATTTTTTCATACAATCCTTGGATTGGTTGTATTCCCTTTACTCTGCGTTCCTGTCCACGAACTGCTTCATATCATTCCCTACTATTTAACCGGCGCCAAAAGAATAAGGGTCGGCATGGACCTGAAGCAGTACATGTTTTATGTCACAGCTCACAGACATGTCTCAACTGCAAAACAATTCAGTGTGGTAGCAATAATTCCATTTTTGCTTGTAAGCTTCGTACTTCTCTTTCTTGTACTTCTTCTTCCCGGCTTGTGGAAATGGAGTCTTTCTCTGCTGCTCTTTGGTCATGCAACAATGTGTGCCGGTGATTTCGCAATGCTTAATTTCTATTTCCTTAACAGAAGGAAAAAGCTCTATACCTGGGATGACTTCGATAAAAAGATAGCGTATTTTTATGAAGAGATATAGTGGGAGGGATTGAGAGACTGAGAGACTAAGAGACTGAGAGACTGAGAGACTGAGAGACTAAGAGACTGAGAGACTGGGACTGAGAGACTGAGAGACTGAGGGAGAGCTGAGAGACTAAGAAAAAATATCTGCGAAAATCTGCGCGATCTGCGGGAAACCATAAGAATCTCCCGCAGATTTCGCAGATTATCGCAGATTAAAATGATTATTATATAAATCTTCAATATTTATGAGAAAACTTACTATCATTGTTTTACTTATTATTGCAATTAGTATTACATGTTTTGGTCAGAGGAAAATCCTGAATCTTCCGGATATTCCCGGATATCGTACCCTTAAATGTGATTTTCACCTTCATACAGTCTTCTCCGATGGCAATATATGGCCGGTTGCGAGGGTTGGCGAAGCTTATCGCGATGGACTCGATGCCATAGCCATAACTGACCATCTTGAATATACCCCGAAGGAGGATTACATTCCGGTTAACCATAATGCGGCATGGGAAATTGCCCAAAACACGGCACGCGATTATAACATTATACTTGTGCATGGCACTGAAATTACACGCGATATGCCACCAGGACATATGAATGCATTATTCATACAGGATGCTTCGCTTCTGGCAGTTGATTCGGTGATGGATGTTTATGAAGCCGCTATAAAACAGAAGGCATTCATTCAATGGAATCATCCGGGCTGGAAATCACAGGAGCCCGACGGAATCCCGAAATTGTATGATGTGCATAAAAAGCTGATAGCCAAGGGTTGGCTTCACGGCATAGAGTTTTTTAACGACAGCGAGTACTATCCGCTGGTAATGACGTTCTGTAAACAATATAACCTCGCAGTAATGTCCAATAGCGATAACCATTGGGTTATAAGCGAGGATTATAAAGAACCCGAATATACAAACAGACCTATGACCCTTGTCTTTGCAAAAGAAAGGACTCACGATGCACTCAGGGAAGCAATGTTTGCCGGCCGTACCCTGGCATATTTCAGGGATATTATTGCAGGTAAGGAGGAGTATGCCAAACCATTCTTTTATCAGTGCATTTCGGTTGGGAAACCATTCAGCGAGAATGCAAGGAATGTTTACCTCGAGGTGACGAACAGGTCGGATGTGCCATTTTATCTTATTAACGGCATACCGGAGGCTCCTCCGGCTATTAATCTGCCGGCTAATTCGATTACCAGGGTCGCCATAAGCAAAAAAGTTACTTCTCCTCTGACCTATGATGTTAAAAACATCATAACAGGTGAGAATGAGGTGCTTAAGGTGGAACTAAAATATTAATTTTTAAGTCCCCTTCAAGGGTCAGAACTTTTCTTTTGCCAGGTTCAGGATATCATCTTCTTTAACTATCGGCCGTATCCTGAATGAGTATTCATACTTCTTATCCAGAAACCGATACTCCGGATGGATCTGAGCTCCCCATGAATCATCACCACCAACGCCCATCTGTCCGAGGTCGATATTCAGGTTTACAAAGTCGCGCGGCTTTACATTGTTGGTGTGTGTGTTTGCACTTTTAGCATCTTTACGGTACTGCGACAGCTTGCCTGGCGATTCAAAATCATCGTGTACGTTTTTAAGGGCGCCGAAACTTATCAGAGGATTGCCCGTGATCAGAAGACCTGAACCGAACTCGTCAGTGAGAGTGAGCCAACGGGTATCTGTCTTATAACCATTCTCCTGGGGTCGAATATAAGGTACATACTGATCATCAACAGTACTTTCATAAAGCCCAACATCGGCTGATGTCTTCCTGTCGACATAATTTTCATGCGGGCCACGTCCGAACCACTTCAGGTTCATGAACTCTTCGGGAAGCTGCATCTGCATCCCCATTCTTGGTATTTCAGGGATTTTATCCGAAACTTTAGAGAACTGATTTTTGACTATGACATCAGCAGATCCATAAATAGAATACGTTGTAACATACCCTGCTATCTTCTCACCGTCATTTCCGGGTATATCATATTCAAAAGTCATGACAACTTTCCCGATCTCCGGTTTGGTGATGTCGACCTTTTTTACTTTGCTCTTATCTCCGGCTTTCTTCCAAACTCCAAGTTTCTGGTCCATATCATACCCGTAATCATTGTCAGTTGGGGGGCGCCAGAAATCCGGTTCCGGTCCCTTTTTAACAAGCTCCTTGCCTTTAAACGTAAATGATTCCATCCTGCCAGATTCAAGGTTGAACACAACCTTCATGTCATTTCCGCTTATTTCATATTTTGTTCCTGCAGTATTAGTCTGAAGAACTGCAAGTTCATCCATTTTTGCGGCTACTTGTTTCCCTTCTGCAGGTAGTTTGAACTGAGCAGATGCATAGACATTATCTTCAGGAACATAATTCCATTCATCACTTCTTGTCACTCTTAAGTTCAAAAAATATTCAGTTCCAGGTTCCGGAACAATTCCGGAAACAGGGATAACAATTATTGTATCCTGACGGGGTTTAAATCCTGTGAAGGTTAACTTGCCTGATTTTACAGCAGCTCCATCAGCGACAATATCCCAATCGAAGCTGAACTGGTCAAGGTCAGTAAAGTCATATTTGTTGGTAATCTTTATCTGCCCTTTAAGAAGGTCAACGGGTTCAAATCCTACATACTGGTACACCTTCTTCACTTCACTCAGACCGGGTTTCCCGGTGCGGTCCGGCCATGTAAGGCCGTTGATGCAGAAGTTCCCGTCGCTTGGCATTCCTTCTTCACCGTAGTCGCCGCCATAAGTCCAGTATTTTTCTCCGTTTTCATCAGTCTGTAAAATTCCCTGGTCAACCCAGTCCCACACAAACGCACCCTGGAGTTTCGGGTACTTTTCAATGACATTCCAGTAATCCTGCAGGTTGCCGGTCGAATTACCCATGGCGTGGGCATATTCACACATAATTAACGGCCTGTCACTTTTCGGATCCCTTGCGTATGCCTCTATTTGTTCTATTCTTGCATACATTGGGCAGACAATATCGGTGTGCCTTTCTGTCGTATTAGTGCTTTTTTCAGCTCTTTCGTACTGAACAGGTCTTGAAAGGTCCCGTCCCTTTGCCCATTTATAATTATTAAGAAAATTGTGTCCGTCACCTGCCTCATTGCCCAGCGACCAGATGATCACCGAAGGGTGGTTTTTATCACGTTCCACCATTCGCTGCATCCTGTCGAGATGTGCTGCCGCCCATTCCTTCTTATCAGCAATTGTGACATCCTTATCATAGCCAATGCCGTGCGATTCTATATCTGCCTCATCAACAAGATAAAGTCCGTATTTATCGCACATTTCGTACCAGAGCTCCTGTTGCGGATAGTGCGAAGTTCTTACAGCATTGATATTATTGCTTTTCATAACCCTGATATCCTTAAGGATAGTCGCTTCATCAATAACATGTCCGGTCAGATCGTTATGCTCATGCATGTTTGTACCCTTCAGACGGATCGCCACGCCGTTTACAAGAAGGCGGGAATCAACAATTTCAACTTTCCTGAAGCCAATTTTTGAGCTGACACTCTCAAGAATATTCCCTGAATTGTCTTTCAGATTCAGGACAAGTGTGTAAAGGTCAGGAGTTTCCGCCGACCATTTTTTAACTACCGGGAATTGTTTTACAAAGCTCAGGGAAGCTCTTTTTTCTGAAAGATCAGCATCTTTCGATTCTGAATATATCTTCTGGTCGTTTTCAAAGAGAGATGTTTCAATAGAAAAAGTGCCAGTTACATTTTCAATACTTTTCAGGGCAACATCCAGTTTCAGAAGGCCGTCTGTATAATTATTTTCAAGATCACCCACTGCAAAAAAATCACTTATAAAGGTTTTCGGCCGAGCATGAAGGAAGACAGTACGCTGGATCCCGCTGAGCCTCCAGAAGTCCTGATCTTCAAGATAACTGCCATCACTCCACCTGTATACCTCTACTGCAAGGGAGTTGTTCCCCTTCTTCAGATACTTTGTAATATTGAATTCAGCGGGAACCTTACTATCCTGGCTGTATCCGGCAAGCTGCTCATTTACCCATACATAGAAGGCTGAGCTTACTGCACCGAACTGAAGAAATACTTCTTTGCCGTCCCAGTCGGATGGAACTATAAAATTCCTTTTATATGAACCGACCGGATTCCATTCATGATGGATGTAAGGAGGATTCATCTTAAAGGGATAACCTATATTAACATACAGGGGAACATCATACCCTTTCAACTGCCAGTTAGAAGGAACCTCTATGTCGTCCCAGTCGCGGGTATCATAATCATCTTTAAAGAACCAGAACGGCCTTTGATCAGGTGAATTCGAATAATTAAACTTCCAGGTTCCGTCAAGCGTAATATAATTTGGTGAGGCAGACTTATCTGCTTCCAGCGCACTAAGCTCATCCTGGTAACTGATAATTGTTGCATGAGGCGCCTCCCTGTTCTGGTTGAACATTTCAGGATTCTCCCAGTCGCGTGGTTCCTTTTCGGTAAATGCAACGCCCTCGTATTTGCTATACCTTTTGCAGGCTGAGAATGAAAGAGTTAACACAAGAATACAAATCGGCAGTTTCTTCATATCAATAGGTTTAACATGTTTTTGTAGTACTGAAACAGATCAGGATGCATACGGGATATTATCTTCCTTTAAATCTATATCCGGCAGAGAACTGAAAGACATTGTTTCTCCAGGGGTCTACATACTGGACATCGGTTGTGGCAGGTGTCAATCCATGAATATACCTGACAGAAAGATTAATCCTGTTTGGTAAATTAGCCTCAACACCGCCCACCAGCCCATAATCAGAGAAGTTATAAAAATCCCGTATGTCTGTTATATTTCCGTTTTCCAGGTCTTTCTGGGTAGCTTTTACCCTGAAACTTGCCTGAACTCCTGCATGAATGTTAATAAATCGGGCAGGCTGGTATTTAAAAAGTAACGGGACATCAATATAGGTGATAATATCTTTCATATCATCATAAAAATCCTCCCAGTGGGCCCCTTTTCCGGAAATCATCAACTCCGCCTGAACTCCCAGCATATTAAAGAGGAAGTAATTACAGTATCCACCTGCATTGATCCCCAGGATGCTTTTCACCTCAATAGATAAACTTCCTCCGGTACTCGACTGGCTTGCCACGTTAACCCCGGCCTTGACACCATACCCAAGTTTTGACGATAATTTCCTGTAGTCGTACCTGGTAGGTTGCCCGTAAACCAAAGAAATATCAACCATTAATAATAAAAGAAAAAGAAGAATGGTCTTTTTCATTTTTCAAAAACTCTTTAATCTAATGAGGGCTAAATGTAACCAAAATAAAAATTTCAGCAAAAAGTTTGCTGGCTTGAAATATGCAGACCGGCTATAACTCCAAAGCCTATACCTGGTTGTGAACTTACCTGCAGGAGGGAACCTGTCGGAAAAGTTAAGATCATGACGAAGAAACACTCTTTCATAATCAGGAATATTAATGTTAATATCTTAACTGTCATTCAGACTATTCAAAAACGATAGTCTCAGGTTTTTATTATTCTGATCCCCATGTATTTAAAAGTTTCAGGTCAGCAGGGTTATTTATGTTTGTCAGTGCAACATAAGTTTCCGGACTATCATCCAGTTCAACATAACATACTTTCATTCTGTTAAGAAAACAGCGGACAGAATAATTACTCTCCTCAGAAAGGAAAATTTCGAGGTCAGCCAACACTGATAAGCTGTAAATGGCAAGCAGCGGCTCGATATAATTTTTAACAGCCGGCACAATTACCGGGTAGTGACCTTCTTTATAATAATCAATTATTCTGTAAATAATATTTACATCGGGAAAAGGCATGTCGCCTGCAAAGACAAAAACTGCTCCCTCTGATACTGACTTCAGGGCTGCATGTATTCCTCCCAGCGGACCTATATTCATTATCCGGTCGCTTATGATCCTGTATCCGGAATAGTCCTGAAATTCTTTGGGTGTGTTGGTAACGATCAGGATCTCATCAAATATTTGATCTATTGCATCCAGTATCCTTGCGATGACACTCTTGCCGCCCACCTGAAGATTTGCTTTTGTAATCCCACCGAATCGTTTATTGGAGCCACCTGCAAGTATTACTCCTGTAATGCTGTTTCCCATTATAGTAATCCCTGCAGCAAGATAAGAAATCTTTTGGTGAAGAATTACTGAGTATTTTTCAGGCAATTATTTTTGCAGACCCGGAAATAATTTATAATTTAATAGGCTAATAATCCCATTAAACCCGACAGTTATGGACAGAAAAATTACTGACCTTTACAAAGATTACAGACGCGGGCAGACCGACCGCAGGACTTTCATCCGAAAGCTGACAATGTTTGCCGGCAGTACCGCGGCTGCGATGGCTTTACTTCCTGTTCTTGAGGATAATGAAGCGGAAGCTGCTATAGCACAACAGGAGTATCCTGACCTGGTTACCGAGTTCATCAAATATCCGGGAGAAACAGGTGATATGAGAGCCTATCTGGCAAGGCCCTCAAAAGGGAAAAAGTTCCCGGCTGTAATAGTAATTCATGAGAATCGAGGCCTTGTTCCTCACATACAGGATGTTACCAGAAGGATGGCAAGAGAAGGCTTTCTCGCTGTTGCACCGGATGCTCTTTCTCCGCTGGGCGGCACACCTGAGGATGTTAGCAACGTGGGAGCAATGTTCAAACAACTGGATAGTGAAAAGACAACTAAAAATTTTGTTGCGGCTGTAAAATATCTTAAGTCTCATCCCCTCTCAACCGGGAAAGTCGGCTGTACAGGCTTCTGTTGGGGAGGCGCCATGACAAATCAGGTTGCAGTCAATGCTCCTGATCTTGATGCGGCAGTACCATATTACGGCAGACAGCCGGTTGCTGAAGATGTCGCAAAGATAAAAGCGCCTCTTATGGCACAATATGCTGAAAATGACCCGGGAATAGATGCAGGGATCCCGGCTTTTGAAGAGGCTCTTAAAAAATATAAAAAAGAGTACCAGATATTTACCTATGAAGGAACCGGGCATGGTTTCAATAATGACACCAATGCCGAAAGATACAATGAAAAGGCGGCAAAGCTCGCCTGGTCAAGAACAGTAGCCTTCTTTAAGGATAAATTGAAGTAAGACTTCCCATTGGGGAAATTGCAGGCTAAATACTTATACTGAGTGGTTCTATAAGTCTTTGTTAATCAATAAGTCCCCTTTAGGACCTGCCTGCCGGTAGGCAGGGATTTAGGGGTCGCCTCCTATGTGGAGCTCTGTGTAACTAAGACAACACCGCAAGGTGATTCATTCAGGGGTTTGGTGCTGATTCTTCCACATTTCACCAACAGCATTAATAAACGGGAGACAGTGGTTAAAGAAGTACTTATATCCCTGACACAGGTAATTTAATCCTTCTTCACCGTCGGGGGTTTTTATAAAACGGTTCTTCGGGCATTCACCATTGCACATCGGTCTCACCTCACAGTTTTTGCAGAAGAGGGGCAGGTTAAAATATTTCTGCTGGCCGAAAGCCTGCTGTTTTTCGCTGTTAAGATAACCTGCGATTGAGCCTGCCATGATGTTGCCCACTAAATGCCCGTTATCAACATAATGATCGCATGAGTAAAAATCGCCATTATGTTCCAGGACAGGCACACCTCCGCATTTTTCCTTAAAAACACACAGAGTATGTTCCTGGTTGAAGGCAGGTCTGATCATCTCTTCAAACACCTGGATGCTGATCCTGCCGATATCTTTTTCGACCCATTCATCGAAAATCTTACTTAGGAAGACTCCAAAATCAAGTGAAGGGACAGAATCCGGGGTTACTCCCATTACGGATCCTGCCAGGCGGTTTACAAGGGGCAGGAATGTAATATAACGGGCTCCGAGGTGTTTGAAGAAATTGTAGACCACAAGTGGCTGCCTTACATTCCCGGAATTGACAACGCAGAGTATCTCTGTCGGGATATTGTGATTCCGCAGCATCTCATAGCCTCTTAAGACTTTGTCGGAAGTTTTGTTCCCATTACCTGTAATCCGGTTGGTGTCATGCATACCGGCCGGACCATCGATACTGATTCCTATACTGAAACCGTTCTCCGAAAAAAAGCTGCACCATTTGCTGTCAATCAGTGTCCCGTTTGTTTGTACGCCATTCAGGATTGAGCGTCCTGCAGGCATGTATTTCTTTTGCATTTCTATGGCTTTCCGGAAGAAGCCTATACCGGCAAGCAAAGGCTCGCCTCCGTGCCATGAGAAATTTATGGTATTATCTGCCGAAGCTTCAATATTCTGAGCTATAAATCTTTCCAGGATGTGATCAGGCATTATGAAAGTCTTCTCCTGCGGATAGATTTCCCTTTTATCAAGGTAGTAGCAGTAGCTGCACCGTAGGTTGCACCTTGCTCCGACAGGTTTTACAAATACCTGGAATGCATGTTCAGTTTCTACTGCTCCCATTTCACCAGTTGCATTTCACTGTTCTCCGGGACAGCCATTCTGATTCGCCATTCGACAGGATAGTAGTTATTGATCCTGGTCCCGATATTATTTACAAATCCTATATTGATTCCTCTGTATCTGATGAGGAACCAGCCAATTGGAGCATCATGTATCTCCGGATTTCCCCTTTTAAGATAAAGGGATGCCTGTTCAAGGTCAAGCTCGGCGGCAGGGAACGCTTCATCCTTCAGTTCTGTTGTCAGAGCAAGGTCATGGGAAGGCAGAATATCAGATTTCTTAACGGTAAATATTTTTGTTCCGGCCCTCACTATTCTCAGACTCTGAAGGATGAGATGCATTTCGCTGAAGTTTCCGGGAAGGGCGACCACAGATTCACCGATCCTGACTATTTGATCTCCCGGGAATCTTGTAACAGACAATGCTTTAGCCAAATCGGCTTTGCTTACTTTAAGGGAATCTCCGATGCGGTTGGTCTTCCGTACCTTATCTGATTTTCCCTTCTTCCTCAAGACAGAAAAGAAAAGTCCCTCGCCCCTGATCCTGTCAGGATAAAATCCATAACCAGTTATCCCCTTGTAATCTATTTCTCTGATACCCTGAAAGCCACCTATGTTCAACTGCACCGGCTCAGCTTCCACTTTACCCGCCAGCCATTTTATGTTATGTTCATTTTCGGCGGGATTAAAGGTACAGGTGCTGTAGATCAGTATTCCGTTTTCCCTCAGGGCAGGCCAAATATCCATCAATATCCTCTTCTGCCGGTCGGAACAGTGGGCAGCGTTCTGCTCCGACCATTCGTTCCTCGCAACCTGATCCCTGAACATCCCTTCACCCGAACAGGGAGCATCGACGAGGACAATGTCGAAAAAGCCTGCAAGAGCCTTAAATGCTGATGGATCATTCTGTGTTACAATTGCATTTGTGGCACCCCATCTCGAGATATTTTCTGAAAGGACGGTAGCCCTTGACCGGATAACTTCATTTGAAACTAAAATTGCTTTGCGTCCTGCAAGTGATGAGAGATGAGTGCTCTTCCCTCCGGGAGCTGCACAAAGATCAAGTACCTTTATCTGACCGTCCGCGGGAACCAGTTGATTAAAAACCTGTTCAATAAACATACCGGATGCCTCCTGCGGATAATAGCATCCTGAGTGAAAGAGGGGATCAAGAGTGTAGGAGGGTCTTGTTTTAAGATAATAGCCTGTTTTGCACCATGTGACCTGTCCTGAATTCAGGGGAGCCTTCTGCCATTTCCGGGGATTAACCCTGATACTTACGGGTGATGGCTGCTCCAGAGCATTCAGAAGCGCCTCTGAATCAATATATTCCTGTTTTTTTATTCTCTCTTCAAACGCCTTCGGAAACATAATTCTTTTTAAAATAAGTCCATTATCTTCTCCGTCTCTCCGTCTCTCTGCTCTCCGTCTCTCCGTCTCTTCGTCTCTTCGTCTCGTCTCTCCCTGCAGTCTGGCTCCTTCGCTAAAAATGCCCACAGGGCATTTTCTTTACGCTCGGCCCTGTCTCTCCGTCTCTCCCCCTCTCCGTCTCTCACTATTCCCCCTTTAATGGAATCCGGAAAATTGAAATGCTTGCCGGTCCTACTTTAAGTTTCCCATTGAATTTTATTAGCTCCGGACCTTCAATTACAACTACAGGCTCTCTTCCGGGTTCATTTGTCGACATGATGTCGGGAGCTGTAACCTTCCATATTTCAACATCGGAAAGATGAGTTGAACCTGTAATTGAAAGAGGAAACTCAACTGGCTCCCATGTAGGATTAACCACTGAAACTGTAAGGGTATCACCTCCGGAGGTAAGTGTGGCGCCTATATCCAGGGGTCTCGTTTCATCTGTTATTTCCACAGGTATAAATCCGAATTTATTCCTGTAAAGTTTAAGCACCTGACCTGTCGCATCAAAAACCGAATGTGTTGTATTTGTTTTAATGCATCCGATAACATTTACTGTCTGAGCATAATTGGCCATATAAATTATATCAGTATTCTTCGAATACTCATTCAGTCCGGCTGCTATGCCCATTGCATCCCTGAAAAAATACCTGGTTCCGAGCTCCCCGTAGATATGAGGACCATACCAGTAGTTCCATTCATCCATGCATATACGTATATCCTTTCCTTTAAGGACAGGAATTGTCTGCCTGTATTCACGGTGTGCTACGGCTTTTTCCCTTATGGCATCCGGGATCTGATTTATATGGGTCATCAACCCTCCACCGTGGTAATCCTGCTTGTAAAAATGCTCACTTATATAATCCATTCTGTCAGAACAATTTGCAAGTACCATTTTGTCCCAGTCGCCAAGATCACCGACCGCAATAAGTTTAATAGACGGATCCGCTGACCGCATCCTGTCGGCAAATTCATTGTTCTTTTTCACAAAATCCTGTGTCGTCATATGGCCAAGCTGCCAGTCACCGTACATCTCATTTCCAATCGACCACCATTTAACTTTCCAGGGCTCCGGATGGCCATTGGCATACCTCAATTTCCCCACGGGTGTATCCTGACTGCTGTTTGTGTAGAGTACTTCAGCCATAGCTTCATCCGAATTTCCAAGTCCGGCATTTACAGCAATATATGGTTCAGTGTTAACCAATTCACAGAACTTCATGAACTCGTGAATACCAACGTCGTTTGATTCTACCCCCTGCCATGCCGGATTTTTCCTTGGCGGACGCTTATCCCTGTCGCCGATTCCATCGCGCCAATTGTAGCCGCTGACAAAATTTCCACCCGGCCAGCGGTAAACAGGAGCATTCAGTTCACGTAAAAGCGCTAATACATCGCTGCGGAAGCCCTCGATATTATCTGAAGGCATAAGGGAAACAGTACCTACCCAGAGCTTTCCGTCTCCGATCGGTTCAATAGACAGCACTGCATCGTGAACCAGGGTTGTTGACATAAATTTAAAAGGATATGTTGCGTACTTGTTTGTAATGCCCGTGAGTTCTAATTTTTCTGTCTGATTGTTCCAGGTGAGAGTTATAAGAGCCTTATCCACAGCACCGGAAGTTTTAAGCACAATCCGGCCTGTATATTCAAGATTTTCTTTCAATCCCAGGTTTTCCTGCACAAGTGTTGCCTTTTTGCCCTTTTCAGAGGAGAGGACGGGAGTTTGTGAACCGGTAAAAGGATCTCTTTGTCTCCAATGAAAGTAGTGAGTTATCTCCATCGATTTTCCATGGGGATTCCCTCGCTCCGGGGACATACCAGAATTTCCGGTCTTCGATCATTTCTGCCCAGATCCCGCCATAAATGCATCGTCCAAGATGTTCAATGAACTGGCCGTAAATATAGACTGGCATATTTTCAGACCGGTTCTGAGTATTAATAGTTACGTTGGTGTTCATCTTCTCAGAAGAGATAAGCTCCAGACTCATGTCATCAAACCAGGCACGTCCCTTTGCATTACCATCAACACCCAGAACACAGCCGATAGTAACACAGTCGTCATGTCCCGTTTCAAATTCACAGGTAAGCTGTTTCCAGTCATTTGTTCCGGATAATCCTTCAGGCTCCACGTCAAGCCCCAGCATTCTGAAGCCCGCTCCTTTTCCCTTTTCCGGGACCAGATCCTCGGTTCTGATCCAACCTGTAAACCTGTATTTCGACCATGGTTTCAGAAGGACCTTTGTTGACCAGCGCCCGTTTGCGAACCTGTCAGCCTTTATAAAAAGGCTTTTGGTCCCACTGTGGGCAATATTATCATAAAAATGGACTGCGTAACGGGCACGGGCTTCACTTGTCCATCCCATAACTCCCGGACCATCAGTTATTTCCGCCGACGGATTCAGGATCGTTCCAGTTTCCTGGCTGCTCCGGGATGCCCTTTTTGAAGTACAGCCGGTTAAGATGACTATAGGCAACAATAGTTTCAGGAAGGTTTTCATAAATAATGCATTAAGGTTTATAAAGAAATATCGGTTAACTGACTTTTCAGGTTACCCTGGTATATTAATGAATCACTCCGCCTCATTTTCTTATAATCCCGTTACCATGATTCTTTGAATATCTTTTCCATATGTAAAATACAGGAATGCCCAGGATGACAATTGCAAGTCCCGGAAATGTATATGCCGGTTTATAAATCAGGAGGATCACCATGATACACAAAGTTGTCAGGACGTAGATGGCAGGTATAACAGGGTATCCAAATGCTTTATATGGCCTTGGAATGTCGGGACGTTTAATCCTGAGAACAAAAATTGCAAGAATGGTCAGAGTAAAGAAGATCAAAACTGCAAAAATGACATAGTCGAGAAGATCGCTATAGGTGCCGGACAAACAAAGCAGTACTGCCCATACACCTTGAATCGCAATAGCGAAACCCGGGACTCCCTTTTTATTGATTTCACCAACCTTCCTGAAGAACAATCCATCCCTTGCCATTGCGTAATAAACCCTTGGACCGGCCAGGATTAAACCGTGATTGCATCCGAAAGTGCTTACCATTATGAAAACGGCCATAATAATTGCGGCATAATCACCAAAAACTACACTCATTGCCGATGTAGCGACCCTGTCGTCGGTTGCGAACTGAATTCCCTTAGCAAGAACATCAGCTCCATCAGGAGTACCGGAAAGAGGCAGTATCATTATATAAACAAAATTGGTAAGGAGGTAAATAACCGATACAAGAAGAGTTCCGAAGAAAAGGCTCAAAGGAACGTTACGCTTTGGATTAATGACCTCACCTGAAATGTATGTCACATTGTACCAGGCATCGGAAGCAAACAGGGCGCCAACGAGTGCAGTACCTATTGCGGCAATTAAAGAAAAACCCGCAAGCGGGATGATCTGGTTCCCCTCTCCTATCTTGCCCGCCTGCCAGAAAACATCCTTATTGATCTCGAACGAATTGATCCCTTTGGTAGCAAAGAATCCGATAAGGATAAACCCGAAAAGTGCGATCACCTTGGTAGATGAAAAAATATTCTGGACAGTCTTCCCGGTCACTATACCCCTTGTATTGAGCCATGTAAGAAATGAAATCATAGCAATGGCGATGATCATGGTGCTTGTTATGTTTAATGGCCCGATATGGAAGAGGATGTTTGTATCAGATATCCAGGGGAAGAGAACTCCGCTGAATTTCGCAAATGCAACTGCAACAGCTGCAATCGATCCGCATTGAATAACGAGAAATGTTGTCCATCCGAAAAGAAATCCCACAAGAGGATGATAGGCTTCCTTAAGATATACATATTGTCCGCCTACCTGAGGCATCATCGAGGCAAGCTCACCATAGCTCAGAGCTCCTATGATCGTTATTACCATGGAGATAAGCCAAACCACCATCAGCCATCCGGGAGAACCAACATTACGAGCAATATCAGCGCTTACAATAAAAATTCCGGAGCCGATCATTGCACCTGCAACTAATGCAATTCCGTCGAAAAGGGTTACCCTTTTTTTAAGAAGATGGTTTTCTGTCTGCATGCTAATTCTTTGGGATATCAACAAAAGTAATTAAACAATTTAAAAAACATTCTGCTGGCATTTTAATAAATAACTCAAGTTGCTAGTTGCTGGTTCCTTGTTACTGGTTAGTCGTTGATTAACAGGACAATAAGCGATTTTGTTAAAATGTATTTAATATTTTTGCATTAATCATGATGCTCATTATCAAATAACTAGCAACCAGCAACAAGTAACTAGCAACTTAGGTTAAATAGTTGCAATATTTATAGTATGAAATTTAAGTTAACCTGTTTTCCCCGGGTCTGTTTAAAATCTCCTTTGTGCCCCTTGGTGAGGACCTTTGTGTACTTAGTGGTAAAAAAATAAATCCATTAACCCTGCCTACCCTGCCTACCGGCAGGCAGGCGGCAGGCAGGCACAAAGGATCGCAAAGTTCAGCACTAAGGTACACAATGGGCTTCCATAACTCTTTTTGTACCGGCATGATTTTCAGAGAGTTATTAATTTTGAAGTTCCTATAATTTTTGTAGGAGGGGGGCTTTGCGTTAAATGGATTTTCTTT
>CAWKIC010000012.1:0-9295 GCA_963849615.1 uncultured Bacteroidales bacterium
TACTGGTCAACAGCGCCGCGCAGGATGCAGTGGGTGAGGGCATTGCCGCTTGTCTTTACCTCCCAGCCGTTATAGACAAAAACATGGGACATCTGTGCTGCCTGGACCGAGTTGAGCATTACCTCCAGATCTCCGCTCGTAGGGTTCTTCATCCCTGCAGGGACATCGATGCCGCTGATAGTCAGGCGATGAAGCTGGCTTTCGACTGACCGCGCCCCGACTGCGACATAGCTCAGGATGTCCGCAAGGTAAGGATAATTGCCGGGATAGAGCATCTCATCTGCAGCAGAGAGATGGGATTCCCTCAACGCGCGTATATGCATCTTGCGGATCGCCTTAAGCCCCTTTACCATGTTCGGCGCTTCAGAGGGTTTAGGCTGATGGGCCATGCCTTTATAGCCTTCGCCGGTGGTCCTTGGTTTGTTGGTATAAATGCGGGGGATGAGTATCAGTTTCTCCTTTACCTCATCCTGCAGCCTTGCGAGCTTTGAGACATATTCGCAGACAGAGTCTTCGTTGTCAGCTGAGCAGGGGCCGATGATAACGAGAAACTTTTCGCTTTCCCGCTCAAATACTGCTTTGATTTCCCTGTCCCTTTTTTCTTTTATCTCTTTCAGGTCATCAGCAACCGGTATACTCTCAAGGATATCCCTGACACCCGGCATTTCTCTTACGTACTGAAAACTCATATATCACCTCTGGTCCATAATTTATAATAATTCAGCTATTAGCCTTCAGCGGTCAGCTTTCAGCAAGAAAAAAGCGGTAACTCGCTTATGGGCCAGGGAATTATGCCTTTCGCTGATAGCTTATTGCTGAGGCTGAACGCTTAGTTCTTTCATACACGTTTCTTAAGCCAGTCTTTCGGGTTTATGATGTGGTATTTCCCGTTGCCGTCAGAGAAGACCACTTTTTTGATCTGTGAGTTCAGGATCATCCTCTTGCACATCATGCAGGGTTCTGAAAGGCATTCTCCTGCACCATGGTCTGCGCCTGAAACATATATAGTGGAGCCTTTGAGTTCATCTGCTGAGGCCCGTATGATAGCATTTGCTTCAGCGTGTACGCTGTGGCAGAGTTCGTACCGCTCGCCGTGTGGTATCTGAAGCTCTTTCCTGGTGCACTTGCCGGCTTCGAGGCAGTCCTTCATGCCCGAGGGGGCGCCGTTATAACCGGTGCTTACGATTATATTGTCTTTTGTTATGACTGCGCCGTATTTCCGCCTCAGGCAGGTGGCCCGTGCGGATACCGCCTTTGCTATATTGATGAAGTATTCGTCCCATCCGGGTCTTGTCTGTTTCTTTGTTTTTTCTCTGGTCATAATTTAAAACCTCATTTATCTAGGGCAAGTACTATAATATTTAATAGTATAAATAAACCGGACTGTTTTTGTCATTGGTTGCACTTGCCCAATTCGCGAGACTGTATGTAAAGGCTGGCTATCAGGTTATAAAACGGTAATTGAGACAAAGAGGACTTTACATACAGCTGAGTAAAATGAACTGTTTTTGTCATTGGTTGCGCGGCATCGCAATTTGTGAATGTCTTAGAATGACGGCCTGTCAGGTTATAATATTACAGATTGAAAAAAATTCATCTGACTATTCAAGAACATCCCATGCTGAAGAGGTTTTCAGTGATTTTATTGAAAACAGCGCTCCTTGTTATGGCTGTGCTTTGCCTTTCCCTGTTTTCCTGCGCCCCCAAAGAGGTCCTGAGACGTGCTGAGCCTGCGCCCTATGAAGGGATGGTTACTGTCGAGGCCCTTAAACAGTCTGTTGGCTTCGGAAATGTCAGGAGCATCAAGGCCCTTGCCGATGTCACTGTCTATAAACAGGGGAAAAATGAAGGGAGCATGAACGGTGTCTTTGCCTACAAGGCGCCCCGGAAGATGCGCATTGACCTCTTCGGGCCCTTCGGGTTGACTGTAACAGAGATCCTCATATCCGGTGACCTCTTACAGGTCTCAGTCCCGCAGAAGAATATCCTCTATGAATGGAATGCCCCTGAGGTCTCATTTACAGGGCTGATGAAAGGCGGTTTCAGATACGAGATGGGAGAAGAAGGTGATATGCATGTCTTATTTGCCTATTCAACAGATGGACAGAATAATGATGTCGCCGCCAAATATTATTTTGACAGGACATACCTTCTGAACCGGGCCATGAGCTTCTATAAAGACGGATCAGAGGTTATAAAGACCGAGTTTGACGATTTCAACGGCAGGGTCCCTGAGAGGATAAAAATCATGCTCTCAAGCGGGCTGGTGATGGATATCGTTTTGCAGGAATCCGAGTTTGACTCAGACATACCCGATGAGTACTTCAAAACAATCGAGCATGGTGACAAGCAGATAAAGTCTTTTGAGGAATTATTGAAGCGTTTTGAAACTGGCCGGTAGCTGATGTCTGCTTCATAAACATTTTGGTGTACAATTAGGGTATGAAAAGAACGGCTTTATCGTCGCTTCTCCTTCTCATCCCTTCTGAGGCATTGGCCTTTATACCTCACAGCTATCCAGGAATCTATATTCATCAGATGGGGCATCTTTTTTTTATACTCTCCTGTGTGTTCGTTATCAGGACAATCGTCCGTAACCGGCTTCAGAAGGAAAAGGGATGGAGATATCTCCTGTATGCCCAAGCTGGCTTTATTTTATGGAACATCGATACTTTTGTGGGGCATATGAGCGAATACTGGATAGAATCTTCACAGATAATAGGGACAACCGCGGGATGGAACTACTTTATAAGGGACATTCTGATTGAGGGCAGGGAGTATGTTTATTACGTCACCAAGTATGACCACTTTCTCCTTGTGCCTTCGATGCTTTTGTTTTACAAGGGCCTGAAGGAACATCTTTATGCAGAGGATGCCAGCCAGATTCAACTGGCTGTTCTTCCCCTGCTGCCGATCTTTCTCGTTGACATCACCGGATCTTTTCTGATGATTATAATTTCTTCCCTCTGTCTCTGCACTGCCATAAAACTCTACCGGAGGAACAGGGATAACACCCTCTGGAACTATGTTTTATGGCTTTCGGTTGTATATGTGATGTTTGCTATTTCGAGGTCTGTTGGGCACATCCTTCATCATATCCTTACTGCATCTGAATATCAGCATGCCTGGAAATATCTGGAACCCTTAAGCGGCAGCATTAATACATTCACCTTTGTCCTTATCGGCGGGGTAAGTCTCTTCTTTTCGAGAGTATACGATTTTTATTCTGTGCTCTACGAAAACAGAAAAAAGCTGCAGAAGGTAAATGCTGAACTGAGCGGGATGAACCAGGAAATGGAGACCCTTGTAAACGAAAGGACTATGAGCCTGATGGCGTTGACAGTGGCCGACCGCGTGAGAAACCCTGCCTCTGTAATAGGCTGGATTTCCAACAGGATACTCCAAAAGGAAAAAGTGCCTGAAAAATTAGGCGACAATCTGAAGGAAATCATTGCTGAAGCGAAAAAGCTCGAAGATATCGTAAAGGATTTCGAGAAGCTCCTCAAAAGCAAACGGTCCATATTCAAATATGAAGATATCAATGAAATCATTAAAGGTGTTGTAATAATCATGGAGAAAGCGGCTGATGAAAAAAGAGTGGAGTTAGCGGTAGATTTTGAGGAACAGTCGCTGAGAATAAATGCCCAAAGAAACCTGATGAGGACAGCTGTGTTTCATCTTATAAGAAACGCTATGGATGCCACCCCTACCGGTGGAAAAATAACGGTCAGACACATATGTTGAAGGTGATCGTGCCAGGCTGTTGGTTTCTGATACCGGTGCCGGCATCCCGAAAGACTTCATTGGAAGGATCTTTGACCCCTTTTTCAGCACAAAGGAATTCAGGTTTGGCATGGGGCTTCCCCTTATAAAGCAGATCGTGACGGAGCATCTTGGGGACATCTCAGTGGAAAGCATGGAAGGGAAAGGGACCACCTTTTCACTGAGCTTTCCCGTAAGATGGCAGGAGCAGAAACCGGCTTGACCTTATTAGCGTGTTGCGGGATGACCTGCTATAATTTACTAAAGATTCGGCAGAATGCGTTCAAAGGTGGTTTGTCATGAAATGTGAAAAACCTGTCTTTGCTTTTTTTGTCTTATGCCTGATAACAATATCCTCAAACAAAACCATCCCTGTATATGGTGAAATGTAATATGAAAAAACCACTCCTGATCGTTCTGCTGCTCTGTACCATTACAGCGCTGGGCTGGTTAGCCGTGTTTTCCTGGAACAACCTGCGCGGGATAAGACCGGCACTCAAGAATCCGCCCCGAGGACATTGCCCGGCTTATCGAAAGTGTAAAGGCCGGTGCCAATACAACAGATATGCCCCTCACACTCTCGCCGGGGTTCTCCATATCTATTTTTGCAAAAGGCCTGGGGAGTCCGCGTGTAATGACACTTGATCCGGCCGATACGCTGCTGGTGAGTGTCCCCTCGCAAGGCAGAGTGGTAGCGCTGCCTGATGAAGATCAGGATGGGACTGCTCGACCGTATTGTCACAGTGATCGACGGTCTGAGGAGGCCGCACGGTCTGGCGTTCCGTTGTGCACCGGTCTGCAGACTGTATATCGCAGAAGAAAATCAGGTGAATATGTATTCCTATGACCAAAAGAACAGGAAGGCAGTAAAACTGAAGAAGATCGCTGCTCTTCCCTCAGGTGGCGGACATGCAACCAGGACGCTCCTCTTCCTGCCGAAACCATATGACGATCAGCTTCTCATTTCAGTCGGGTCTTCCTGTAATGTCTGTAATGAGGACGACTGGCGGAGGGCAAAGATCCTTGTCGTCCCTGCCGACGGAGGGGACCTCAAGACCTTCGCCTCAGGCCTCAGAAACGCGGTCTTTATGAGTATTTACCCGAAGTCCGGTAAAGTCTGGGCGACTGAAATGGGCCGTGATCTGCTCGGTGACGATCTGCCGCCGGATGAGATTAATATCATAGAACAGGACAGGGATTACGGCTGGCCTTTCTGCTACGGGAAGAATGTCCATGACACAGACTTTGATCCCGGGAGGAAAAAAATCTGCAAGGAACCCGGGACTTATCCTTCACACATCAATGTCCCTGCCCACTCAGCGCCTCTTGGACTTTCGTTCTTTCCTGAGGAAGGCTGGCCTGAAGAGTTCCGAAATGACCTCCTTGTGGCCTATCACGGTTCGTGGAACCGGAGCATTCCGACAGGATATAAGATAGTACGGTACCGACTGAGCAGCACTGGAGAATATCAAAAGGTGGAAGACTTCGTCACCGGCTGGCTAACTCAAGACGGCAACGCGACAGGGAGACCTGTGGATGTCATGGTCCGGCCCAAGGGAACGATTTTTGTTTCTGACGACAAGGCCGGAGTTATCTACCGGATAAGCAGAAATCGATAACTCTCGTTGCGTTAGAAAGTCCTTGAGTCATGGTCCATTTATGTGTTTTCAGCGAAACTACATTACCAGATTCGAATCCACCATTCTTTCTGCAACAAACTGTAGAAATGTTTTTCCTTTAATGCCCAGAAATAGGTTGACAATCCTCATTTACACAGTCTTGATTTTGTGATAATGATCTGCTATGTTTATTTCAGAGGGACTTACCAGGGAGTTCAGAGGTTCTGAATACACATAAAAAGGAGGGATTTTTTCATCAACCATAACGAGTCCAAGGGAAAAAGGCATTTCGCCGGCCATTGCATCACACTGCTGATTTTCTTATTTTTTGCTGCATCAATATCTTTGGCATGGGCTGATTTGGATATCCCGGCCGGTAAGGAATCGTGGACTTACGACGCGGTGGCGACGCCGGTTTTGGATGATTATCCTCCATACGCGAAACCCCTCGGCGTTGGAACCGTCGCTGTGAGTGGAGACACAGTGAGCATCGCGGTCCAGCTTGAGGTATTTTCCGGGCCGGTGGATGTTTATTTTGGACTATATTTACCTTCGACAGACCCGAACAACATATATCTTTTGAAAGGCGCCAACACCTTTCAGACCTTGGCGCAGGGCCTTGTCCCGTGGAAAAAGAATGTGACAGGTGCGGTATCGGAGAAGTTGTTCGGTGATATCCCTGTTTCAAGTCTTCCGTCCGGCACTTATTCTCTGTATCTTCTGGTCACTCCGGCAGGAAGTATCAATACCTTCTACCTATGGGTGACGAGTTTTAATATTAACCACCTCCTTCGATTACATCCTTCTAACGGGAGGTACTTCACAGAGGATAGCGGAAATGCTATATATTTAGCAGGTTCACATTGGTGGCACTGTACAGATGGATCTGATGCTTCATAGAATGAGTGACGCAGACTTTGAAGACTTTCTTGATTGGCTGCAAGGTTTTGGACATAATTTCACAAGATTATGGACTGGATGGGTCAATAGATGCTCCGAATATTCACAGGTTCAGTGGATCACGTTACGACCTGAATGATTTCAACCAGGAATATTTTAATACAGTTAAAGAAAGAATCCAGTCATTAAAAGACAGGGGCATGTATAGTAGCGTTATGTTTTTTGGATCATTGATCGGGATTCATCAGGGGGGGTGGTCAAGGTTTGAATATCATCCGGATAACGCTTTGCAAGATGAAGCTTTTACAGCAGATCCTGACAGCTGGTGGAATCCCGGTGCAGGCGGATTAGAATACCAAAAGAAACAAATCAGAAAATTTATAGATGAGTTACATACTTTTGATAATATCATATGGGAAATTGGCAATGAGGGTGGTTCTGATAGCATAAAGTGGCAAGAGACTATGGCTGAATATGCCGGCACATATGAAAAAACCACATATGGGACTCTTCATGCAATAGGCATTACCGGAGGACATTCATACGGCAGCAGTATGATGAGTACTAACAATAAAGCCGTATGGGTTTCTCCGGATACAGGATCCATATGGACAAACACCACATGGCAAGATTCAATACCTGCTACTTCAAATAAATTGGTCATCCTGGATACTGACCATTTAGATGGATGGGGGGCAGTCAGTGAAGCTGAAATACCAGATATAGAAAAATGGGTATGGAAGGCATTTACCAGAGGAACTAATCCAATTTTTATGGATGATTACACTGGAACAACCCAGGATGGTATTAGAAAAAGACTCGGTCAAACTGTTAGTTACTCTCATAGATTTATAAATCTTGCTGATATGGTGCCAAGTTCAAGTGCTTCTGACTGTTCAACTACTTATTGTTTGAGAAACCCTGGCACCGCATATTTAGTTTATCAGCCAACTTCGTCAATGTCATTTACTGTAAACCTAATAGCAGGGACTTATAATTACGAATGGTTTAATCCTACAACCGGGCTGGTTGTTAACACTGGATCTACTACTGTCAGGCGGCGGAAATCAATCTTTTACCCCTTCTTTTTCTGGCGATGCTGTTCTTTATTTAACTTTGAAACCAGAGAATAAATAGGTAGATTGACAACTGCACAGATGGCATCAGAACGAATAATCCTTCTGCACATTCATGTAAGGATGCGCAGGAGTATGTATGGCGGAGGGCAGGCTTTTGTAATTTGGTATTGATCTGCCGGGTATCAGAGCAACCCCAACCGCCCACATGCCGATTATAGCTGTTGACATCAACTCTGTTACTCCGCCCCTTAGAGCTTTCTGCACACAAGCTGGGCTATGGCTTTCGGCGAAACGCCGATGACACCTTCAAAGGTATATATCACCTCCCAGTCGTAAAACCATGAAAGAAGCTCGCCGGCTTTAAGGAGGTGGTCAGGGTTTTTCGGCTTTCCGAAGCGGGCCTGTTCTGTTGTGAATGTCTCGTACATGAGAATGCCGCCTTGTTTCAGAGACTTCCTGATGCAGGGGATGAGGGGGCGGTGGAGATAGCGGAAGACAAGGACTGCGCCGAAGGTGAGGCCCTCCAGAGGATTGATGCCTTCCTGTTCGAGGTCCACATGCCGGAATTGTACGGTTACCCCGGCTGCCTGAGCGTTTAGTCTCGCCAGACTGAGGGCCTCTTCCGACCTGTCTGCCAGAACGACTGAAAAGCCCTTTGACGCAAGGAATATCCCGTTATGTCCGTCTCCGCAGGCAAGATCAAGGACCTGATAATCTTTCAGGTCTTCAGAGAAGAGATATGAATAGTGAGTAAGCAGTTTATCAGGCCCAAACCCATTCACCAATCCCGCACCAAGCCCGCATCAAGCCTGATATGACCTTTGGGAGATAAATCCAGGAGTTCCTTCATTTTACGACAGCCATAGTAATGGACATGTTCTCCTCAGTATTGTTGGCAAAGAAGGTCCCGGCCCTTTCCAGTGCCTCATCCATACTGCTGCTTGACTGGACCTTGCAGGCCAAAGAGTGTCCGAATTTATAGTTTTGGCTGAAGTAGTGGGTAAATTCCTTCAGCCTGCCCAGGCGGTACACATGGCGATAATTCGCGTTCAAGGCGTCGATAAAGTCCGCATAAACATCCGGCAGCGACACTACGCGCTCTGGGATATCGCGGCCAAATACACTTCCGGCAATTTCAGCGAAAAGCCAGGGTCTTATCAGCGCCCCCCGTCCGAGCATCAATCCGTCGGCGCCGGACACGCTCAGGCATTTTTTTGCATCCTCGATTGAGAAAATTCCTCCATTGGCAATAACAGGTATTTTAATGCATTCCTTTATTTCAGCTATATATGCCCATCTGGGATTTCTCGCAAAGGGCTCATGTTTGAACCGGGCGTGCACAGTAAGCATATCAACGCCCTCGCCTTCCAGCATGGAGCAAAACGTCTTTAATTTCCCGCTGTCTGCGTCGCTGCCAAGGCGGATTTTCGCACTCAGCGGCAAGTCGGTGCACCTTCTGGCCTCGGCCACGATGCGGCGGGCCTCATCCGGTTTTTCCATCAGAATGCCGCCTGCGCCGAACTTGCTGACCGCCGTCGATGGGCAGCCCATGTTCAAATCAACAGCGTCAGCCTTCAATGCATGAAGCGCATCCATGGCCCGGCCTATCTCATTGTCAGTGGAAGTCAGGAGCTGATAGGAAAGCGGACTTTCCATTTCGGTCCTGATCAGATACGGGGAGACCCGGGGACTTTCAGTGGGCAGTATTCTTGCTGAGAGCATTTCAGTAGACAACAGGCCGACCCCGCCAAAACCGATCATGATCCGCCGGAGGGCGCTGTGGGTAAGACCCGCCATCGGCGCAAGCAAAAGAGGCGGATCGATCCTAAGATTACGGATCTCTATCGCCTGCGGCTGCGTTTGCAAGTTCGTTTCAGTCTTCATCGACATTGATTGTAGCATATTCGCAAAGAGTCGATTACTGAAAGGGAGAGA
>CAWKIC010000013.1:0-13631 GCA_963849615.1 uncultured Bacteroidales bacterium
TCAGGGTCATAGGCAGCCTTTGCCTCTTCTTTCAGTTCACCGAACATTGAAAACAATTCTTCCTTTGAAGTACTGGCATTCGACAAAAGGCCCGCCTATTTCTGCGCTATTATTCCCGATCATGAGCGGGACTCTTGCCTGCCTGCCTGCATTATATGCATCTGAAGAACTTTCAACGACAAGTTTACTGTCCAGAATTGGGCCTGAGTAGATGCGGGGTCCTCCCTGGCCATCATTTTCCTGCCCGCCGTCCACAATCTCTTCAACTTTCAGCGCACGCAGTCTGGCCAGTGCGGCAGGCATCCGTGCCCCCGATCCCGTGTTTACGGGCAAAGTTTATTCCGGATCGTTTCCGCTGATAGGGGCAGTATTTAAGATGCATTTTCCTTACTGATCGGTCTGCCTGTCAGAACACCATCCTTCTTCCGCTGGAATGGCCGATTGCCTTCTGGAACAGTCCACGGGCTGATGGTATGGTCATGAGGGAATGTATCGAAACACCGCCTGCAGAGAAACCGAAAATTGTAACATTTTTGGGATCGCCTCCGAACGCCGGGATGTTCTGCTGTATCCACTTTAAAGCAGCTATCTGATCCATGAATGCATAGCTGCCTTTTGGTTCCTCAGGATGTTCAGCAGACAATGCCGGAAAGGCAAAATGACCCAGGCGGCCAAGACGGTAATTAATGCTTACAAGGATGACCCCTTTGTTGGCGAAGCCATTTCCGGAAGTATTGCCCGATCCTCCGACAAATGCCCCGCCGTGGATCCACACCATAACCGGCAGTTTTGCTCCCTGCCTGGTGCCCGCAGGCTTCCAGACATTCAGATAAAGGCAATCTTCAGATGATCCCTGGGAAATTGCCCCCGGGCCACCGCCAAATCCGGCCTGGGCACAGCTTGGTCCAAACTCTTTTGCATCGCGCACTCCTTCCCAGGAAGCGACCGGCTGCGGAGGTCTCCAGCGAAATTCGCCCACAGGAGGGGCGGCATAAGGAATACCTCTGAAAATGTTCACATCCCCTTCTTTCACTCCGCGCACCATACCTGAGACAGTTCGGATGACAGGCTCATCCTGGGCAGAATTGACCGCTGGCTTCTGAGCGCTGCATGAGCAGCACATTATGATCGCTAAACTTATTAATACTGTTTTCATATATTAAGTTTATTGGTTATGAATATTTTTTATTTAATCGAGTCCTTTGTCCTTTAACCATTCCGACATCAAATCGGCTATTTCAATATTGTTTAAATCGGAAAACGGGAAATGTGTATTGCCTTTAATACCTATATCCGGCAGATGAACTACTGTAACATCACCACCGTGCCGGTTTACTGCATCCCTCCACAACCTTGCCATTTCAAGACGGGCCCGCCATCCATCCTGCCCCGGGTTATCCATAGGTTTTTCGGGAATAAAATCACCATAGTAAATAATGACGGGTATTGTGGTGAGCTTCATAAAATCTGATAACGGCACTCCAGATGCGGTGAGCGTGCCTCCGGCCATGGAGATAGGCGCAGGCACTTCTCCTTCGGGAAAAAGAAAGCCGCTTCCAGGCTCGTAGGAAACGATGGCTTTTATATTTTGATTTTTGATAACGGTTGCCCAGCCCATTCCACCTGAATGGGAGTGCGTCACGAGAATTGCCGGACCGATTTTATTGAAAAGTGCCGAAACAGCATCTGCATTGACATTAATATCAATTGGTCCGACGTTGGGTACCATTTGTCGAAAATACTGGTTCAATGTCTCCGGGTCACGGGCGAACTGAACACCTTCAAAATAGTCTGGCCAGATTCCAACACGAAAAGTTCCGAACCACCCTTGTTCATCAGGAGTTGGTGTTAGGGTTGCCTCTTCCGTACTGCGACTGGCATTACCTCTCCTTGGCTGGTCAATAAGATAAACCCCGAAACCCCTGCGAAGGAATATACTCTGATAGCCTTCCCTTCCATCGGGTGTTGTTTCCCAGGTTTTTGAAAACTGACCGATACCATGCCACATAACGAGCGGAAATTTGCGGGCATTAACAGGAATCTGGTAAAAAACATAGGCATGATCGCCATGAAAGCTTTGTCCTGAAGGGGATTGATTATATGGATCGAACGCGCCGGGATTGGTAATCACTGTTCCGCCAACTGCAAAGCTTCCTTGTTGCTGAATAATTAAAGGTTCTTTGTCAGCACTATATTTAATATCCTTACATGAGGTTATGAGAACAAATAGAATTATGATTAAAGGGAAATAGTGAATTCTTTGATATGTTTTTAAAGTTTTATTCATATTGTAATATGCTCCGGTGTCAATCAGATGTTTCCTCATTTCTTACTTCAATTCAATAAGAATTTTACGTTACAAAGTTCCGGCTAATTTCAGGCGTTAACTTATACGGATTACTGTTTTTTGTATCCGGATTACTGATAATTCATTTCAGTGTTTATCATATAGATAAATATGCTTTACATTTGAGAAAAGTTTAAATGTAGAGTCATGGACGAAATAATTAAACTGGATTATATTTCCCAATTTAATACCTTGAGGGGGATTGAAACATTTCATCCTTTGGTTAGTGTATTTGAGTTTTCAAAAATGAAACTCATTCCGGAAGCAAGGGCACACTATGGGTTTTATTGTGTTTTTCTGAAAGAGGCTAAATGCGGCGATCTAAAATATGGGTGTAATTATTACGATTATCAGGAAGGTACATTAGTGTTTATTGCCCCCGGACAGATAGTCGGGATAGGCAGTAAACCAGACGCTCCCATGCCCAAAGGTTGGGGACTCCTTTTTCATCCCGATTTGATCAGGGGAACTTCGCTGGGGCAGAATATTAAAAAGTACACTTTCTTTTCATACGAAGCCAATGAAGCACTCCACGTCTCAGAAAAGGAAAGGAAGGTTGTATTGGACTGCCTGGGAAACATCGAAAATGAGCTGGGACAGTCAATTGACAAACATAGCAGAATACTGATAGCAAATAATATCGAGTTACTTCTCAATTATTGCATGAGGTATTACGACCGCCAGTTCATAACCCGAAGTCTTGTAAACAAAGATATACTGGTAAGATTCGAGAAGCTGCTCAACAATTATTTTCAATCTGAAATCGTCCACAGTGCGGGATTGCCTACAGTTAAGTATTGTGCTGACCAGTTGCATCTTTCGGCCAATTATTTCGGAGATCTTATAAAGAAAGAAACAGGAAAATCCGCTCAGGAAAATATCCAGTTAAAAGTTATGACGCTTGCCAAAGAGAGAATCTTTGACAGGAGCAAAACCTTGAGCGAAATAGCGTATGAGTTAGGCTTTAAAAGTCCCCAGCACTTCAGTCGTATGTTCAAGAATGAAACCGGGCAAACCCCTAATGATTACAGGTCACTTAACTAAGTCTCCGTTCTTCACGCTACTCGTATTGGGAAAGAGAGAACGGAGGAGAAAGGGAGAGGGGGAGAAAGAAGGAGAGGGTTTTCCTTATGGGTCGAGGATATTTCAAAGTAGACAATAAGGAAGAAGTTCCGGGCTAGTTAAACCAGTATGATAACTTAATGACCAATCCCCGGTTCTTATTCACGAAATTTTCCGTGTAGGAATTCCCTGTATACACAATAAACAGATCCGACACCGGTGCAAAACGCCACTGTAAGCGGATATTCATATTCAGGTTATCGACCTGGTTGTTGTACTGGACGAATGTAGTGAGGAATATTTTATCCGTGAAGGTTATATCCAGTGTGGGTCCCACAAGGATCAACCTCGCACTGTTGTAGGGCTCAGGTAATGAGATGTTGTTATAGGTCACTGTCATTCCGATGCTGCCATATGGCTGTACCCGGTAGTTCATCTGTCCGTTGACGTTCCAGCGGTTTCCGTTATAGTAACCTCCGATGCTTGCATTCAGGGTGTAGTTGAATAATTTGCGGGCATCTGAAGTAAATCCCGCCCGGACACTTTTCCAGTTAAACTGCTCACCAGCGGCAAGTTTCTCTCCCCCGGTATTGGTAGGATCAAAAGCACGGCCGAGCTTTACGAATTGTTCTTCCATGCTGACGGACAGCTGGCTTTTATTCTGCCATCCGACAATATATGAAAGTTGTGTTTCCCGGTCAGTAAGATTGAATTTCGGATCGAAGATCGCATTGAAGCTGGCACCGGGACCATGACTGATGATCCTTTTCGACCCTGATGGATAAAACAGGTAGCTGACAGAGGGTGTGATCTCATAGAAACCGGTTCTTCTGATATAACCCGCTTCGGCAATATAATCCGATCCTATCCACGACTGATCGATACCGGCTTTCAGGTACTGAGAGGAATAGCTCATATTTCCGGAAACAGCTGCAGCATCCATGCCCGCTCCGGGATAAAATGACTGATGATAGAATACTTTACCCTGCCACTGGTTATCTGCGCTTGCGTAATTATATTCCAGTCCTGCCACCCGGTTGTAACGGTACCCGGTGAACGCAGAATCTTCGTACGATCCGGTGATATTTTTGTTAACAAGAAACCCTACAATACTGGAACGGCTGAAGATCTCACGCTGCAGGACAGCGACCGCGTAATTACCTGAACGGTTTTCGCCTTTTGATCCTGTCTGCATATCCATCATCCCGATCCTCCATTTATTGCCAATCCTTCCGGTCAGTCTTCCGCCGAAATTTACCGGGACATTAAGTCCGATACGCCTTGAAAAGAAAGGACGTGCCTGGCTGTTCCCGAGATCGGCAAACAGGTCACTGTTCTCAAGAAAAAACTGTCGTCTTTCAGGATAAAACAATTCAAAGCGATCGAGATTAGTCTGCTGCCTGTCTTCCTCAACCTGGGAATAATCAGGATTGACTGTCAGGTCGAGGTTCATGGATGTTGACAATATCATTTTAGTATCAAAACCTGCATTCCATTTCCATTTTGCAGATTCACCTGCTTCTGTATTTTTTATGACTGTTGAAGTGGCATAAGGGATGATGGATAACCGTAATCCTGCTTTATCAGGGGGCTTATCCCATATCAGCGTTCCTGCGTGTGGCAGGGAGTTATGAGGAAACTGACGCGGAACAGGAGCCCATGCTGATTTTTCGTTCGTTTTAAGATCAAGCCGGCCAAAGTTGACGCCCCATTCTTTCTCTCCCCCGAAATAACGGAGACTGCGGAAAGGGATGGCCATCTCAGCCACCCAGCGATCGTTGTAGCTCTTCACTGCAGATTTCCATTTGATATCCCAGGTAAAGCTCGACTGGTTTCCGTTGTTTATCACTCCGTCACACTGGGCACCCGCTGCAGAGACACCGAAGGCAAATCCATTCGTCAGGTTATTATAGGTATCCAGGTGTATCCTGAAGTTATCATTTTTGGCAAACTCAAAATCCCTGCGCAGGGATTCCACAGGTCTTTTTCCGGGTAAGGGATCATAGCAGACAGCTCCTACATATATATTTGATTTATCGTAGGTGATTACAACAGTAGTTTGTGCAATTGCAAAACCTGTATCTACCGGCGTTACACGTATAAAATTCTCAGCTATCTCTGAGACCTGCCAGGATTTCTCATCAAGCACTCCGTCAATCTTCATTGCCTCGCCTGGTCTTGATATATTAATACGGTATTTATCCCGGTTCACAGCCTTCTCCTGGGAATAAAGCAATATTCCTCCGGAAAGAAAGAATAGGGTTAAGAGAAGGAATCGTTCAGAGCTGAGCATCTTTTTCGTTTGAGGTTTCAAAAGTAGGAAAAAGGATTCAACCCTTTTGCGTCTCGTGGTTTCGCTGAAAAATTTGTTTTGAAGACAGATAAGAAGGAGGGGTGGAAAGTGTGAGTGTGAGAGGGGAGGTAATGATTATGCTTCAGAAGGATTATGGGAAGCTTCTTTTGATATCTTCCTTGCTTGCACTTCCCGTTGGATATTACATTATAACTCAATGGTTGGAATCATATGTAATTCATATCCGTTTAACCCCGGTCTATTTTATTACAGCTTTTATGATAATAGTAGCGATTACAGCACTAACCCTGGGATTTCATATTATTAAAGCTGCTTATATGAATCCAGCTGATACCTTGAGGAATGAGTAGCTGTAGGGCTGAGGGCCTCAGCGCCAGAGCTTCAGAGCTCAGAGAGAAGGAAGAAAGAAGGAGGGGGAGAAAGGGAGAGGGGGAGAAGGGGAGATGCAATAAGTCTGAGGGTGAGAGCTATCGCCAAGGCTCAGAGCTCAGAGCGGGAGCGAATTGGGATTTGCTGAACATTTATCGGAGCAAGGCTAGAGAGCTTTTATTTTTATCTTCAACAGTTGTATTTTCGAGCTCAGAGCAAAAGATGTCTTCAGAGCGCAGAGCGGTTGATTGAACCATTCCCGCAACTCCAATGAGTTATTATCTTTATCTTCAACTGCTGAATTTTATTTGACTTCAGTTATCGGCTGACAGGAATGCTATTATCATGCCATCAGCAATGCTGAGCCGGGATATGATATTTAATACCAGAACAGACGTGAGAAAAATAACACTAAAAACTTTGATCCGATTTGCTTTGCTGATATTAACCGGCATGTCGCCGTTATGTTCAACCGGTTATGCGCAAAACGACCCGGCGAATAATAAAAACCGACCTAAAATCGTAAACATTATAAACTTCATCCGCCTGCTCGAACCAAGGGATCGGAGAATAACGGAAGATGTGTTGTATCAGACTGTAGTTAAGCAGATTGAACTCATGAACCAGTACAAACTGGGCGGTACGTTTTTGCTACAGTACGATGCACTGATCGACCCGCGTTATCAGGAACTGCTAAAAAAACTGCCACGCGACTCTTTTGAGATTGGTGCCTGGTGGGAGATTCCGCAGCCCCTGGTAGAAAAAGCCGGATTGAAATGGCGTGGGCGTTATCCCTGGGACTGGCGGGCAAACATTGGTTTTGCTACAGGATATAGTCTCAGCGAACGTGAAAAGCTGGCTGATGTTTACATGAACGATTTTAAAAACATATTTGGCTATTATCCAAAATCCGTTGCTTCCTGGTTTATTGATGCCCACACCCTCAACTATCTGTACCGGAAATATCATATAGTGGCTTCGGCAAATTGCAAGGACCAGTATGGCACGGATGGCTATACCCTCTGGGGCGGTTACTGGAACCAGGCTTACTACCCGGGCAAACTCAACTCCTATATGCCTGCCCAGCATGCTGCAAACCAAATCCCGGTGCCGATTTTCAGGATGCTGGGGAGCGACCCCATTCGCCAGTACGACAACGGGCTGAGTACAAACGGCCAGGGCGTTATTACGCTCGAACCCGTTTACAAAAACGCCGGCGGCGACTCCACCTGGGTAAACTGGTATTTTCACGAATTTGTAAATGGCGAAAGCATGGAATTTGCCTATGTTCAGGCCGGGCAGGAGAATTCTTTTACATGGGATGCCATGAGAAAAGGTTTGGAGTTACAAATACCATTAATTGCTAGCCTGAGAGATCAGCATAAAATACGGGTTGAAACTCTGGCAGAATCAGGAAACTGGTTTAAGCAAAATTATAAAGTAACTCCGGCAACATCAGTTACGGTAAATAATGATATCCGCGGTGGGGACCTGAAAACCGTCTGGTTCAACAGCAGGTTTTACCGCATTAATTTATTATGGGAAAACAGCACGCTGAGGATAAGGGATATTCATTTATTTAATGAGAAATTTCCCTCGGTTTATGAGAAGGAGCCGACTACCTCAAACGAATGTAAGTTCTTTACACTGCCTTTCGTTGATGGGTTCCTGTGGAGTACTACGCAGCAACTGGCCGGACTGAGGTTGAAAGTAATGGCAGATGGAAAAGAAACCGCTTTAGTCGGCGGCGACCCGGTGATAACCAGTATCCGCAAAGGATTTTTGCACATTGCATGGCCCCTAAAATCGATCGAAGGAACACTCCTTATTGACATAAATGAACACGAAGTTAAAATGGCACTGAGAAGCCAAAAAGCTGCAGACTGGTTTTTAGTTCTGGCTGCATCCGATAAGACAGAGTTGCCTTTCACAAAACTCAACCACAGTAAAATTGACTGTAATTTCGAGGGTTTTAACTATGCTGTAAAGGCTTCAAGAGGCGTGTTTGTTTCATCGGATGCCGGACCCGGATTTAAAATCTACCCGGAGAACAACCAGGTTATTTTGAATTTATCTCCTTAACTCCGGATTTTGGAGGTTAATTTCTTTCGGTTAACTTTGGACAAGATCTTTTACAATTTCTGCTTTAGTCATACCATCTTCTTCTTGTTGCGTACCCACCACCACCACCGCCAATAAGAAGAAAAACACCCAAAATATATCCCAACCAATATAGCGAACCTGTATTATGTGCAGCATACAATCCAATATTCGCCCCCAATAATTTCGCAATCAAAACGAAAGGGGAAATGAACCCGTGAACAATTCCGTATAGGAAACCATATTCCTCCTTGGTCATGCCAACAGGTGCACAGGAAGTAACAAAAAACAGAACCAGCAATAATAATAATCCAATAAAAATTCTTTTTGTTTTCATATAAATTAATTTTAAAATATTTTTACCTGTGAGGCGCGCATGCTGCTAACTAGCACAGTCAACATATACCGGATAATGCCTAATGGCTGGAAATTATTCCATTATAATGATTATGAAGTTTTGACTCATAGACTTCACTTATTGGCTTGTTAGGGTCATATTCAGGACTGTTTTTAACTTTTTCCACCGAAACTTTGACAATTACAGTGGATGTATCCCATTTTATTTCCTTTATCCATTTTGGTGATATGAGCACTTTTTTCCCGGGAAACCATTTGCCAGTATCAACGATAACAAAATCAAGTTTCCAGTTGCTGTCGTCAATTACAAAGTCTTCTACATCCCCAATCACACCATCAGTAGCATTGACACTATAGCCCGTTACTTTTTTAGTACTGCGTAAATGCGGGTCGTCATCTGATTCTTTATCGTCAGGATTGTCCTCGTCTCTCTGCATTACCTGAAACATTGATACAGGCATACCTAATCCAAAAGAATCATCACCCCAATAATTTGTCCAGGGATAATGCCCGTACAATTTTAATTCCTGTTGGCGTGAGACTGGCTTTTCAGTGTCTATTTCCGGACTATTCTTAACTTGTTGCTCAGTAAGGTTAACCGGAAAGATTTCATTTTCCCAATCTGGCATTAATACTGCCTCGGGTGAGATAAGCACTTTGCGACCAGAGAGCCAATTACCTGTTTCAACAATCAAATAACGGATAGTCCAGGTTTTATCGTCGAAGTAAAACTCCTTTACTTTTCCCAGTTCTCCATTAGTAGCACCTATGGAGTAACCTATTA
Organism: uncultured Bacteroidales bacterium; assembly: GCA_963849615.1. Lineage (GTDB taxonomy): Bacteria > Bacteroidota > Bacteroidia > Bacteroidales > VadinHA17 > LD21. The sequence continues at coordinate 9,334 of CAWKIC010000013.1, forward strand.
AACTCTTGACACTGCGTTTCATAATTGCTGTTTTTAAAAACTATATGACTATCGGGAATCATAAATACATATTCCGAAATTGCTTGAAAATCAATTTATTTACCCCAGCCCCAAAGGGGGTAAATTGATTTTGGCCGCGCCGGGCTCGCCAGCAAGTTGGGCTCGGTTCTTCGCTCCCCTTGGAATGAATTTTCACAATATAAAGGTCGTCACCTCTAACCGGATAAATGTTACAAAACTTTTGGAAAAAGTTATATCATTCACACATTTCCCAATGCACTGCCATGTTGATCTAAGAAAAAATGTGTAAATTATGTAACTCTTTAATAAAGTTATATAACATTTGTTTGTCAACAGGAGTTTAAATTTATGCTCTAAACTCATTGATAAAGTGGGATTCCAGGTTTGCAACGCGCCGTTATTGCACAAGCACATGATACACAAAAAGATAAAATGATAATGAAAATCCGGTTAAGTACTAAGAAAAATGGAAATCAAATTATTGCAATGAAAAAGAATCAGAATACTAATCCATCTGACCAATTGCCGGACAATGATGAGGCAGACAATCACCTGGAATACCCATTATATCCAGAAAGTGAAGATATCTACAATAGATTTAAGAAAGAGAAAGACATGGATCCTGAGGACATTTCCAAAGTAAAAAAATCAGATAAAAGTGATAAAGCCCGGACAAATATTGAGAAAGAATCCAATGAGGATGCATCTGGCACTAATCTGGATATTCCAGGTTCAGAGTTGGATGATGAACAGGAAAATATCGGGAATGAAGATGAGGAAAATAACTATTACAGTATTGGAGGAGATGATCACAACAATCTGGATGAGGATAAGGATGAATTATAAGGGAGGTGGAACACCCGGGAAATCATTTTTTTTAGTCATGGTAGAGATATAGTGATTGCCAGTCCGCAAATCGTCTCTGAAGACTTCTTTTTTTGTTTACCTGTAATGGGTCCCTGATTTTTAATATATCTCAAGAACCCCTTAAAAGTTCTTCCGCTTTATGCCAGTCATCTATTGCAGTTCCATATTCCCCACGGTCAATGCGCTGGAGGTAGATTTCCTTCGCTTTTTCACGAATTTCTTCTTCACTTGGTCCGGATACAATCGGAGTAACTTTTTTGTTCTTTCCCCTTACACCGGCCTCAGAAGTTTTCTTTGGATTGCTGATTACCTTCGATTTTGAACTTTTCATCATCCTTGATGTAATATTATTAAAACCATTTCTTTATATGTAACAAATTTACATCAATTATTTACTATGAAATAATATAATCCTTATCAGTTTTGTAAAGGTTTTTTATTTATCTTTTCAATTCGGCATCGATTATGAAAATCTGAGGTTTCAACGCTAAGACATAAAGGGAATACATGCTTCTCCTGTTTTTTACCGTATTTTGTACTTTAGCCCAGGAGCAAAAAGCTACTATCACAACGGACAAAGATGACTACTGGCCGGGCGAATGGGTGATTATTACCGGAACAGGCTGGCAAAACGATGATAGTGTGCGGCTTACCCTGACACATCTCGATCCATTACCCGATCCATACCACCCTCACATTCCATGGTTTGTTAACCCCGATGCTGACGGTGAAATTTATTATAAATGGTTTGTACCTGACCAGGAATTAGGGACTTCCTTTGAACTTGGAGCACTTGGTTTTGCACAGGGCATTCCTTCCAGCGATTATGCGGTGACTTATTTTATGGATGCATCAATAACACATGTAACAGTTAATGGCTCTTCTTTTTGTGACGGACAACCTGTAACTGTGAGTTATACGATATCAAATTCCGGAGGAAAATTTGGCAATAATAATTTTTTTACGGCACAACTTAGTGATGCCTCAGGCAGTTTTTCTTCTCCTGTTAATATAGGTACTTTAAGTTCCAAACAATCTGGAGATATTAATGCAATCATTCCATCTGGTACAGCAAATGGTACGCAATATAGAATTAGAGTTGTATCGAGTAGTCCGGTTATTACGAGTAATCCTAATGTAACCGATCTTACAATAAATGTTTTACCAACGGCTCCTGCTCTTGTAACTGCAACCCCAACTACAATTTGTGCTGGTCATCATCAAACCTTAATGCGACTTCAACAGGTAATTCCATAAGGTGGTATACAACCGACACCGGCGGCTCACTTCTGGGTACAAGTGCAAGCGGAGCAAACTTTTCAGTTACACCTGCAACCACAACAACATATTATGCAGAGGCAATAAATGTAGCAGGTTGTTCAAGTCCTACAAGAACATCATAACGGTTACTGTCAATCCAATCCCAGTTATAACCAGCACTACACCTGGTAGTGTTTGTGGTAATGGAACTGTTACATTGGCAGCTACTTCATCAGCAGGTATCATTAATTGGTATTCAGAACCAACCGGTGGAGCAATAATAGGTACCGGAAAAAGTTTCACTACACCGGTTATTACTTCAAATACAACATATTATGTTGATGCAACAGCAAATGGCTGTACCACCGTAACAAGAACAGCTGTTATAGCAACAGTTAACGAATTACCAACAGCACCCACGTAGGAACAATTACACAACCAACATGTACTGTACCAACAGGAAGTGTGGTCTTAAATGATTTGCCGGCATCAGGAACCTGGACATTAACAAGAACTCCCGGAGGAACAACTACCACAGGAACAGGAACAAGTACAACCATAACAGGGCTGGCACCAGGCACCTATACCTATACGGTAACCAATGCAACAGGATGTACCTCATCATCCTCAGCCAATGTTGTAATAAATACAGCACCTGCTTCCCCTTCAGCGCCCACAGTAGGAACAATTACACAACCAACATGTACTGTATCAACAGGAAGTGTTGTCTTAAATGATCTGCCCGCATCGGGAACCTGGACATTGACAAGAACTCCCGGAGGAACAACCACCACAGGATCAGGAACAAGTACAACCATAACAGGGCTGGCACCGGGAACCTATACCTACACGGTAACCAATGCATCAGGATGTACCTCAGCATATCATCCAATGTTGTAATAAATGCACAATCGACAGCACCAACAGCCAATGCCGGAACAGGTGGTAATGAGTGTGGCCTGAACTTCAGATTTAGTGCAGTTGCGAGTATTGGAACGGGTATATGGACTCGAACTAAAGGACCTGGAACTTCAACTTTTATTCCTGACGCGAACTCTCCTAATGCAACGGTTACAGTTTCAGCTTATGGAAATTATACTTTTACCTGGACAGAAACTAACGATGCGTGTTCAAGAAGTAGTTCAATGATAAACGTTGTATTTTACCAGCAACCTGTTGCAAATGCAGGGACAGGAGGTAAAAATTGTGGTCTTGAATTTTATCTCGGGGCGACACCAAGTATAGGTACGGGAACCTGGACACTGGTTAACGGACCAGGAAGCGCAATTTTTAGTCCCAATTCAAATACAGCTAATGCCAAAGTAACTGTTTCCCAGTTTGGATCTTACGACTTTGCATGGACTGAGGCCAGTACTTTGTGTTTTCCACTGATATCGTCAGAGTCACTTTCCATGATCTTCCTTTAGTTAATGCAGGAGCGAATATCGCAGTATGTAAAGGAGGGAGTATTCAATTGAATGCTTTTGGGTCAGGATCATTCCGGTCGACCCCTGCCAATCAGGTTAATAACTAGGCTATATCTAATCCGATTGCTACTCCTGTTTCTACCTCTGTATTTACTGTTACATTAACCGATAATGGGGATGTAAAAACTCTGACCAGGTTAGCGTTGAGGTCAGGAGCAGCCTGTTGCCAATGCAGGCCCTGATCAGGTTCTGGAATATCTGTTCGAGACAACTTTAAATGCTGCTGCTTTGGGCGAAGGAGCAAACAGGAGAATGGACAATCATTTCAGGAACTGGGGAATTTGCAAACAAAAATGATAATGCTACATAGGTAAGCAAGCTTTCACTTGAAAAAAATAGTTTTAAATGGACACTGACCAATGAGGTTTGTCCCTCATCCTCAGATACCGTAGACATTATTGTAAATATCTGGATCATTCCTACATTAATTACTCCGAACAAGGACGGAATGAATGAATATTTTATTATAAAAGGAATTGAGACACTTGGGAAAACAGAACTTGTTATTTTTAATAGGTGGGGAGTCCGGGTTTACTTGAACAATAATTATGATAATAAATGGGACGGAGTAGACGAAAATGAAAATCCTCTTCCTGAAGATACTTATTTTTTTATTTTAAGACCTGAGAAAAGTAAGCCTTTTAGTGGATATATAGTAATAAG
>CAWKIC010000014.1:0-79907 GCA_963849615.1 uncultured Bacteroidales bacterium
CAGCGCTCAGAAGCCAGCGGTCAATTCTGCCAAGGATGAGCCTGTCATCCGAACTGTCTCAGGTATGGTGCGCGGTGTGAAAGAAGGGGATGTAAACATTTTCAGAGGTATTCCGTATGCTGCCCCTCCCGTGGGTGAATTTCTGCTGGAAAAAGAACCTCCCCAGCCGGTCGCTTCCTGGGAAGGAGTGCGCGATGCAAAAGAGTTTGGACCAAGCTGTGCCCAGGCTGGATTTGGCGGTGGCCCGGGGGCAATTTCCCAGGGATCATCTGAACATCTGCCTTTATCTGAATGTCTGGAAGCCTGCGGGTACCAGGCAGGGAGCAAAGCTGCCGGTTATGGTGTGGATCCACGGCGGGGCATTTGTCGGAGGATCGGGCAATACTTCCGGAAATGGCTTCGCCAACAAAGGGGTCATCCTTGTAAGCATTAATTACCGTCTTGGCCGCCTGGGTCATTTTGCCTTTCCGGCATTGTCTGCTGAACATCCTGAGGAACAAAAAGGCAGCTATGCATTCATGGATCAGATAGCTGCATTAAAGTGGATACAGCAGAACATCCCGGCGTTCGGAGGCGATCCCAAAAATGTTACAATTTTCGGTTTCTCTGCAGGCGGTGTTTCGATACATTCCCTCATGACCAGACCCATCAGCCCGTGGACTGTTCCAGAAGGCAATCGGCCATTCCAGCGGAGGAAGGGATGGTGTTCTCGAGGCAGACCTGATCAGTAAGGAAAATGCATCTCAAATACCACCCCGTTTTCAGCGGAAACGATCGGAATAAACTTTGCCCGTAAACACGGGATTGAGGGCACGGATGCTGCCGCACTGGCGAGACTGCGTGCGCTGAAAGTTGAAGAGATTGTGGACGGCGGGCAGGAAAATGATGGCCAGGAGGACTCCGTATCTACTCAGGGCCAATTTTGATGGTGAACTCTAATGAAAAATTCTTCGGATGCATATAATGCAGGCAGGCAGGCAAGAGTCCCGCTCGATAATGGGGAGATAATGGCCAGAAATCGGCGGGCCTTTTGTCAATGCCAGTACTTCAAAGGAAGAATTGTTTTCAATGTTCGGTGAACTGAAAGAAGAGGCAAAGGCTGCCTATGACCCCCTGAAGGTAATAAGGAATTCGCTGAAGTTTCAAACTCTATTTTAACACACGATGTATGGGCTGAGCCTGCCCGCTTTGCAGCTCAATCGGTAGCTCGAGAAAGGCGATCCGACCTACACATTTTTTCTTTTCTCTTCACGTACCCGCTGCAATGAAAGAAAGGATGCGTTTTGGTCCGGGGCACGGAACTGATATTTCTTTTGTGTTCGATAATCTCAGAGTACCGGCGGGAGGAACTGCAGCCCCCGAAGACAAAGAGGTAGCCAGGATTATGAATGGTTACTGGGTAAATTTTGCAAAAACCGGCAACCCAAATGGTGACGGCCTTCCGATTTGGCCGCTATACAATCCGAAAACAAACCAGATACTCGATGTACAATCCGATGGAAAACCGGTCGGCAAACCTGATCCAAGAAAGGCAAGACTGGACGTGATTGAAAAGGCTGTGAATATGGGGGATAAGTTGCAACCAAATGGTATATGACAGGCAAGTTCAAAAAATAAACCCCAGGAACACAAAAAAACAATATGACATTCTGTAGAATATTTCATTCCTGCATTAAATTTGTGACCCTTCTCCTGTCTCTTGGTCTGTCTCATATTCTCTCAGCCCAGAAAAATGACAGTACAGCTGCCAGAATAAATAGTTTTGGCGGCGCTGTCACAATTCAAAGCAAAGGTATCTCAACAATTCCAAACCTTACCTTGGGAAAACCTGCCGCTGTCTTTGATATGAAAGTTGGAAGAAAACTGACATTCGAACCACAATTCCGGTTTGCTCTTGATGGTAAACCCTGGGCTATGGTTTTCTGGTGGAGATATTACGCATCGATAAGTAATAAGTTCAGAGTGACTTTCCATACAAATTATTCCCTGTCTTACAAATCCATTACTTCTTATACATCTTCCGGTACTTCCCAGGAGATTATCCGGACAACAAGGTATCTGGTAGGAGCTTTGGAACCTAATTATCAGGTCAACAAATATTTAGGTGTTGGCATTTATTTGTTTTACAACTATGGTATTGAAAAATTCATAACCCGGAACACTTATATGGTTTCGTTCCGGCCAGGAATTTCAAATATTCCTGTTGCCAGGAATACTGTCGCAAGAGTTAATCCTGAAATATACTACCTGAAGATGGATGATAACTATGGTATTTTTTTTAACGCCCGCTTTTCAATAAGCAACAGTAATTTCCCGGTTTCAGTGTCAGCACTGGTAAATAAGCCGCTGGAATCCAATATCCCATCCGAATACGATTTCCTCTGGCATGTAGGTCTGAGTTATACTTTTAATAAAAAATACATAGAAGTGCGTTAGATTTTCTAGTAGATTGATTTTTTGAAGTTGAATCTGAAATAAAACAATTTATCACTTTCCATTCGTTATTATTCTTTGTTTTATCTAAGTGTTTAAACAAAGAGAAGCTTTAAATGAGGATAAAACTGATCAATAAAAAAACTATTATGAAAGCATTATTTACAGGATTGTTTTTAATCATCCTGGGTTCGAAATTAACCTGGTTACGGAAGTGTACGTGAAACCCGAAGGCAGCTGGAAACTTGGCTCACTGACCTTCAGCAGACTAAGTGCACCTCCACCACAGCAATAACAGGGGATTTAGGGGTAAGTTATATAGTAGGACACAAACGATATTCACAAAGGAGAAAATGGGCAGAAATTGATTCGCTTTAATTCACTGTTTTTTCGTTTTAATATATTTCGAGAACAACCTGCACATGATCTATTTACTTTTATTAAAAACTCATAATTACATGAAAAGAATTAATCTACTCTTCACTTCTATCATTCTATTTGCGTTCATATCTAACGTGATGGCGCAGGACTGGCCACAAATTTCTTGGGCCAGACAGGAACAGCACTTCTCCCCAGAAGGGCATCCTTCGTTCCTGGCCTGTCGAAGGACCCGAAAGTTTTCTGGACAACTGATGTTGGTCCCGGATACGGCGGTCCTGTCATAAAAGCCGGCAAAGTTTATTTGCTCGACAGGGATGATAAGACAGGTGATATTATGAGGTGTTTTGATTTTAACACCGGAAAGGAATTATGGAGCTACAGTTATAATGCACCAGGATCTGTTTCATATCCGGGTTCAAGAAGTGTTCCGACCATCGATGGCAACAGGGTCTATTCCTGCGGTCCTTATGGAGACCTGTACTGCATTGATATCAACACACATAAACCGATATGGAACAAGAACATAATGAAAGATTTCGGTGGGACAAAAATACCTGTATGGGCGATATCGCAATGCCCGCTTATTTACGGCGACCTGCTTATCGTGTCTTACTCGCAGGATCCTAATTCCGGATTGGTTTCCTATAATAAACTGACAGGAGACATAATATGGAAGACAGAAGCTATCGGAAATGAAACTTATGCCAGCCCGTCTGTCGCAAAGATTGCAGGAGAGGATCATATTGTAATGGTATTTTCATCCACGAATACCTTTATGCACAAGGATGTTAACCCATCCAAGGGCAGGATTATAGGGCTGAAACCACAAACAGGGCAAATTCTCTGGGAATACAATAACTGGGAGAATATGATTCAGACAGCTCCGGCTCTTGATGCCGGTGAAGGCAGAATCCTTGCAGTGGGAGGATATGAACTGGGAACGGCAATGATAAAAGTGGAAAAAAAGGCGGATGGCAGCTATACGGTAAAAGAGCTTTTCAGACATAATGATTTCGGCGATCACACCAAACTACCAATATTGTACAATGGTTATTTCTATGGACAGTTCTCAACAAACAGCAAACGTGATGGTCTGTGCTGTATGAGCATGGATGGCAAGGTTATGTGGAAAACAATGCGTTCACCCCTTTTTGATAAAGGCAGTATGATACTGGCTGACGGGCTGATACTGGCCACCGATGGCAGGCAGACATTGTACCTGATAGAGCCGGATCCTGCAGGATTCAAGCCTCTGGCTTCCGCTGAGATCCTTGAAATGGGTCAAAACTGGGGTCCGATAGCGCTTGCCGATGGAAAATTATTAATCCGGGATCAGGGTAAGCTCTTATGTGTTAAAGTTACCAAATAGAAAAAATCATAAAATGAAAAACAGCAAATTGTACATAATACTGGTTCTTTTTATAATCAACACAATTATTGTTCAGGCACAGGACTGGCCTCAATACCTTGGACCAAACAGGAACAGTACATCTTCTCAGAAGGGCATTTTGCGCTCCTGGCCGGAAAGCGGACCCGAAGTCCTATGGACAGTAAATGTCGGTCCTGGTTATGGTGGACCCGTTATCAAAGACGGAAAGGTCTATTTACTCGACAGAGATGATAAGACAGGTGATATAATGAGGTGTTTTGACTTTAAAACAGGTAAGGAATTATGGAAGTTCAGCTATGATGCACCCGGGTCTGTTATGTTTCCGGGCTCACGGAGTGTACCAGTTGTGGACGGTAGTTATGTTTATTCATGCGGTCACAACGGAGATCTGTATTGCATTAACATCAAAACTCAGAAACCTGTCTGGAATAAGAACATCTGGACGGATTTTGGCGGTACTAAACTTCCGATATGGGCTATTACCCAGTGTCCTCTTCTCTATGGTGATCTGGTGATTGTGGCCCCGCAGGCACCTGAGGCAGGTGTTATCGCTTTTAACAAGGTCACAGGCAAAATTGTATGGAAAACTCCCTATCTCGGAAATGAATCATACGCCAGTCCTTCTGTCGTAAAAATAGATGGGAAAGATCACATTGTGGCTGTGGTTTCGTCCACAAATCCTATCGGTAATCGTGATCTGCCACAGACACCCGGCAGGGTCGCAGGTATGGACCCCCTTACAGGAAAAATCCTCTGGGAATACAATGACTGGTTATGTCATATTTCGGTGCCCAGTGCACTTGATGCAGGGAACAATAAAGTCCTTGTTGTGGGTGGGTATGAACACGGTGTCGTGATGATAAAAGTTGAAAAAAAGGCTGATGGCAATTATGGCGTAACTGAGCTTTTTAAACATAACGAATTTGGAGATCACACAAAACCGCCCATATTGTACAATGGCTATTTCTATGCTCAATTCACAACCAACAGCAGGCGCGACGGACTCGTTTGTATGGACATGGATGGTAAAGTTCTGTGGAAAACTCTACGTGCACCTCTATTCGATAAAGGCAGCATGATCCTCGTCGACGGAGTGATACTTGCCACAGACGGCCAAAAGAGTTTGTATGTGATAGAACCATCACCCTCCGGATTCAAACCTCTTGCATCTGCAGAAGTGCTCAAAACAACCGGTAATCCGGAAAATGTTCAGACGAACTCACCAAGAATGGGTGGAGCGGCTCAGAACTGGGCGCCGATAGCGCTTGCAGATGGAAAGCTTCTTATAAGGGATCGGGACAGGTTATTGTGTGTCAGGGTTGCTAAATAGTCAGGCTCTTTCCTTCAGTCGGGTTGCGATATTTTTCGCATAAAAGATTGCGATAATATTCGGAATCAGGAAATGTCGGTACTTCCACGCCACCCTCCATCTCATGCACCTGCTCATTCATACTTGAGCGATCGGGCCGGATTAACCCTGGCGGCCTTTATTACACGATAGCTTATGGTGATCAAAGCAATGCTCAGTGCAATGCATAAGCCTGCAATAAAACTGAAGAAACCAAGATTTATCTTATAATAGAAATTCTCCAACCATTTTCCTGCATAGATAATAAATGACGGGCCATGCTATAAGTGCTGAAATTGAGACCAGCATGATTATTTCCTTCGAGATTTCGATGTATATGCCTGTAATCGATGATCCCATGGCTTTTCTTACCCCGATCTCCTTGGTTTTCTGTTCCACGGTATAGGATGTAAGGCCGAAAAGCCCAAGAGCTGCGATAAAGATAGCGAGCAATGAAAAGATCATTGCCATCCGTGCATTTTGTTTTTCCTGGCTGTACATTTTTTCAAAATCAGCATCCAGAAAATAATATTGAAGGGGGCTGTTTGAGGAATATTCCTTCCATATCTTTTCGATGGCATTGATAGTGGCTGAATAATTTCCAGGAGAAAGTCTTACTGAAATGTATCCCCAGTAATTATTTTCTCCTGAAGCAGGAGTATGTAGGGTTGAATCGGATTACGGAGTGATTCAAAATTAAAATTCTTTACAACTCCTATTATCGGGTAAGTTTCCTGCGCTCCATTCGTCTTCCGGTTTCAGTATCCTCGTCTTTTCAAGGTCGGTGATATTAAAATTCTTCATGGCGCTTTCGTTAAGGATACATGCCTGCTCTATCGGTCGTGAATGATTCATTGAAAACCCTGCCGGAATCAAGCTTCATCCCGTAGGTATCAAGGAAATCGTAATCGACCCAGCTTGTCGCCATCAGGTACGTCTCATCCTTCCTGCCTTCAATCAGATAACCGTTATTTTTGTTATAACGTCCCGGGTATAGCAGTTGAACTTGATATATTTATCACTCCGGGTACCATTTTAACACTCTCCTTGAAGGGCTTCATTTTTTTTCCTAACAACCTGTGCTCTCTCAATTACTATCAATATGCTCCTTTTCAAAACCCACATCTTTATTAAGCATATATTTTATCTGCCTGTTCATTATCAGGGTACCTACAATGAGAAGGATCGATACTGCAAACTGGAATACAACCAGTATCCTTCTGAGTCTCACATTAGCCTGTATTGTTCCTGGCATTCCCCTTGAGGACCTCGTATGGATTGAACGATGAAAGGAAAAATGCAGGGTAGCTTCCTGACATGATCCCAACAATTAAGTGTGAACAAAAGAAGGACCGGGATTGTATACCAGGTTGCAAAAAGGTTTAAGGCCAGCCTGGTCCCCAGCAGATTGTTGAAATATGGCAAACTCAGCCTGATTATGACCAGAGCAAAAATCAAGGAAACGAATGCAAGGATGAATGATTCGGTAAGGAACTGAGTAATAAGCATACCCACGGGTTGAACCACCTATTTTCTTGATACCAACCTCTTTTGCTCTTCTTGATGCCTGAGCTGTGGCCAGATTCATGAAATTGATAGCTGCTATTACTACTATCAGAATTGCTATACTGCCGAAGATGACAAGATATTTAGGGTCGCTCGGAGCTTTGAATCCCCCTTGTACCGTATTGTCGAGATGAATATCCGTCAGCTTCTGGAGATAAAACCTGTACTTGTTGCCCTGCTTAAGAAATTCCTCAATGGTATGTTCCTGTATATTTCTGTATTTCCGGCCCGACGTATTTAACTATCAGGTCTTTGAATTTAGAATCTACCGTAGTGTAGCTTGAGTTGGGTTTCAATAACAAGGTACAGACTGAAGACTGTTGTTCAGTCCACACCTGGTTCCTTCGACCTTGGATTGGTCATGAAGGAGGTCACCATGCTTGCTTCGAAATGCGAATTGGACGGAACATCTCCCATTACCCCGGTAACAATGTATCTGGTTGAATCAGATCCGATTTTTATCAATTTATCAATCGGATCTTCATTGCCAAAAAGTTTTCTTGTATGTGCTTGCCGACAATACGACTTGATGAGGTCTGTTAAGAAGGTTATCCGGATCTCCCTTGATCACCGGGATCGTGAAGAAATTAAAAAAGGAGGAATCAGCCTGAATAATATCATTATCGGTAAAGAACTGCTGTTCATATTCCACAACCATGGGACCAACATCATTCATTCGCAGAAAGTCTTCAACTTCAGGGAATTCCCCAGGCAGGGTCGGCCCCATAACGGCAGGAGTAGATGCACCGGTAATCTCCTGTTCTCCGAGTCTTACCATTCAGGATAACCCTGAAAATTCTGTCTTTTTTTACGTTGAAGCTATCATAACTTGCTTCATTTATCACATAGAGGGTAATAAGCAGACTGCACGCAATTCCTATTGCCAGTCCCAGGACATTTATTATTATATATGCACGCTGTCTTTTGAAAGATCTTATGCTGTGCTTAAGCAGGTTATTAAGCATATACTGAATTTATTACAGCCTAAAGACAGGCAATTTTGTGCAATGTTGCAAAATCGAACTTCAAAGTTTCTGACATTAAATTTACACATAAAGTTTAGTCTTTAAGATTAGCGTGTCATAAAATGTGAAGGTGAGAGTTGACATTAAGTCTGCTTCTTTTATCTTTATACCTTTGACCTCTTATCTTTAAATATGGAAATCAACGACCTGATCCGCTCACGTCAAAAGCATTAATATGAAAAAGACGCTGTTCATTCTCATCAGTTTTTATTTCAACAGTTTCATCCAACGGGCAGGATACAAATGACAAAGATATTCTGCAGTCAATGCACTCAATCTCAAGTCACGATCTGATGGATTATGTTAAAATCATGTGTGATGAAAAATATGCAGGAAGACTGACAGGAACAAAGGAATACCAGGATTGTGCTGAATGGCTTTCCGGAGAATTCTCAAAATGGGGCCTCTCACCCGCTGGTGATAACGGAAGCTGGTTTCAATGGTTCAATGTCCCGTATACACTTGTTCTTCCGGATTGCGGTGTTTCCCTGCACATCCCTCTGAAAAAAGGAGACGATAATATCAAAACAATACAGGTATGTAACTGAATTTGTTCCCGGGTCAACTTCAGGCAGCGGTGAAGTGACAGGCGAAGTAGTATATGCAGGATATGGAATTACAGCACCTGAACTGAATTATGATGATTATGCCGGGATTGATGTCAGAGGGAAAATAATCCTGATCGAACGGGAATCACCGGTTTCGCCGGGAGCAGGTGCTGAAAAATTCAATCCATGGTACAAATATTCCTTCCATCAGCATAAGCTTGAAAATGCATCAAGGCATGGAGCTATTGGTATGCTGTACAATTATGGACCGATTGCCAATCCAAACAACTCATATATTGAAAATTTCGTATATGTGCATGTAGGTGACTCCGTTGTAAAGGACATATTTACAGGAACAGGGATCAATTACAGGGAAAATCTGGGAAAGATCAATAAAACTCTCAAACCCGGGAGCTTCAATACCGGAAAGAATGTTACAATAAAGATGAGCACACAGCACTTTCCTGACGGGAAAGGGAGTAATATCATCGGACTCCTGAAGGGATCTGATCCGGAATTGAGCAAGGAAGTCATTATTATAGGGGCTCATCTCGATCACCTCGGCAAATGTTATGAAATGATGCCGGGTGCTAACGACAATGCATCTGCAGTTGCTGTGATGATGGGAGTAGCAAAAGCTTTGGCTCAGAATCATATTCCCCTGAAAAGGTCAGTTATGTTCATTTCATTCGGATCTGAAGAGCAAGGCTCTTCTCGGATCAAAGAAGTATATCGAAGAATCCTGTTTTTCCTCTGGAGAAAAGCGTTTTACTTAACATGGATGGAGTTGGTGTCGGCAAATCAATCAGTGCAACTGCAGGTGAGAATTACCCTGCAATGTGGTCGTTCGTTAAGGATGCAAATACTGCTTACATCCATGCCAGTCTCAGTACAAATTACTTCTCAAATCTCGGAAGACCACGTCTCGATGCTGCCATTTTCATGCGTGCCGGTGTCCCTTCATTAAGCTTTGCAACCTATCGGTTCGCCATCTCCCTATCACCTGCCCGGCGACAATGTTGAAATCATAAACCCTGAAATAATGGAAGATGTATGCAGGCTTTTATTCATGGCTACCGTAAAAATGGCAAACAGTCCGACTCCACTCAGATGATTCAGTTCACGAATGTTAACCTGACATTCATCCAGCAGACTGTAAATAGATATTGTTACAGGTAAAATAAATAGCGTTTAACATATAATATTTAGTGTAATACAATATATTTTTGTAATTTCTGAAGTTAATGCTGGCAACTATCAGTAAATTACTGCCCTCGCGCATGCACCTCGGGGCTCCCTAAACACTGACTTCACATCTTACTCCAATGACTAAAATGTCATCCCTTTGAGAATGCTCACCCATCCAATCATTGAGAGTCTGCTCCAGAATTTCTTTTTGTTCATACATAGGATTATCATGGATGTCTAAAAGTAATTTTTTAAACTTTTCGCTGGAGAATCTGTTGTTGTTGTTTCCACCAATCTGATCTGCAAAACCATCAGAAAAAATGTAAAAGGTATCGCCAATTTCGAGCTGAATTTCATGGTTGGTAAAAGATTTATCACTTGAAAAGTGAACACCTACAGGCATTGGATCAGCTTTGAACTCTTTCAATACTGACTCCCCGTTATTATTGGTTATCAGATATAAAGGATTATGTGCACCCGAATACTGTAATATGTTCTTCTTATTATCAATAACACATAAAGCCATATCCATTCCATCTCTTGATTCTTCTTTTTTCCCGGTTTGTCTGAGTGAATGTTTTATCTCCTTCCTCAATTCATTAAGAATCTGATTTGCCTGCGTGACCTCCCTGTTTTGAACAATTTCGTTCAGACAGCTTATTCCAAGCATACTCATAAATGCTCCAGGCACCCCATGCCCTGTACAATCCGCAGATACTAAAATTATATAATGCTCTACCTGCTTTATCCAGTAGAAATCACCACTTACAATTTCTTTTGGCTTATAAAATATGAAATTCTCATTTAATAATTCAGTAATGTATGCTTCCGGCGGCAGAATAGCCGACTGTATTCTTTTTGCATAGAGAATGCTGCTGATTATCTCATCCTTTTGTTTGTTAGTGGTTTCATTCAACAACTTTAATTCTTCATTTGCCTTAATTATTTTGTCGTTCTGTTCTTTTAGTTCTATGCTCTGCTTTTCCAACAATATACGACGCTCATCAAGTGCAGATGTAAGCATTTGTGACCGTTTCAGGCTATGGTAATAAAGAAGGATAAGCCCCATGGCAAGCAATAGGATGAGAACTAAACCTACTATCACAATAAGCTGTATTAACTTATTCTTTTGCAATACATCAACCTCTGCCTGTTTTTTAGCCACTTCGAATTCCGTACGCAGATCAGCCATTTTCTGAATATTCTCATCGCTTTTAATGCTGTCATTGGCATTTATATACAACGACTGATAATGATAAGCACTGTCATACCTATCCGAAGCCTGATATAGCCTGGCAAGACGATAGGCTGCATCGCGTTCAAACTCAAGAATGCTATTCTTTTTTGCATAACCAAAACTTTTGGCTGCACAGGTTATGGCTTTACTGATTTCTCCTTTATGCTGAAGAATGCCCGCATATTCAATCATATACTGTGTAACGGCATATTCATCGCCCTGTTTAGTAAGTATTTCAATAGCACGGAGTAGATGATCTTCAGCTTTTTCAAATTCCGACTGTCTGGAATAAACCAATCCCGAATTCCCCAGGCAATAAGCATATTGTTTAAGATAACCTAATCTCTGGTATATTTCACTTGTCCTGGTGAATAGGATTAAGGCAGAATCATATTGTCCCACTTTGTAATATGAATAACCCAGATTGTGCAAGGCTGTAGCCAGGTTTATCGAATCATTTTCTTTTCCATAGATTTCAATGGCATTTTTAGCATAATAATTCGCATTGGCATGGTTCTCCTGAAGGTCATATACTTCTGATATATAAAGGTATGCCGTTGCCAGGCCCTCGTTGTGCTGTTCTGCTTTGTAATAATTGGCCGCTTTCATAAAACATTCAAGCGCTGATGCAAGTCTGCCGGAATTAAGGTAGCCAATTCCCTTTAAGACAATAGGCCGTGCAGGAGTCTTATTTAATTTTTCAGCAAGTTGTATGGCTTGTTCACTATATTTCAGAATGGTATCAGCATTATCTGAAGTTGAGGCTATCCCACAAAGAAGCTCGTATTTCTCAGCATCATCCTTAACCAGGTTATTGTTTAATACATACAACAGGCTATCAATTGATTGCCCGTTAACCTCGAATAGTGAGCTTATTGCCAGAATACAGGCAATACAAAAAGCTGGAATATTACGATAATACATCAGGTTCTTGTATCGGGGGGCGGAACCCTTATAACAGGATCGATAGTCAGTTTTTTATCATTGTAAAGAAGACATTCGATGATGTATTTTTCTTCTCTTACTTCTTTTGATTCTGGTAATTCTAACCGAAGTATAAATCCTTTGCATAACCAACGTTTCCTCGGTTCGCTTATAAATACAGTATGTTTCTCCTCTTTTGAGTATATTCTGGTTATACTCTTTATCCCACTGCAGCAGTCTGATTTCCAAATAATAGTAGCCACAGCCGGAACATCCGTTGTAAGGTCATCAATGGCTCCAAAACGGTTTGAATCGAACATGGCAAGGTGGTCTTTCCCACCTTCTAACCTGCCACCTTTTACGGTACCATAATATACGATACCATCTTTTACGATAGCTCTTAAGTAGATTTTTACTATCATATCAAGTTTTTTAGTTTTGAATAGGTTTACTATTAGCAAAATGACAGGGTAAGTTACGGAAATTAAAAGCCAAAGTCAAATAATTTTATCCCCCCGCTTCAGATTTCCTGAAACGTAAGTTTTCGAAATATTTGAAAGCTTTGGTCAAAAGGTTAAAATATAGAACCAGATATAGAACTATTGACACTATCCAAATAGCCAGTATGTTGAACCAGTAAGTATCTATTTCCAGATTCCCGAGTCTCTTAATTGGTGCATAAAAATGAGCTTTTCCGAATTTTGAGGTAGCTTTCATATAACCTGGTCTATATTTCTGGATTATTTTATCATTTGTTTCTATCGTAGACTTCCTGTTGTCTTCACCCAGAACAAGAAAATTTAATTGCTCATTTTCGTAATTTTCTCTGAGCGTTAAGAACTCCGCTTTACCGATTTTTTTAATAAGGGAATCCGTCACAGCCTCCTTTTGTTGCAGGATTTTGAGGCTTGACTGCCGGAATTTTTTCTTCAAGGCTTTCAAGATAATTCAGTGATTCTTTTTCTACAGGAATATCAAAACTTTCAGTATTCATAGCTCTCTTCCACTGCCCCGGGGTGGTATCTGCCAAAACAGATAACCTGTCAATGATAGAAATTCAGCTTTTTGAAATTATCTTCAGCAATGTTTCTGTAATCAACAGAATCCTTATACATCAGGCATTTATATAAGTCAACTCTCAAAGCATCAATCAGGAATGAAGAATAATAATCACCTGGATTGCATCAATTTCAATCTTGATAAAATTCCTCTTATATTTATTGTTTTTAAACTGTTCAACTGCAAGAGCTTCAAATGACCAGCGTGCCATCATAAGATCACCTATTACAGGAACATATTCACGGGATGAATAATTGCTTAAATGGAGTTTATCAAACTTTACCAGTACTCCGCTGAACAATAATTGAGGTATTAGAATAAAAGGGATAAGTATATATATTGTAATAACTGAATTAAAGGCTGATGATATATTTAAGCCCAGAATGTTGGCAAAACAGGATGTAGTAAACAATACAAGCCAGTAACTTAAAGTCATACCTTTGATTTCCAGAATAAGATTACCAATAAGTGACAAAGGATATCGTCTGAATTGCAGACAGCAGGAACATTATCAGGATCTTAGAGTTCAGGTAGCTAAACCAGCTCAGATTAAGAAACGATTCCCGTTTCAGTATCTTCCTGTCCTTAACATATTTCTTCGGAACTGATCATAAGTCCAAAAAACAGGGAAGTAATTACACACATGAACAGATAGGCAGGGATGTTTTCGTTTTCGCTGAATATATATTCCGGGCCGTCGGTATATCTGGTAAAGTAAGCCAGCAGCAACGCAAGTATGGGTGAACCGAGCAGGCTCATTAATATATATTGTTTATCAGCCAGTTTGGATAAAAGATCGCGGATAAAAAATATTTTTGACTGTTTTAATAATCCGGGAATACAATAATAATTTTCAGGAAGCGCTTTCTTTTCTTTACCGGCTCCTGTTTTAATAACACCGATATTTCTCCTTAAACTTTTCAGCCCATTCTCCGGGAGAGACTTTTCTGATACGGCGTAGTTTTACCGTGCTCATCAACAACTTTGGATTCAATTATCTGAAGTATCTGATCAGTATTTATATTGCCGCATTTTATACATTGATCCTCATCCGGATTGGCATGATTACTATGAGTTTTAAAATAAACAATTGCTTCAGTCGGATTCCCGTAGAAGATCTGGTATCCTCCTTTATCAATGATCATTATCTTATCGAACATCTTATAAAGATCGGATCCGGGCTGATGGATATTTACAATTACCAGTTTCCCTTTATATGTTTGTTCTTTCAGTAAATTCATCACAATTTCTGAATCGACCGATGAAAGTCCTGAAGTTGGTTCATCAACAAAAAGGATTGTCGGTTCACGAAGCAATTCCAAGAGCAATATTGACTCTTTTCCGTTGTCCTCCGCTGATAATCTTTTTAAGTGGATTTCCTACTTTCAGATCCCTGGTCTCTTCAAGATCAAAGATCAGCAAGAGTTTTATTCACAACCTCAACAATTTTCCTTTCAGGAAGATTATTGAGGCACATTCTGGCATTATAATAAAGGTTCTGATAGACTGTAAGATCCTCTATCAAAAGATCATCCTGGGGAACAAAACCGATAACTCCCTTCAGGTATTCTTTTTCATTTTCATCATAAAGATTATATCCATTTATCAGTACTTCTCCGCTCTGTGGTTTCAGAGTTCCGTTAAGAATACTCAATGTGGTAGATTTACCAACTCCGCTTCCTCCTAAAATTCCAACCAGCCTGCCCGATTCTTCATGAAAATTAAGATTATGAATACCGTTTTCACTGTTCCTGAATTTAAATGAGACATCATTTGCATTTAAAGATATTTTGATCTCAAATGATGCTCCGGATATAATGCTTACAACTTCCGTAATAGTAGATCGGATTAATACCTGATCCCCTGTACTGACGAACCATGATCAAAAATATAGGTCTCACCAGTTAAAATATTTTGTCCGTTCAGATAAAGATCTTCCTTACCTGAATATCGCAAAATATAGGTATTGGTACTCGGAATCTGCAGGAAACAGATAGCCCCATTGAGGTTATCATCATTTATATGCTTAGCCTCAGAATACCCGGATTCCTTAATGTTGTCAATTATAAGAATTCTTTTCTTATCAGGAACTGCATCAACAGCATTCAATTACAAAGCTTTTAATATTTTGGTATTCAGCCCTATCGATATTAAAAGCATCTGCCACGGTTTGGAGAAAATCAAGTTCATTTTCAGTAACTTCTTCACCCAGTGAGATGTAATCCATCAACTTAACCAAAACATATACTTTCTGTTTTTGCTGAAGCTCTTCATTTATCTTCTCACATATCGCCAGTATTCTCATGGCATTGAGTGAAGTACGTTTCCTGTCCTCAATACTTCCTTTTTTGATTCTTCCTGAATTATGCTGTTCAAGGTATTCCTCAAACATTTTCATATACCTTGTAATCTGCTCATTATTCAGATGCCGTGCAAGGAATAGCCTTACAATGTCTTTTTCCCTCCCTGTAATTACTGTGTAATCGTGGATATCGCTTATCAATGCAAAAAGTTGCATCAGTGCTTTTAAAATAGCCTCGCTCATATAAATTAAATAATGTCGGTAAGATCAAAACTATCCCGGATAATTCACCCTGACATAATCATATAGTTTATCTTTGTAAAAGCAATTGAAATTAGTAATTTTTACGCATTTGGAAAAATATTTCAGAGCCGGAAGAAGAATGGTATAAATGCAGGTTGTATAAATATTTTTTCAGATGGTTCAGGATACATGAATCCGTAATCTTTTATGCCCGAGTCAGGAATATTTCTGGAATATACAGGTCAGGTCGATTGCAAAATAATCGATCAACTGTTGGAGAAATTCAAAAAGAGACCCGAGTTTATTAATCTGGATAAGTCAGCCGGAAACAGAGTGTATTCCATACTGGTAGAGTGCCTCGAAAATATTTTAAAATATTCCGTTAAAAAACCTGTCTTTGGTTCTAAGCTGCAACCAACTATTTCGGTCAGAAAGCTGAATGATAAAATCATAATTAAAGCCGGGAACCCTGTAACAAGCGACAAAACCGGTGAATTAACAATGAGACTTAACCAGTTAAATCATCTCGATGAAAAGGAGTTGAATACTTTATATGAGAATACGATAAATAAGAAGATGCAGCAGAATGGAGACGGAGCCGGACTCGGTTTTATTCTGATGAAATTAAAATCAGGGAATGAGATTGATTACAATTTTAACAGAGTTGACATTGACCATACTTATTTTGAGTTAAATATTTCAGTAAATGAGTATGTTATGCGAAAGTTAATTATTGAGCAGACGTCAAGTTCACCTGCTGTCATACTTGATCCTGAAAAGAACTTTTTTGAGATATCCGGAGAATCAAGGCCTCCCGATGTCACAGCTTTTTATGCGGAGATCATCAATTGGACTAGTGATTATTTCTCATATCTTGGCAAATTGAAAGAAAGTATAAAACCGGTTTTCTTTAATCTTGATCTTGAATACTTTAATTCATCATCCGCAAAATATCTTCTCGATTTCTGCAAACAGATTGCCACAGCACGTTCCAGGGGAATGGATTTGACAGTAAGATGGCACTATGAAGAAAATGATATTGACATGCTGGATGCCGGGAAGGAAATGTCGAGGATCGCAAAGCTACCTTTTGAATTTGTGCAAAAGGACAAATTATAAGATTCCACTGTATTTACATGGCAGCGTGCCAGCATGAAGGGAAGTTAATGTGCCATCAGACTGTTTTCGGTATGTTGAATGGTTTTCTCCCGCCATCAGGACGTGAGAGATAGGAATTTGCTTCCTTGTCATTTACATACTGTTCGGTTTTGCCATCGAATACCAGTTTCCTCCCGGTACGGTATGCCGTGTTACCCATATGCATCATTGCAGTTGAAATATGTCCTTCTTCAATATCTGCTATCAGATCTTTATTATTGCGGCTTTTCACACAGTCAACAAAATTCTGGAAATGATAATCAATTTTTGCATTTATAACCTCTTCCCATTTCGGATCGGGTTCCAGATCCGCTGCTGTTACCGTTATCGAAGGTTTGGTGCTTCTATCCTGTTGCCTGCCTGTACTGAATGCCGCTGTTCCGGCCTGACCGTCGACTGCTGCACGTTCATTTCCGCTCAGGAAAACCTGGAAGCCATTCTGCATCGATGCATAACCTTTTGTTCCCAGCCAGAGATTGCCCCATGGTTCATTGGGAGTTGGCAAACTTCTCACCTCGAGCTCCATTATGGAACCATTGGGATACTCAAATGTTGCAACCTGGAAATTGGGAACATTCTGGTCTGACTCTTTTGCATATGCATAGAATCCTCCACAGCACGCTATTTTAGACGGATGTTCGTTGATACTCATTCCCTGGCGGATTATGTCCATTGCATGTATGCCATTATTTCCAAATTCGCCCGTACTGGTATCCCAAAACCAGTGCCAGTTATACATAAAGTGATTTTCATTGAATGCTATCATCGGAGCCGGCCCCCTGAAGAGATCCCAGTTTACTCCCTGGGGAACCGGACCATCAGGTTTTCTTCCGATACTGGGCCTTGACCGGTATACAGTGCCGCGCCCCATATAAATATCACCTATTACTCCGTCGCGCAACATCTGGATAGCCTTCATTGTAAGCTTGTTTGCTCTTCTCTGTGTTCCGGCCTGGACTATCCTGTTGTATTTCCTGGCAGCCTGGACCATCTTCCTTCCTTCATCGATATTATACGATACAGGTTTCTCCACATAGACGTCCTTGCCCGCCTGACATGCATTTATGGTCATAAGCCCATGCCAGTAACCCGGGGTTGCAATTGAAATAATATCAAGGTCCTTGTTCTCCAGCATCTTGCGGTAATCAGTGTATGTTGAAGGTTTGGCTCCGCCAAGATCTTCTATATCCTTGATTGCCTGTGGCATAAGATAATCTACACAGTCGCAGATTGCTGCCACCTGCGTCTCCTTTATTTTTGTAAAGTTGGCGGTATGGCCTGATCCTCCATATAATCCTCCGCGATCATGTATTCCGATCACTCCGACATTGATCCTGTCGCTGGGTTTCACCTGTTGAAATCCCCTGATGTAGGCAGGTGCGCCAATTGCAATACCTGCAGAGGCCATCACCGATTTCTTAATGAATGCACGTCTTTTCTCAGTTTTCATAATTCATTTAATTATTAATTACACTATTCAAGGACATTTCGTATAAAAATCTCTGATGTAATAAGCCGTAATGAAGGCATACATGGCGATAATCAACAAGATTGCCGGACTTAAAAAAGATTTTCTCATAAACGAGCCTTCAACATATAAGGGTAGAAGCTTATTTGTTATTATGTAAATTTATTTCAAATATTTTATAAAGCAATCTCTTTTTTGTGATGAGTCACAACCCGACTATTACCCTTCTTTATACAGGCACAGAGCCATTTCAAAATCCCCTGTTTCAGGTACAACGAACTCTATCCATTCACCGTTTTGTTTGAAAGGTATGCTTTTCCCCAATCTCATCAGCCTGACTTCTTTTACTGGTTTTAAGGGTCTGAGGCGAATAGTTGTGTTGTGGATTGTGACAGGTTCTCTGACTGAGTTGCCCAAAAAACCGGAATGATTTATCATTCCCACCCATTCGAAAGCGCCCTTCAGGTTTGCCAGATGTGTCATTTCAATAACAGGTGAAGCGTTGGTTTCAATATATGATCCAACACCCAAAATATTTTTTATGGATCCAAGAAATAAAGCTCTTTGAGCATAATTCCCCTTTGCATTATAATCAGAACCAATCATCCAGGGAATGAATACTGTAATCCCTTTTCCATATTTATAAGAAACTGCACCCGGGAAATCAGTAATCTCATCCTCTGAATAGTAAGTTTTTTCAGCCGGACCATACATGTTGGTTGGAAGTAACCTTAAATAGCTCTGAGCATCCTTTTTAACCTTGCACTTCAGAAATCTGGAATTCATCATCATTAAGGTAAAGTCATTAAAATCTTTCTTACCGAATGCCTGTTTGTCGGTTTCCGAAACCTTAAGATATGTTGCTTCAGCCTGAGGAAAAACATCAAATTCGGATTCAACTCCGAGGGATTTTAGTCTGATAATGTTGAATGTCTTCCCTTTGTCATCATTTGTAGAGGTTGCCCCGGTAACCAGCAGCTTACCCCCGTTTTCAACGTAATTATCGAGAAGAGCAACAAGCTCATCACTCATGCTGACAATATCGTCGAGGATAATTAAATCATAATCTTCAAGTTTACGTGGATTTCTTTCGCTTCCCAGAAGAGAAGGAATGATAACGTCATACATGATATGTTCTTCAGAAAGCAATTTGATCATTCCCTGAAATTCATTTCCAGTACCCTGGACCAGTGCAATTTTATTAACAGCCTGAATGTTTGTGAACAGCTTTTCATTAGACTTATGAAATGCAAACAATTCATTGACAACAGGAATAAACGACCGGTCTTCAAAATGGACAAGAGTTCCCACAACGACAAAACCAATGGGAGCTCCGTGCAACATGTCTTCCAGCCACCAGTTTCTTAACAGATCTGGTGAACTCATTATATTCCTGTAACCGATGGCCTGGAAACTCATAATAAGATTAACAGGTGTTCTGTCTTTATATGATCCCAGTGTCCTCTTAACATTTGTGGTTGCATGATAAATATTATCAACTCCCGGCCTCATTGATGCTCCCGATTCTGAAGCGATCCATGATGTACCGACATCATTATAGTTATATACTATCAGATCAGGGTTCCGGAGTTTTATAAAATCAGTTACCTTCTCATATAGTTCCTCTGATGTTTCTCTTTGGAATCGCCTGTATTCATCGATGTTGGGATCATTGTCGTCTTTTGGAAGCTTTAAGCCAGTTGTTTCCAAAAATCGCTTTCTGCAATTCTCACACTGACAAATCCCATAACTTACACCGGTATAAGTGGCTCCGGTATATCCCATCATGTTAAAAAATATTCCATCAATCGGATAATTATCTATGACTTCTTTAAGTATCTCAAAAGCATACTCCTGGTAATATCCCCCATTTATACAAGAAGCAACTGTCCCATTGAACTCCAGGTTCTTACCGTTTGTTCCGACGTAAAGCCACTCTGGTTTTTGAGCTGCAATTATTGGATCGATCTTGCTGAAGTCGAAACGCGCTATATATTTTATGCCTTTCTCATGAAGTTTACCGATCAATTCTCCGACAAAATCTCTCTCACCCATGAATGGATTTTTCCACTCATATGGTAGCTTAGTCTGGTAATTTGCAACAATTCCTCCTGTGTTAAACAAAACTGTGTTGGCTGATGCATCAACCACGGACCGAACATAACTTTCCACATCCATATTTGCATAAATTTCAGGAAAATTGGTCTGGACCAGTCTGATTGGTGTACGATTCCACCATGTCCCGTCATAACTGCCCGGATCAATGGAATCAATAGAAATTGTGACAGGCTCATTACACGAAATGAAAAACAAACAGATATTAACCGCTGATAAAAATATTCTGATTCTCATAATTTCTGTACAGGTCCGGGCAAACCTTGATTTGTTATCCAATATAAATTATAGGAAATGTCTCACTCCCGCTCTAGCTTCGGGATTACCAGGTTAAAATAAAGTTTTACAGCTAAAACTAAGTAAAATATTTGAAAATAAAGCTTATTATTTACGCTCTTAATATCAGAAATGGAATAAATTGACCTGAGATTTTGTCATTTAATTAAATCTAACCTGGTTATGAAAAAAAATTATGCGTTTTCTGTTACCTGCCTTATGTTGGCAGTGCTGATCTCATGTACAGGAGGAAAAGAAAAGAAACCTCAACCTGTCCTTGGAACGAGGTCGGTTACAATAATTGAAAAAAGGGAACTAAAATTCAAAGATCTTAACAAAAACGGGAAGCTGGACAAGTATGAGGACTGGCGATTGACTCCTGAAGAAAGAAGCAAAGACCTGCTTTCAAAGATGTCGACGGTAGAGAAAGCCGGTTTTATGCTCATCAACTCTGCAAATATGATTGGCACACGCCGGGCCGAAGCCTCGGAGAACAAACTGGAAGCCAGTGATCTTGATGATGGTGCAGGCCGCTCACAAGGCGGAGGTGGAGGTTTCGGTCAGAACAGACAGGGAGCCGCTGAAGGAGCCCGACCAGGTGCTCCGGGAGGAAACGGTGAACGCATAGCAAATATGAACAGCTCTGCCGGAACAGTCAAAGTGATTAAAGAATTTCATAACCGTCACTTTATTCTCAGGTCAAATGAAAGTGCCAGGATCACCGCCGAATGGGCCAATAAGCTTCAGGAACTCTGTGAAAGTGAGCCACTCGGTATTCCTGCTATCATTACTTCAAATCCACGCAATAATGTAACAACAAACGCCTCGCTGGGTACCAGTGTCGGGACTACGGTCTTCTCTGTATGGCCCGGAGAACTTGGGTTATCAGCAATGCGCGACCTGCCCCTCACCAGAGAGTTTGCCGATATCGCCCGTCAGGAATGGGTCGCAGTCGGACTTAGAAAAGGTTATATGTATATGGCTGATCTCTCTACTGAACCAAGATGGTCGAGAGTAAACGGAACTTTCGGAGAAAATGCTGAATGGGTCGCCCGGATGATGACACAAATTGTACTTGGTTTTCAGGGTGATAGTCTGAATCCGACATCTGTTGCCCTCACAACAAAACATTTCCCCGGTGGTGGCTCAGGAAAAGATGGCCAGGATTCTCATTTTGACTGGGGAAAAGCAGAAATTTACCCAGGAGGGATGTTTAAAAATAATCTTATACCTTTCCAGGCAGCGATAAATGCAGGCACATCATCTATTATGCCTTATTATTCACTTCCTTCCGGAACAGAATATGAGGAGGTTGGATTTGCCTTTAATAAAGGGGTTATTACCGGCCTTCTCAGAAACCAGATGGGTTTTAAAGGAATCATTAACTCCGATACGGGACCTCTTACAGGTATGCCCTGGGGAGTCGAAAATCTGACTAAAAAGGAACGCTATAAGAAAGCAATTGAAGCCGGAGTAAACATCTTTTCAGGAGAATCTGACCCTGCTATGCTGCTCGAAGTGATTGATAGCGGTATGGTGGACATCAGTTATATTGACAACTCGGTTCTCCTTCTTTTAACAGAAAAATTCAAACTCGGATTGTTTGAAAATCCGTATGTGGACCCCGATTCTGCTGAAAAAATTGTTAACAACGATCAGTTCAGAGAAAGAGCTGACTTAGCATTGCGTAAATCTATTGTTTTGCTGAGGAATGAAAATGATGCACTGCCTGTCAAACCAAAAACAAAAATATATTTCGAATCGCTACAGAGAAATGCCAGGGAACCTGAGTCGGACGTTCCGAATGTTTTTTTCCCGACTGACAATAAATACGATGTTGAATTTGTAAAAACACCCGGAGAAGCTGATTTACTTATCCTCTGGCTTCAGCCGGCAGGAAATTCTTTGTTCAGCTCAACCGGCGAACCCACCTCGCTGTCATTGTCCAAATGCTCAGTCGACGTTGCTTATGTTAATAAATTAACATCCAGGAAACCTGCAATACTTGTTGTGAACTACACAAACCCATGGGTTATCAATGAGGTATATAGCGACAAGTCGAAGAATATCTTAGGAGTTCTGGCTACATTCGGAACAAGATCGGATGCTCTTCTCGATGTGATAACAGGAAGATTCAATCCTTCAGGGAAAATGCCATTCTCCACTCCTGTCTCCGACCTTGCTGTAACCAATCAGAAAGAAGATGTTCCGGGATACCTGGAGGGAGAAGGTTATGCCCTTTTCAATTATGATGAAGGGTTAAGCTATTCAAAGAAGTAAAACTAATTAACTCAAGTTGCTGGTTTCTGGTTGCTTGTTGCTGGTTAGTTGCTGATTAATAATATAATATGTAATGTTATCTTGATTTAACAGACAAAAGTCAATGTTATCAGAAAGCTCATTATCAATCAACTAGTAACCAGGAACCAGTAACCAGCAACTTAGACTCATTATCACCATCAAACCGGACTCTTCTCCGTCTGAAGGACTCATCTCCCCCTGATGATCCTTAAGAGTATTGCAATAATTGCAATTACAAGAAGAAGGTGTATAAGATATCCGGCATTGAAAGCCAATAACCCTATAGCCCAGGCAATAATCAGAATTACTGCAATAATATAAAGCAGATTCCCCATGATTTTATTTTTGTTTACAATAAAATAAGCAAAAGAACAAGAATAACAATTATTGCGGCGCCGGAAATATAAATGCCTCCGGATATGTCACTGAGCTTCGACTTAATTGATTTAACCTCTTTTCTCAAATTCTTTTTTTCAGAAGAATTCATTTTCGATTTATCCATCGAGTCAATTTCGTTTAATCTGGAAATTAAAATCCTGGCTTCTGCTTCATCTGCAGGTTTGGGTGCAGGTGCTAACGCAGCAGGCTTCTCTTTGTTTACTTCTGCAGATTGAACCGGGAGAAATGTTATTGACAGAAAGGCCATCGCTAATGAAAGAAATACTTTTTTCATATTACCGGGTATTAATTAGAATATAAAATTTAAATTGCCCTCATCCTTAAAAATATTAGTTATTCTGTTTAACAATAAAGGGTGTGTTTGGTTCAGATCAAACAATACTTAACCGTCCCGCCCCCTGCTGAGCCCTGAGCTTGGTATCAGGTTTTTCGGCAAAGAATTTAGCATTAGCAATAATGAGGTTTGTGAAGTAAATTTGCCCGCAACTATTTTGACAGGCCGATGGACGGATCCGGTAAAAGAGGCAGCAGGATCGTTCAACGAAGCCCTCGACCTGCTTATGCATGGTACGGTTCAGAGCTGAGTTCATTAAGATGCCTTGTTCAGGCCAATATTGTTAAAATAACTGCCGTTTATTTTGGAGCCTCTTCAAAATAAACTCACGGTTTTCCGGAAGAGTGTGTCATAAAATGTGAAGGTGAGAGTTGACATTCAGCCTGCTTCTTTTATCTTTATGCCTTTGAACTCTTATCTTTAATCGGGGTTGTTGAAAAAGTCAATTTTTTGGACTTTTTCCCTTTGTGTTCCTTAGTGTGATCCTTTGTGATCCTTTGTGGTATTAAATTATGTTTTACCACAAAGTACTCAAATGTTATCACGAAGGTATAAAGGACTTTTTCAACAGCCTTATATCCATTAAAATCAATATTATTTGCTCTTGAAAAAGACGCTTTTCATTCTCTCAGTTTTCATTTCAACAGTTTCATCTCCACCGGGCAGAATACAAATGACAAAGATGTTCAGCAGGCGATGCGCTCGATCGCAAGTAACGACCTGATGGATTATGTTAAGATCATGTGTGATGAAAAATGGGGTCTCTCACCCGCCGGTGATGACGGGAGCTGGTTTCATATGGTTCAATGTCCCGGTGTTACTCTTCACATCCCTCTGAAAAAAGGAATTACAATATCAAAACAATACCGGTATGTAACTGAATTTGTTCCCAGCTCAACTTCAGGCAGCGGTGAAGTTACAGGCGAAGTAGTCATTGGATTCGGATCTGAAGAGCAGGCCCTTCTTGGATCACAGAAGTATATCAAAGACCCTGTGTTTCCCCTGGAGAAGAGTGTCTTACTTAATATGGATGGTGTTGGTGTCGGCAACGGAATTAGACAAAACTGACTTTTTGGCCAGACAGAAATTGTTTGTATTTTAGGGGAATTTAATTTGATAAAACCTACCTAACCTGTAAATGCGTCATCTTTGTCCGGGCTTAATGCTTCTTCTGATTCTTATGGAACCTGCTTCATTAAGTCAGAATAACTCCCCTGTTCTGTCCGATTTTGAGATCACCAGGCTGCAACGTCCTGTGAATTTCGATGGTATCCCAAATGAAGAGGGATGGACCTATACTGCCCCGCTCAGAATGACAATGCATTCACCTTCATACGGGAAGGAGCCTTCCGAAGAAACGGATGTTCGTTTTGCATACGATGAAAAATATCTTTATATGGGAGCAAGGCTCTATTATAAGGATATCTCGATGATCAGGTCATCAAGCTACAAGAGGGATTATACAGGGCTCGGTGGTGATCTCTTCGGCTTCATTCTTGATACCTACAACGATAACGAAAACGGTGTCGTTTTTTATACTACTCCTGATGGTTTGCGGTTCGATGCAAGCATCCAGCGTGACGCCGTGCTTACCCGTCCCGATCAGAAACCTATTAACCTGAGCTGGAATGCATTCTGGGATGTTCGTACTGCCACGGATGAGAAAGGATGGACCCTCGAAATAAGAGTGCCGCTCTCCAGCCTCCGTTACCAGCAGAAAAATGGCATAGTTCGGATGGGGCTGATAGTCAAGAGATGGATCTCTTCAAAGAACGAGATCGATACTTATCCGGCCATACCACCCGACTGGGGTGAATATTCGACTATCAAACCCTCGAAGGCTCAAGACATTATCCTCCGCAATGTGTCGCCGACGAAACCACTGAATGTGGCCCCCTATGCTATGATCGGATACGAGAAGAACTATGATCTTAACGAAGAGGGGACAGAATACTGGAGCTGGGATAAAAAACCGGTAGAGGCCGGGCTTGACGTCAAATACGGGTTATCGAGTAACCTGGTCCTGGATCTTACTGTGAACACCGACTTTGCACAGGTTGAGGCTGACGACGAAAAGATAAACCTGACACGTATGGCCCTCTATTTTCCTGAAAAACGCCTTTTTTTCCTTGAGAGGGCAAACATATTCGATTTCAACTCGAGCGGCAACAATAACCTTTTTTACAGTCGTCGTATCGGCTTGTCCGATGACGAAGAGAATCCGCAACCCATAAGGATATACGGAGGTGCAAAGCTAACGGGAAGGATCAACAATTGGGAGGTAGGTGTGCTCGATATGCAGACTGCACCTCTCATGAAAAAGACCCCATCCGGATTAACAAGGGAGCTTCCTTCTGAAAACTTTGGCGTTTTCAGGGCCCGCAAGCAGGTAATAAACGAGAACTCATATTTAGGTGCAATATTTACAAGCCGACTGGGCGCTGATGGCACCTTTAATCTTGCCTACGGCATGGACGGTATATTCAGGGTGTTCGGTAATGATTACCTGACTCTTCTCTGGAGCCAGACTTTCCAGGATAGCGTGAAGAACTCCACGCCATTTGAACCTGCACGGTTCATGCTTTTGTGGGAAAGGAGGTCGAGGAAAGGCCTGGGTTATGATTTTGCATACAGCCAGTCTGGAATTCATTATAATCCGGGTATCGGGTTCGAGACAATCGAAGATGTGACAACTTTGAGGGGATCGCTACGTTACGGTTGGCTCCCGGGTACGGAATCAGCCATATTTTCCCATGGCCCTGAACTCAGGTTCAGACGCAACCGATATATTGCCGACGGATCGCTGATGACGTGGAATCCCCAGGTGGGATGGTCGTTTCAGACAAAAAGCCAGTGGATCGGGTATATTTCTCTTGTTTATAATTATGAGAACCTGAAGGACCCAATGGAGATCATTCCGGATGAGGTCTATATTGAGCCGGGCATGTACGGGTTTGTTAATATCAGAGCTGAATTCAGTACTCCCCAGTCAAAAGACCTGTTCACTCTGTTCTCTACCGAAACGGGACAGTATTTCGGTGGCAGAAGGGTATCTTTCAGGTTTGAGCCAACATGGAATTTATCGCGGCATTTCGAGATAGCCAGCACTTATAATTTCGATTATATAAACCTTCCTGCCGGAAATATAAGGATGACAAACCACATTATCGGAATAAAGGCGCTATACATGCTCAATTCAAAGTTTTCCATCAGCACCCTGATCCAGCACAACACAGCCGATCACAGCATCCTTACCAACTTCAGAATAAGGTATAACCCATCGGAGGGCAATGATCTCTATTTCATGTTCAATGAAGGCCGTAACACAAGCCTCACCCGCGAGGAACCATACCTGCCCCTCTACAACTGCAGGTCAGTTATGGCAAAGTATACGTATACGTTTAATTTAAGTATTTAATATCAGCTGTCTGTGTGGAGGAGGTTCCACAACAATGTGGATCAGGAATAAACCTCCCGATGGAATTGTTAACATGCCTTGTGACAATCGAAAATTCGATCATGAAGGAGCGAGAGCAGTCTCCAGCATTGCAATTATACGATAAATCAGAGCATAATATTCAAGGGTATTTCAATATTAATTTGTTTTAGCTTGTTTATAATTTATGATCTCCTCAGCTTTCTTCCTTGGGGTCGCAGCCGACACGGCATCCACACTTTTATCAACATTCCCGATTCGCAGGACAACCACTGCCTTGTACCCTGCCGGGATCTGAAACAGTTCTTTGTTTGAGTTGATGGTTCCCGCAGGACCGCCGTAAATACGTGCTCCAAGCCCGAGACTATGTGCTGCAACGAACATACTCTCGGTGGCCAGACCGCAATCAAGATCAGGGGTAACTCCTCCTTCTGATTCAATTCCTGAAACGATTACCAGGACATTTCCGGGAACTACGTCATTGATAATCTCTTTCATGGAAGCCGCGTCATTAACCACGGTAAATCTCCATGGCTGGTTATTCCTTCCGCTGGGAGCCTTAATGCCGCATTTCAGTATCAAGTCAAGCTGTTGGTCACTGACAGGGTCTGAAGTGTATGCCCTTTCCGAGTATCCGGAAAGTATTACATTGGCAACACAATTATCAGAAACCTGGCCATTCAGTTCCGATATTGCAAATAGAGCAATAACAATTAATGATAATCTGATTTTCATGTCAAATTGGTTTAAAAGGATTTTACAGGTTACAGCCCTTTAAATTAGGCAATTTTTTGTTTAAACCTTATCAACCTGATGAACTCTTTTTTCCAACTCTCATACTTTTCTTCAGGATGCAATTTTTCAGGTAAGGAAAATTAGTTTTAACTTTAAGACCATCTTAATCCGTTTCCCGTAATAGCTGTAATTTGAATTAAACTATTAACTTTTAAAATTCACCTTGTGAATCCTTCATGTCTCCTTTGTGTGCCTTTGTGGTAAAAAGAAACTAACCCTGCCTACCGGCAGGCAGGCACGAAGGGTCACTTAGGGTGTCACTAAGGTAACACAAAGGAATACAATAAATTAAGAATATTTATGAATTAAACAGGTTAATTAGCTACCTTGAACAAAATTCCACAAATCTTTTAGACATATGAAAAAGAATGAGAAGATAAGGGGCCAAAAAGTTAAAAGTCTGTCGAGACGGAATTTTATCGGCACAGTTGGATCCGCCACGGCGGCTTTTACTATTATCCCACGTCATGTTTTGGGTGGAACCGGTTATACTGCAGCCAGCGACCTGATTAATATTGCCGGGATTGGAGTCGGAGGTCGCGGGGCAAGTAATATACGGGCAATAAGCGATCCGTGATGAAATAGTACAGGCTCAAAAAATAACATATGAAGACGTAATTATCCCTCCGGCACAACCCAACACCAGACCCCAGGCTGCAAGAGCACCAATTAAACTTGCCAACATCTTTGCATTATGTGATGTGGATGAAGAAAGAGCAGTTAATACTTTTAAAGCTTATCCGAAAGCGAAGATTTATAAAGATTTCCGGAAGATGCTTGAACTGGAAAAATCAATAGATGCAGTGGTTATCAGTACACCGGACCATACTCACGCTGTTGCTTCAATGATGGCAATCAGGATGGGGAAGCATGTGTATTGCGAAAAACCTTTAACTCATACAGTATATGAAGCCCGTGCATTGGCTAAGGCTGCAAAGGAAGCCAAAGTAGCCACACAGATGGGAAACCAGGGGATGGCTTATGATGCCAACAGACAGCTTAAAGAATGGCTCAGGGACGGAGCCATTGGTCAGGTACGTGAGGTGCATGCCTGGTCGAATCGCCCTATCTGGCCACAGGGTCTGGCACGGCCCGTTGATACTCCCCGTGTGCCAACCACACTTGACTGGGATCTATGGCTCGGTCCATCTCCATCCCGACCTTACAATCCAGCCTATGTGCCCTTTGCCTGGCGAGGCTGGTTTGATTTCGGAAGCGGGGCAATTGGTGACGAGGCCATACATAACCTTGCTCCTGTATTTACATCCTTAAACCTGACTGCGCCCACACGTGTTCATGGAAGTTTCACGCCAGTCTTTCCGGAAACGTTCCCGCTTGCTTCATTGCTTCACTTTGAATTTCCAGCCCGTGGTAAAATGCCACCGGTAACAGTACATTGGTATGACGGAGGTCTCATGCCCCAGAGACCCGTGGAGCTTGATGCAGATGCTGTTAATGGTGTTTACGGTGCAGAGGTGCCTGATTGGGATAAAGCAAATGGGGTAATTTTCGTCGGGGACAAAGGCAAGCTCCTGTCACGCGGTGAAGGGACAAGAACACTCAGGTTCATACCAAATTCAAGGATTAATGATTACAGGCAACCTGCTCAAACCTTACCACGTTCTATCGGACATCACAAGGAATGGATCGAAGCATGTAAGGGCAATGGAACTACCGAATCGGATTTCAGTTTTGCAGGGCTTTTAACAGAAGCATGTCAACTCGGAAATATCTGTTTGAGAACAGGTGGCAAGGCAATCGATTGGGATTCAGTAAACTTTAAAATTACAAATAATGAGGAAGCCAATAACCTTCTTCACTTTAAATACCGCGATGGGTGGAGTTTGTAAATAATAACCATTCAAAAAATTCGACCATGAAAAAGAGATATGTTAAAAAGAACCTGTTTGCAATCGGGATTGTGATTATTATATGCCTGTCCGCTAATAAAACAGGTGATCCTGGCGTGATAATATCAAAAAATCCGATATACCTGAATACTTCATATTCATTTGAAGAAAGAGCAGCTGACCTTGTTTCGAGGCTCACACCTGAAGAAAAGGAAAGCCTTCTGGGCAATAACATGGCTGCAGTTCCGCGTTTAGGAATAAAATCTTATAATGTATGGAGTGAGGCTCTCCATGGAGTATTGACTTTCGCAAATCCAATGGCAGGTCTGGTGGCTCCTACTTCATTTCCAAACAGTGTTGCCATGGGGTCGGCCTGGGATCCGGCTCTTATTCAAAGAGAAGCAGCAGCAATTTCGGATGAAGCAAGGGCCATATTTGCTACCGGTACCAAGGGACTTACCTTCTGGTCTCCCGTTGTTGAACCGATAAGGGACCCAAGGTGGGGAAGAACAGGGGAATCATATGGGGAGGATCCTTTTCTTGTATCGCAGATTGCAGGCGGGTTTGTAAGAGGAATGATGGGTGATGATGCAACCTACATCAAGTCAGTTCCAACCGCCAAACACTATTTCGCGAATAACAGCGAATTCGATCGTCATGTGAGCAGCTCGGATATGGATGGCAGGGATATGAGGGAGTTTTATCTGACTCCATATAAGAAGCTTATTGAGGAAGACAATCTTCCTTCAATAATGTCATCTTACAATGCTGTTAACGGGGTTCCAACCTCTGCCAGCAAATTGTACATCGATACTATTGCCAGAAGAACATATGGCCTGAAAGGCTATGTTACAGGCGATTGTGCGGCAATTGACGATATTTATACCGGTCACTATTATGTAAAAACAGCAGCTGAAGCAACCGCCCTGGGATTAAAGGCTGGTGTCGATTCCGACTGCGGCAGCGTTTATCAGGCAAACGCCATTGACGCACTGAAAAAAGGTCTGATCACAATGGCAGATATCGACAGAGCCCTCCTGAACATGTTTACAATAAGAATGAGAACAGGTGAATTTGATCCTGTCGGCAAGGTTACTTATTCCCAGACACAACCAAATATTATTGGTTCTCCTGCGAACAAGTCCCTGGCAAAGGAGGTTGCCACAAAAACCCCGGTACTGTTAAAGAACAACTTTGTCACCAAAATAAACAGGAAAGCTCTGCCGATTAATCCGGCTGAAATTAAGAAAATCGCTCTGATCGGTCCTCAGTCTGATGAGGTGGAACTTGGACCCTATTCAGGGAGACCCGCCCAGGAAAATATGATTACTCCGCTCGCGGGGATCAGGCAATATATTTCAGAGAAAGGCTTATCAACAGAGGTGGTAATCAGTTCCGGTGGCAATACAGCAAATAAAAGCAATTTGTTCTATGTTGCCGGATTTGAGTTAAGAAAACCCAATGGTACCATTACGAAATATGATGCAACAAAATACAATTCATCTTCAAAGGGAATTACAGTCGGCTCGGGAATGGGATCAATTGAACAGGTCCGAACTATTGACGACGGATCATGGACGGCATATGAAAATATAGACCTGACAGATGTGGATACTATAGGAATTATTGTGAATATTCCGATTGATGGCGGTATTATTGAGGTAAGAGTTGGTTCTCCGGAGGGAAATCTCCTGACCACCCTGAATGCAAATGTTGCAGCAGGAGCAAGATCAGGGGGCGTTTACGGGGCAGGAAGTCTTATGAAAGTAAAAGTCAATAAATTAGGTTTTAACGGACCTCAGACTCTTTACTTAGTTTATAAAGCGACTCCTGATACCCCGATTGATAAAAAAGCTATTGAATTAGCTTCATCTGCCGATGTTGCGGTGGTATTTGTCGGAACAGATGAAAAAACGGCTACTGAAGAAGCTGACAGGCTTACCCTCCTGTTACCCGGTAACCAGGTCGAGCTTATCAAAGCAGTTGCAGCAGCCAATCCTAATACTGTTGTCGTAATGCAGACACTGGGATGTGTTGAGGTTGAAGAATTTAAAGACATTCAGAATATATCCGGAATTATCTGGACAGGATATAACGGGCAGGCACAGGGTGATGCAATTGCAAGCATCCTTTTCGGGGATGCAAATCCGGGGGGCAAACTAAATGCTACCTGGTATAAATCGGTTAAAGACCTTCCTGAGATCACAGATTATACACTCAGAGGAGGGAACGGTAAAAATGGACGTACATACTGGTATTTCGATAAGGAAGTCTCCTGGGAGTTTGGCTATGGCCTTTCTTATACAACATTCGAATACAGTAATTTCAAAATTAGTAAGGATAACATCTCCCCAAATGACAAGATTACTGTAAGTGTCGATGTTAAAAATGCAGGAGATGTTGATGGTGATGAGGTTGTACAGATCTATATGACGACACCAGATAGTCCGGCATCATTTCAACGTCCTGTTAAAAGGTTGAAAGGATTCAGGAGAGTGACTATCCCGACAGGTCAGACAAAGAATGTAAAGATCGATATCAATTGTTCCGATCTCTGGTTCTGGGATATCTCTAAAAACAAAATCACCTTTGACCAGGGAAGATATATTTTCGGGATCGGTTCGTCTTCAAAGGATATTAAGGGTACTGTTACTGCAACAATGAAAGGATCATTTATTCCTGCGGTTAAAACCGTAGTTGCTGATTGCGGATCTGTTGTGTTGAGCGCAGGATCAAAAGTCCGGACGAGCGTGACGGCAGCGATGACAGATGACAGTTTCTATGATATATCAAGGGCAAAAGTTGTTTATACCAGTAATAACCAGGCAGTTGCAATTGTTGATGAGGCAGGTCTTGTTACAGCCAGAGGAGTAGGAGTGGCAACTATTACAGCCAGTGTAACGATAGACAATAAAACAGAATCAGGTAGTTATCCGGTAAAAATCATGCCTGACCTCCGTCCTGCTTTAATTACTGTAAATAACAAGGTCATTCCCGGATTCAATTCAGATTTATCCGGTTATGGTTACCTGATGAAAAGTCCTTCGGCACAGGCGCCTGTTGTAACTGTTGTACCGGTTGATCCGGCAGTAAAGGTTGAGGTAATCCAGGCAAAAGGTGTCCCGGGAACCGCTTCAATTACCTTAACGGATTATATAACAGTCGATAAGAAAGAATTTTCAGTAAACTTCGGCGTAAAATCAGTCAGTGACGAATTTAATTCTGCCACCCTGGGCAACCAGTGGAGCTGGGTCAGGGAGAATAAAGACAACTGGAGTCTGTCGAAGACCAAAGGTTCCCTTGTTATTAAAGGAGCAAAGGGTGATATCATAAGCACAACAAATACTGCAGAAAATATACTGCTTCAGAGTGCTAACACTGACTGGACGATACTTACAAAAATCACTTTTTCAAGAATACCTTCTGTTGTTAACCAACAGGGTGGCATAATTGCATTACAGGATGATGATAATTTCGTGAAACTCGTTTACAGGTCAAATCCGAGAGGCCCAAGAGGCGGAGGATCAGCGGTACTTGACCTGATTGCTGAAAAGAATGGCTATTACACCTCAATCGCTTCGACAAGGAATATCGATGTAATTTCAGGTGCAAACCTTTCAATGGTTCTGAAACTTGAGAGAAAGGGCGGAACTTTAACAGGATATTACTCAAGTGATGGAAAGATCTTCGAAAAGCTGGGTTCCGGAGACATTGGACTCAGTGATACAAAAGCCGGTATAATTGTTTGCAATGGATCTGATGTAGGCAGACCCGGGATGGGAAGGATGCAGGGGATGCCCGGAATGCAGCAGACACCTCAACAGGTCCCGGACGACTTTGAAGTGGCTTTTGACTATTTCAGGATTACAAACAGTGGTCTTAAATAAAGGAAATGATCTTATTCTGTTTTGAATCATACTTATTCTGATGTTCCAACGGAATCTTAAATCTTTTTCAATTATTCTCGGAAGTATATTTCTGATATTTCCGGATGCCGAATTTTTAAAAATTGGGACACTTAATATTCAGGAATCTGCCTTTGTTTCACCTGATTACTCTGTTTCTGTAAAACCGGATGGTTATAATTCTGTAACGGGTTATAATGATATGTTCCTTGCAGCAGGTTCAGAAGGGCGGATTGACCGGATCTCACTTTCGGGTAAAATTACCAAAACTGCATCTTTTCCGGGAGAAAATTTCAGGAGCATCATAGCTGATAAAACGAAGGTAATAGTAGCAGGAGAGAACGGAGTTATAAGGATTTCCAACGACGGAAAAACATTCAGTAAGGTTGATAGCGGCACAGGTACTGATATCAATTCTGTTACAGTTTTCAACAGAACAATTATTGCCGGGGCTGACAAGGGCACAATAATTTTGGTTGATCCGGGGGGCTCTTTCAATGTGATTAATCTGAATCTGAAAGGAAATATTGTTTCACTTTCAGCGGGATTATCCTATTGTTACGGCGTAACAGATGCAGGAGAGATTATACATACAGATGACGCTGTTCACTGGGATATATTTGATTATAACCAGGTTTACAATGGCTATTACAAACAATGCAGTTTTACAAGTGTACTTGTTACACTAAATCGTATTGCAGTTGCTGGTAGACAGGATGATGGTTCCCCGGTAGTTGCATTTTCAACCCGGGGAAATGTCTGGACAGAAAGGATCCTGAGTTTTAACGATGACGATGGATTCAGGGAATTTTTCAATGAAATCCCAAACAGTATTTTATACGATGAAGCAGGAGATCGGTATTTTCTTGCCTGTAACAGGGGAACACTTTTACTCCTGCCAGCGTGTATTCAATGCAATAAAGTGACAAGGGTATCGGAAAAAGATCTCAGAGGTTTGTCATTTAATGGCAACAAAATGC
Source organism: uncultured Bacteroidales bacterium (assembly GCA_963849615.1). GTDB lineage: Bacteria > Bacteroidota > Bacteroidia > Bacteroidales > VadinHA17 > LD21. Next base: position 34,662 of record CAWKIC010000014.1, read on the forward strand.
TCGTTGCGGGAGATGATTATTTTGTCAGAATAATGGATATCGGCTGGTGATTAACAGAACCAGCAAACAGGCTGGGCTCGGTTCTTCGCCCCCCTCTTCGCCTTCGCGTAGCCGCTTCGGCGGAGCAAGGTGGGGTCGGGGTAAACGAAGAACCGGAGCGAGGCAGTGCTGACCCTGATTTTGAGGTCTCTCATTGCCGATAGTATTACAATTGTATAACAATAAATTTTGACATAAAAACTTTATTAACCAACTATGAAAAAGCTTAGAATCTTACTCAGTTGTGTAATTCTTTCCGGTCTTATCTCCGGGAATCTGCTGGCACAGAATCCAGCTGTAATAAAAATTGACTTTGACCGTACAATTTCAGCTGTAGATCCGAACATTTACAGTGCTTTTGTTGAACCGATCCGTACAGTTGTGTATGGTACAATCTATGATCCTGCTTCTCCTCTTGCTGATGAGAATGGGTTCAGGAAAGATTTCATTCAGCTTATCAGGGAACTTAAAATCAGGACTCTCAGATGGCCGGGAGGCAATTTTGTTGCTTCCTATTACTGGGAAGATGGCATAGGGCCTAAAGATCAGCGTCCGGCAAGACTTGATCTGGCATGGAATCAGATCGAACGGAATCAAATGGGTACCGATGAATATGTAAAGTTAACAAGTCTGATAGGGGCTGAAAATTTTATCTGTGTAAACGGTGGAACAGGAACACTCCAGGAAGCAGCCAACTGGGTAGAATATTGCAATTATGAAAAAGGGACCTATTACTCTGACCTGAGAAGGAAGTATGGTAATGAAAAACCTTATGGAATAAAGTACTGGGCTCTGGGTAATGAAGTTGATGGTCCATGGCAGATGGCACAGAAAAATGTTGAAGATTATGTCAAATGGGCTCTTCAGGCTCAGAAAATGATGAATATTGTCGATAAGAAAATCAAATATGTCGGGTCCGGAGCTTCAAATTATACACCGAAAATGGAATGGATTGACTGGAATGATTATGTTCTGGAGAATATGGCAGGAAAGATAGATTACCTTTCTGTTCACAGATATGCAACAGAGGCACTGGCAGGCGACAGAAGCTTCTCTGGTATGATGTCCCTGGGTATTGACATCGACCAGAAAATTGAAATGGTCCAGGCTCAGATTAAGAAGGCCCTGCTGAAAACCGGAGTAAAAAGACCAATCTATATTTCATTTGACGAGTATTCCGGCGGCGGTGATAACCTTACCGGAGCATTGGTTCTGGCACAGCACCTGAATTCATTTATCAGACATGCAGATATTGTTAAGATGGCCAATATTACAATGCTTTCCAGTCTTGTTGGTAATTCTCCGGATGGAGATTTCAAGAATTCGACATTCCAGACATTTTATTTATATTCCAATAATTGTGTCGGCACTTCACTCGATGTATATACTAACTGTGAAAAGTTCAGTAATAAAGCATTTACCGATGTACCATATCTGGATGTCACGGCTGTTTTAAATGATTCTGCCAAAGTATTGGTGGTAAATGTTGTAAACAGGCATGAGACTGATGCGATCCCGACCAGTATAACATTGCAGACCGGTACCTTAAATGGAACGGCGAAGGTCAGTGAATTAAACGGAAAGAACCTTACTGCAAGAAGTACCAGGACGGAGCCGGCTGTAACGATAAGCACCAAAGAGATTAAGTTTAAAGGGAACGTAATTAGTTATAGTTTCCCGGCACATTCATTTACACAGCTGGAGATTCCCGTTAACTGATTTCCGGGAGGCCATGAATGGCAGGTATGAATAAAATTTAAGAAACCATGAAAATTATACTTTTTTCATTTGTCGCACTGATTTTTTGTACCAATGGATTTATTGTTTTGGCCCAGGATATTCCACCTACAACATCCCTGGTATATCCCGGGACAGATGGCAGACTCATATATGTTGCAGATAGTCTGGGTAATAAGATCCCGGACTTTTCAAATGCCGGGTATAAAGGAGGTGGTGTACCTATCCCCTATGTGGCAACAAAAGTAACGGTGTGGCCTGTTCCGGGAGATAACTCAACCAATATCCAGGCGGCTATTGACAAAGTTTCTGCGTTACCACTTGATGCATCGGGGTTCAGAGGGGCAGTGCTACTTAAAACAGGAACCTTTGAGATTGAAAAGCCAATTAATATCAAAACCTCAGGAGTTGTTCTGAGAGGTGAAGGGATGAGCGATATCGGAACAATCCTTACCGGCAAAATACCAAAAGACAGACAAATTTATGGCAGAGGGGGACTGATAAACCTGACCGGTCCGATACCCATCACTCCACTGGAAGATACAAAACAGTTAATTACTGATAAGTATGTACCGGTTGGAGCCTGTAGTTTTAACATTGTATCAGCTAAGGCTTTTAAGGCGGGTGACAAAATTCTTATACGGCGCAATGGAAACCAGGACTGGATCAAGGCAATCGGTGAAGACAGTATTGCAGCCGGCAGAAACAGGTGGAGACCGTTCATCATCACTTATGACAGAGTAATAACAGAAATAAAAGGAAATACCATTGTTGTTGATGCTCCGATATTTACAGCAGTTGAAGCTCTCTGGGGGGGTGGTGATATTGTGAAATACAATGATGAGCGTATCTGGAATGCAGGAGTTGAAAACCTGCGTGGTGTTTCAGAATATAATCCTTCTGTACGTACAAGGAATTATGGCAATATGGATCGCGATAAATTAGATCCCAAATTTCAGTATCAGGGCGATGAATATTATTCCGACGAAAATCACATTAGTAATTTTATAGTTATTTCCAATTCGAAGAATGTATGGGTAAGGAATATCAGTGCGCTTCACTTTGTCTCCAGTGTAGTACAAAGTAACGCGGGTTCGAAATGGATAACAGTTCAGGATTGTGAATCAAGGGAGCCAGTCTCTCAGCGATGGGGTGGAAGACGGTTTACTTATCAGATGAATGGCCAGCTATGCCTTGTACAAAGATGTCTTTCACAGAAAGGGCGACATTCTTTTGTATTGCAGGGATCTGAAGCAAGCGGGAATGTGTACCTTGACTGTGCAGCCATAAATCCTTATTCAACAAGTGAACCACATAACCATTGGGTAAATGGCATTTTGTATGATAACGTAAAAGCACCGCTTACAGCCAGGTACTGGGATTACATTATTGGTTGGGCCGGAGCTAATATTGTTTTCTGGAATTGTGAGGGAGATTTTCTTATTCAGAAACCACCAACAGCCCAAAACTATTCATTCGGGCATATCGGTATAAATGCTGTTATATTTAATGCGGGATTGCAGGATCTTACCAAACCAAATGGTCATGTAGAATCAATGGACTACCATGTTACTCCAGGAAGTCTTTACCTGACACAGCTTAAAGAGAGGCTTGGTATTAATGCTGTTAATAATATAACAAAGGAAAACAGTCGGTAGAAAAGAATTCAATATGATAATATAAAAAGAAAAGGGGCCATCATTAGCCCCTTTATTTTGACATACAGCCTGAAGGCTGCAAGGAATCTTATCACAGGTAGTTTACATATCCCTCCATGTTGGTGCGGATCTTGTAAACCCAGCTATAACTTACTATATAAAGGGTTTTCATATCATCATCACCGAAGCAAAGGCTTACCGGGAAATGAGGTAAATTAATCATGCCAACAAATTCACCTTTTGAGTTGAATATCTGAACACCGTAATAGGTACCAACATAAATATTACCCATCTTATCAATGGCCATGCCATCTGAACTTGAAGATTTACCTTTTCTGTCCAGCACATTGTTAACCAGAAATAATTTTGCAAACTGACGACCATTGGTTATTGTTCCGTTTTCGTTTACATCGTAGGCCCAGACATAATTCTCTTTGTCACTGTTTACAGGGAACCACGTTTCATCGTCGTAACAATTGTTGATATAAAGTGTTTTGCCATCGGGTGAAAGCAGGATGCCGTTTGGCATGGCAAACTCATTTGGTTCAACTATTCTTGTTACTTTACCTTCAGGTGAAACATAATAAACAGCGCGACCGGGCTGGAATTTAACGGCTTCCATAGTGAACTGAGGATCAGTAAAATAGATTCCACCTTTAGCATCGGTTATTATGTCATTCGGACCATCAATTTTTTTACCATCAAATTTATCAGCGATTACCTTAACTACTTTACCTTCAGTGGTCATTTCAACAACCCTGTGGCCAATCATATCACAAACCAGGAGATTACCGTTTTTATACGGGTACAGACCATTTGTCTGCATCTTACCTTCAGATATATTCCTGTATGATCCGTCTGGTTTCAATTCAACTACAGAGCTTTTATCAGGATGGGCGCCCCATGACTGATCAAAGCCCATATTTGAAAAATAGACCTTCCCGTTCATCCATTTTGGTCCTTCACTGAAGATAAGTGATGGTTTTGTAACTGTACCATCTACAAGGAGTTCAAGTTTTGAATCTTGCGGAATAATAGCGTGATATGCTTCAAGCCTTGCTTTTTCCTTTTCACTGTAATCGGCTCTTGCCGGCCAGAAAATATCGATTGCATCACAGCCAAGCTCACCAACTTTTGCACCGTGAACCATATTGCCCGGGATAAGAACAACGTCATTTTTAGCCATTGCCTGTTCGCTGTCAAGGAGAATTTCATCACAGCCGCCACGAAGTACAAGCATTGTCTGTTCTTCAGGGTGTATATGACGATCGAACAGCGCACCAGGATCCATTGAAATAAAGCTGATCTGTGTGTTCTTACCGGTTATCAGCCTTGAATTTGCTCCTGTTGTTAACTCTGTAAGCTGAAAATCGTATAGATCATACACCTGATTGGGCTTTACGTTTGGAGTTGCAGGTGCAGCCACATCAACATTTTTTGCAGGAGCATCAGTTATCCCTGCTTTCTGCAGATAGTCAAGACGTACAGGGCTGTAAACTTCAACAATTTTTGCGCCTGCAGGTCCGGCTGTAAGTGCATTTTTGCTCCCTTTTTCCAGATATACTGAAATCGATTCTCGGGGTAATGCTGTGAGTTCCGTCCTGTTCTTCTCGTTTTACAGCAATCATTTTAACATTTGATCCGTCAATCAGCTGACTTACTTCTCCTTCAAGGACGAACAAGAATCTGTCGGCTGGCAGTACCTCCTCAGGGATCTGAGCATCTGGTTCAAGCTGCAGGATACCTGTCATTGTTCCCTGTCCCCAGTACAATTTTCCATTAATGCCAGGGTATAATTCAGTACTTACAATACTTTCAAGACTTGTCACTTTTCCTGCTTCCAGGTTTGAATTAACTTTTGTTTCAGGCAGACCCGTCAACTCTCTTCCGGTGAGAGAATACTGTTTGATCAATTCGTCATTTTTCGCTTTCCATTCAGGAGCTGAGGTGCACTGAGTGAGAATGATCACTGCCGTGGCTATCAGGCTGGCAGATACAGATTTTTTTCTTAAATATTGATTTCATAATTTATAGTTTGATGTTTTGTATTGATTATTGTTTTTCTACTGTTATGTTTCTCTTCCCAAGCGGGTCCCCAACCTGATCCATGCCAACAACATCGTAGCCAAGCCACTGGTATGATTTTGCCAATGCTGCTGTTTTTGCCCATGCATAATCGTGTTCCCGGGTTCTGGTCCATGCCACCCGCTGTTCTTCTCTTTCGAACATCAGCTCCATCTCAAAGGTAAATTTAGATTCAGGCGACCCATTTTTCTTTGCGATGTCAGGAGGGAAAATGCGGAGAAGCTTTGATCCCAGGTAACCAACCTGTTTTCTCAGGGCAGGTACATAAACATCGATATAGTTCTTCTCGAAAGCAACGTAATTAGCAGGCTCAACTTCGAAGAACATCTGCAGTTTAGCCATTGTAAGCGGGACATCAACTACATCCAGCTTTCCTTTTTCAAGGGCAATTCCGTAGATAACGAGTTCGAGCGGTTCGGTTGCTGAGCTTTCAAGAGAATGAATTTCGCCGGCTTTTACAGGTACTGCATCACCATAAGCTATGTCGGCCCATTCGTCATTTACATAGACTTTGCCTTTACCTTTGATGACGAGGTAAACTTCATCTACCCCTGCATGATAATGCCTTCCGGCTGTTGATCCGACCGGAATAAGAAGATGATCAAAAAACGCCCAGTCAGATTCGAATGCTCCGGGTCCGATAGCCCTTCTGTATAAAACTGTATCTTTCCCGCCATTCATATTTGCGACAGGGCGGAGATTTTCTCTGGTAAGCTGACCGGTATTAATGAATGTTGGTTTCTTAACAAGAACTGCATCAGACCTGTCGTCAGCTGTTTCAAATAAGATTGTTGGATCGGCTGAGTAGTTATAAGAACCTCTGCGCGGCATACCACCACCCTGAGCTGAAGGAGCAGCTGATCCTTGCGCAGGGGGAGCGCCGGGTCCTGGGCATAGGAACCACCTGCTGCAGGCTGAACAGGATCAGCAACTAATACCTGGAAATTAACCCAGTCGACAGGTTTTGCTGAAGGATTATATACGGCATGGGCACTTCCTGACTTGCAAGGTACTCCTGCCGGACCTTTAATCAACGCAGTCTGTCCGTTTACTGTGAACTGACAATCGCCGTCAAGGATCAGGAACATTTCATCAGAATTGGTATGGAAATGATGTCCTATGGAACTTTTTGGTCCGAGAGGACCATGGTGCATAAAGGCCAGGTTCTTTACAGTTCCTCTTCCAAGAAGGGTCTGAATCCCTAATGTCCCGGTACCCTGATGTACATTCTTACCGGGCATAGCTTTTGCCGGGTCAGTATGCCCTATACGACTGGCAAGCGGAACAACGTCTGCCTTTGCCTGTCCCGTTGGTTGTGCAGGTCGCTGACCGGTCTGCTGGGCATTAATGGGTGAACTAAGCTAACCAGACAAGCACAAGAAGTCAGGATGGGAACCGCAAAGTGTATTTCGGCTTATTGATTTTCGTAAGGAAATTCGAAAACGCTTCATTTTTTTTCATACTCATTTTAGTTTCAGGTTAATTATTTTCGTTAGTTAACAACCAGCACTCACCAGGCTAATACTTTATGATCTTACCGAGATCTAAAGGACAACCTGTAAAAAGAAACTAAGGAGTCAGTGAATACCGACTCCTTAGTAGTTAATTTAATTTGATTGAAACATTATTACATAATTAAATATGTTTCCCTCCAATAATTTATTTTACTGATTATCCCAGAATACTCTGGTTACTAAATCATCTATGCCACCAATAGCTGAAACTGCTGCATTGTAGTTCTCCTTATTTTTCGACAATTCAGCATCAGGATAAGTAAATCTGTGAACATATCCATCACCACCATGTTCCAGAAGCGATCATCAAAGGTATTACGATTCAAAACAGGGTAACCGCTTCTTCTGATAGTTGGCCCAGGCTTCTGCACCATTCGTTATATTGGCGATCCAGTATTGTGTGTTGATCAGCTCAATAGCGTCAGTAGCATTATATGCCACTCCAGGCTGTGCAAGATAGGCATCTTGTTCTGCTACAGAAACCTGCAGGAAGACTGGATCCGGTCCTGCTTAAATATAAAGCATAATTAGTCATGTCTGCTCTTACTCCAGCTTCATAATATTGCTGAGCAGCTGTTTCACCACCGGCTATCCATCCTCTGTGTGCTGCCTCTGCGAGAAGCAATGAAGTCTGTGCATACGTCATCCAGAAGGTAGGGGCTGATATGGAGGCCGCCACCTTTACATTCATTTGTGAATAATTATACCCTGCACCCTTAATTCCTCTGTAAGGCAGTAGCTACAGTAGGGCTGTACGCGGGGACACCCACTGGAACACCAAACTGATTTGCTATATATAATCAGGAGTTATGATCACCCAATGGATTATTCGGGTTCTGCATATGATGCGACCATGTACTTGCAACGTGGATCATTGGTTGATTTCAACTGATTTACAAAAGGCTCTGCTGCATAATAGAATCTGGGGTTGTTATTTATCAAACCGTTGTTGCTGCCATTTGTAAACAGTGTGCCATCATAAACCACGAATGCATTGTCGTCATTTGATGTCATCACTCCACCGCAAATGCTTCTGCCACAATTGATGCAGCTTTGGTAGTGATTAAGCTTGGAATAACGCATTCCCAATCTTAGCAACAACGAATTGCCGAGTTTTTTCCATTTCGCCACCTGTACGTCTGCAGCAGTAACAGGAATAATAGCATTTAGATCCATAAAAAAGGTCTGCAGAAACGAAATCACCGCCAGGATTCAATTTAGCCAATGCGTCTTTGATCTCAGTGTACAGGTCATCATAGATGGCCGCATCATCGTCATAATGCAGGGAAGAAGTATGCTTCACCACTGATAGCTGCCAGACCTGCATTAAAGTAAGGCACATCCCAGTAATGGTCAACAATATTCATAAAGACCTGGGCTTTCCATATACGGGTTATGCTCTGTAAATTAACTTGAGTCTGTAGTCCCTCCAGAAGATTCAAAATATGAACAAATGTCTTTAATTGCAACCTGTATATGCACCCCAGCTATCCGTTCTGCAAGTTGTCAATGTTCTCATTAAAATTGAATGCCAGGGTGGCACCATCGTTGAACGGATTAACGAATTGCTGAACAATGGTGTGCTCAGATTCCCAACCATCCAAGGTAGGTACGTTGTGCATCCGGCAAACAAAAGCGCAGGATCAATGTCATTAATTGCAAAGGGATCTGTGTTTATTTCCACAAAATCCTTATCGCATCCTCCAATAAAAATCAGGAAGTGCACTTAATAATATAAATTGTTTTATCTTTTTCATAATCCTTAGAATTTTGCATTTAAACCAAACATATAATTTCGGGTTGTTGGTAATGATGCATTCTCATAACCAGCTCTGAAGTCTCCTGATGATTGAATGGCTTCAGGGTCAAGGTTAGGAAGATCCTTATAAAGAATCGCCACATTTCGGCAGGAAGCTGTCAGCATTAATCCCTTGACGAAGCCGAGGAAATTCACTTTATTTAATACACCGGTGAGATCATATGATATCGATATGTTTCTCAGCTTAACAAAATCTGACTTAAATGTAAATGGATCCCCGATCTGAAGATTCCGGTAATCAGCAGTAAAAGGATTGCAGATCTGTAACCGCAGTGGTATTAGGCTGCCAGTCAGTAACAGCCGGGTCGGGATTTGCATCGTAAACACCCGGGAATATTAATACCGTTTTCACCTTCTCTGCGACCCTCCAGTGAAAGTTGGGAAAATCCTTGTCTTGTCATATTTAACAATGTAGATGACAGTACTGTACCTCCCAGCTTATAGTCGATGAATACTCCGAGAGTCAGCTTTTTGTAGGTGAATGTGTTGTTCCAGCCGCCTGTAAATTTCGGGATTGAACTTCCCACAGGTATACAATTGTGTCGTTCCGCGCAATCTGCCGGCACTCGGAGCAACGACGATAATGTCACCATTATCATTTCTCACATATGTTCTTGTATACAACTGGTTCATCGGCATTCCTACAGTGTAATGCAATTCTCCAAGAAACTCGTTACCGGTACCATTAAAGTAAATTAACAGTAAATCGGTAATTGGTGTGCCATCCGGGTTCTGGCCAACGGAGAGTACTTCTGTTTTCAGATAGGTATTGTTCCAGGAAGTTGTCCAGCTAAAGTCTTTGGTTTCAAAGGTGTACCTCTATCAATAATTTCAATACCGCTGTTCTTTAATGAGCCAAGATTCTGTTTGGAAGTGGTATATCCTGATGCATTAGAAAGTTGAACACTTAACACCTGGTCGGTTGTTATCTTGTCAAAGGCTGCTATATCAAGATGCACCCTGTTCTTAAACAAGCTGCACTTCCAGCCCAATTTCTTTTTCAGTTACAGTAAATGGCTGCAGGTTCGGATTAGGAGCGGTCGGTGCCTGCAATACTTGCTGTAGTCTGACCATTAAACTTATTATTAGCGATACAATAGGTCAGGTTGCCTTCATATGTGTTTACACCATTGGCGCTACCTACCTGGGCCCAGGATCCTCTCAGTTTAGCGTATGAAAGCCAGGTCAGGTTTTTCAACAATTCTGAGAAAATAAAACTACCGGAAACAGATGGATAGAACTTAGAATTATTGCAGTGGATTTAATACAGAGAACCAGTCTTGTCTGCCGTAAAATTGATGTATATCATTGAGTTATATCCAAACTCTGCCAATCCATAAAGTGAATTAACCCGGGATTGGGAAAAACCATAACCCTGGGTTTTATTATTACCGTTTGCAATGGAAAAAAAGTCTCTGACAATAAAATTTGATACACTTTGATTAAAGTTGTGATTTTTGGTTCTGAACGTGTTTCCTCCAAAACTTGCATCTACAGAAAACTTACCAAATCTGTTTGCTTGCACCCACAAGGTAATCAGCATTTATGTCAGTCCCCCAGCCTTCTGATACATTATAACTTCCTTTAAAGGTACCATCAGAAGTATTCAGTGGCTGACTGGTTGCTATGCCACCGGGAACCTTAGACTCTGTGAAATTAATTGAATAATCGTAGTTAATCCTTCCCTGTGCATACAGCCAGTTAGTGATATTATATCGCAAGGTTGCTGTACCAAGGAAACGATCTCTATCATTTTCATAACGTTGACCAGCAATTCCATAAGCATAGATTGGGTTGAGAATAGTACCCTGGAAACCTGAAGTTAGTGACTCGGTTCCGGTAGCAGGATCCAGTGCATGATCTCTAAGAGCTTCAAACGGAATGGAATTAGACAACCGGGTGAAGAAGTTTACTGCACCAGGACCCTGCTGACCATGTTCAGGCGGATTGATATATTTCTCATTGGTGTAGTTGACATTCATGGAAAAGATGACTTTTTCAGTAATGTTATAGTTGACTCCTATATTTGCTATATTCTTTTTGTAAGTATTGTAAGGGTCAATACCTTTGACATCAGTGTTTGAAAATGATGCCCTGAAACTTGCTTTGGCACTACCACCTGAAAAGGCAAGGCTGTTAGTCCATGCTTGTCCGGTTCTATAATAGTCAAACAGGTTGTTCGGGTGAGGCGAATAGGGTTGCATTGTACCATCAAAAATGGGAACTGGCTCACCGTCCATCTTTGCACCCCAGCCAAAATGACCAGTACCAGCTGCATCTGCAAAAGTGGCTGGTTTGAGTCCAGCCCTTCCCTGTCCATATACCTGTTGCAGATCCCAGAAATTCAAAGGCTGCTGTGCAGTAAAGCTGCCGGAATATTCAATGCCGATACCCTGATTTCTCTGACCGGATTTTGTGGTAATGATGATTGCACCATTCGCTGCACGTGAACCATAAATCGCAGCGGCAGTTGCACCTTTTAATACAGTCATGCTTTCAATGTCATCCGGGTTAATTGCATTTAAGTTATCCCCCAGGTCACGCATGGTGCCACCATTTGACGCCTCGCGCACTCTGATCAATAGGAAGTCCGTTAATTACCAGCAGACGGAGCATTATTTGCCCCCGCGAAAGCAACCTGTCCACGCAAACGTAATTGCGTACTGGCACCGGCACCGGCAGCCGGAGGCTGTTATATTCAGACCGGATACCTTCCCTTCGAGCGACTCCATCACGTTGGTAGTCTTGTTTTGCAAGAGCTCTTCCGTATTAACAGATGTTACCGCATAACCAAGTTTTTTGGATTCCCGTTTAATACCGAGGGCCGTTACAACCACTTCTTCAATCCGGTAGTAGATTCTTCAAGGGAAATGTCAAGTGTTGTTTGAGTCCCCACAGTTATTTCCTTTCTGGCATAACCAATAAAGGAGAATTGTAAAACAGCGGGTTATCTGGCACCTGAATAGAAAACCTTCCATCGACATCAGTAACAACTCCGGAATTAGACCCCTTGACCAGGACAGTAACACCTGTAAGAGGGGTATTTTCCGCCGCTGCGGTTACCCTGCCCGAAACTGTCCGTTGAGCAAAAGCAACCTGTAAACCTGCGAACAACAGGAATACAAGCAAACTTGTAAATTTTCTCATAGTTTAAGTTGGTTAAGGTTAGTAAAAAAAATATACTATTGAAAAGGAGTTCTTCAAATATTAATATATCTCATACCATTCAAAATTAAGTTTTTCCCAGTCACGTTTTCCTATAATTATCAATCATAACTTTTAAAATTTCGGTCATAATCCTAGCGAACTACCCTGGCGCTTCCTCCTTTCATAACTTTCTCTCCCTCAGCCCGTGTAGCCCAGTTCCAGTCACCCATGAATCCATGGCACAGGGCAGAATAGGCTGCTGAAAATTCAATCGTCTCCTGCGGATCTTTTCCTTCGAGCATACAACAGATAAGAGCAGAAGCAAAGCTGTCTCCTCCTCCGGTCCTGTCAAGGATCTCAAGATTTTCATATTTTCTTGAAGCATAAAATTCACCTTTGTAAAGCATTACAGTTTGCCAGTCATTGAGAAGGGCGGTCTTCACATGCCGCAAGGTGGTTCCCACAACCTGGACATTAGGATACTCTTTAACCACCTTTCTGGCGACTGCCTTGTAGTTTTCAGGATCCAGCTCCGAATAGGATTCGGTTCCTCCTTCTGCTTTTATTCCAAGCATTTTTTCAAAGTCTTCTTCGTTTCCTATTATTACATCCACATAAGGCATAACTTTCTTCATCACCTCCCTGGCTTTTTCTGAGGTCCACAAGGTTGATCTGAAATTTAAGTCGAAGCTGGTTGTTACGCCAAGGTTTTTTGCGGTTTTCAGGGATGTAATTGCTTCAGCGGCAGCATTGTCAGAAATTGCAGTGGTAATTCCAGTTGTATGGAACCACTTTGTCTGCGAAAGAACTTTTTCCCAGTCAATATCTCCGGGTTTAATAAGGCTGATAGCTGAATGTGCCCTGTCGTACATCTGTTTACTTGCCCTTGGTCCTATTCCGACCTCAAGATAGCATAAGCCGTTTCTTACCGTACCCTTACCGTCAAAAGGTAAAAGAATTACACCCGACATATCAACACCATGTTCCCTGGCCTTTATTGATAATGTACTGTCCTGACCATATATCCACAAGTTTTGATACCCAGGCACTTTTATGTCCGAGTCTTGAGAGAGTTAACGGCCACATTCAATTCAGCTGCTGCAATTGCTATATGAAGATGTGATACATTGTTCAAGCCGGCCATGGTCCGGTGCAGTGAACCTTATCATGGCCTCGCCAAAACCGATCAGATCATATTTTTTTTCTGTACTCATTATCTATTCAGTTAATATTAATACTTATAAGTTAAGTTCTTTTCTGTTAAAAATTGATTTAGGCATTCTTCCTTCAAGGTAATCGACAATACCTGTAGCTGCTTCGCATGCAACTCTTACTGTGCATTCATTTGTAAGTGCAGCACTATGAGGGCTGATTATGGTTTTCGGATTTTTCAGGAATTCTTCATCGTCCATCGGAGGTTCGTTAGTGAGAACATCGAATGCTGCACCCGTGAGTCTGTCTTCATTCAAGCATTTTAACAACATAGGCTTCATCAATAATATTTCCTCTGGCCGTATTGATAAGGTATGCTGAAGGTTTCATCAGTGAAAGGAGTTTTTCACCCGTATGATTTCTGGTTTCGTCGGTAAGGGGTACATGTACTAGACAGGATATCTGCCTGTTTAAAAACTTCTTCTTCATCACTGTACCTTATGACTCCGGGAGCAACCACACTATCACTGATATAGGGGTCATAAATTATGACTTTCATATTAAAAGCAGCCATACATTTTTTGGCAACCTGTTTCCCTATCCTCCCATATCCTATGATTCCAAGTGTTTTCCCATCGAGGTCAACAGGCAGATAATACCTCCTTGCAATTTTAAATTTTCCCTGCCTTGTTTCCGAATCCAGAAACAACATATGCTTGGTTATTGCCCCGATCAAAGCTACTGTATGTTCGGCAACTGTTACCGTATTTGCGTCGGGAGTATGCAATACCATTATTCCCCTTTTTGTTGCAGCTTCAATATCAACATTGTCCACTCCTGTTCCGGTACGGCTTATCACTTTCAGATCCGGGGCTGAATCCATAAGTTCGGGTGTGAATTTAATTGTAGTATCAAGCATTACACCAGTCACATCCTTAACCAGTCTGATAATCTCAGAATGTTCTCCTGATGGTATATATACAACCTCAGCAGCCTTTTTAAGAATATTAAGGGCATCAGGGCTTACTTTTTCATTTACAAGTACTTTTTTCATATCAGGTCTTCTTTTTTAAGATAATCTTCAATTTTCTTTCTTAAATCATCGCTTAACGGCAGCAAGAGGAAGCCTCGGATTACCTCCGTATAGTCCTGCCAGATCCATTGCATATTTGACAGCTGCAACACCTCCGCTTCCCGATACGGACTTGTTCAACTGTAATGACTCTTTCATTCAGCATAAATGCTTCTTCATATTTTTTATTTACCGTCAGGTTATACAGCTGGCAGGTGATTTCAGGGAATACATTAGCCAAAGAAATAACACCTCCGGGTGCTCCCATTATCAGACCAGTAACAAAGAAATTAGCCGAACCTGGCATCACATTGAAGGTATCTCTGACTGCCAGAAGAAAACTCTCGATGTTCCCTGTAGAGGAATCCTTTATCCCGACAATATTCGGATGTTTGGCAATCTCCTTCACAAGGTTTACCGAGAGAGTCGTTCCACCACAGAACTGAGGTGCATTATAAACAAGGCAGGGTGTGGTAAGGCTGCTGGCCACATCAGAAAAATACTTCAGAAGTACCGGGTCAGTCATCTCCTTCTTGAAATATGACGGAGGCAGCAGTGTTATGAAATCAGTTCCCAGTCCCTGTGCTATTTTGGCAAACTCTATTGTTTCCCTGGTGGATTCAAAAATACAACCCGCCATTACTACCTGGTCAGAACCCTTATTTTTTATAATTGTTGCAAGGACTTTTTCCTTTTCGCTGTTAGAAAGACTTTTGTTCTCACCGTTGGAGCCCAGAGCAAGATATCCCTTCAGACCGGACTTAGCATAAAATCCCATGTTATCTTTAAGTTTATCGTAAGCCACCTCTCCTTTGGCATCAAAAGGAGTTGTAATTGGTGCGAAGACTCCCATTAGTTTTTTTTCCATTGTATTGCTTTTTGATTAATATTTATCATTCATACGAATTATCTTCGCCTGCGGGCAGTATTCATAAACCTCCCCCACAATCAGGCCTGCCATATGAATCTACTCGGCTACTTCTTCTGTTCTGTCTGCAGGTTGCACAGGCTGAGGCTTCTGTCCGGGTGCAGGCAGATTAAATGGCTCTTTCCATTCAAGCTGGTTGGTGATATTTGAACCCAGCTTATAAGTTATGATACTCTTTTCGGGATCTTTGCCTCCTATTATTTCTATTTTCTCCCTGTCCATATTGCCCAGGCCTGCGGCGGCACAATAATTAATATACCCTACATTTTCAAGTGGAATGCCCATAAGCCTTGAACACATGCTGTCGATCGCCACAACGTCAAATCCGGCGAGTGCTACCCTGTGGTCAACCGGCGTTCCGTTGATAGGGCCGTTGCCTTCCATTCCCTCAACACCGTCTATAATTGTAAAGTCGGGACGAACGCTTTGTGCCATAAGGTACAAATTATAGTGCAGCCATCGTGCTCCGCCCGAGTGCATATTACGTTTATAACTGATCGGTTTGCTTCCGTTTACAGATCCCGGATTGAGCGGTGCTGCCATCCCAATATTCTTAATACCCCCGGTCATCACAACAGTGTTATGAGTCTTGAGTCTTGATAACGAAATAACATAATAATCAGGGTCAGCAAATATATCGGCAATCTGAATTTGATCAAGATGTAAGTTTCTGTCAAGAATAAAATAAGGTTTGCCTGTTGATTTGGTATTCAGATCGTAGAATTTTATGTTGTAGTCTTTTTCAAGATCAGTATACCCATAATTTTTAAATCCGTCTGAGGAGTTTACGCTGGAGCTGGATTCTGCAATAATGATCTGCCCTTTGTAGATCGGTTTCAGATATTCAAGGAGAGCACGTAATGCATCCTTGTGGGTAGCACACAGTTCCTTGTTGGTAACTACCATATTCGGTTTGATCACCAGTTGTTTCTTTTTCAAACCAGCCTTGATTTCTTTGTCGAAAGGCTTGATCACTTCGAACAACATTTCTTTCCGGTCGGTACCTGTAGTAAAAGCCACCGGGCTTTTGCCATAGTTAATCTGGGTTTTAGGTTTGGCTTTCATATCTGCCGGTTCAACAGCTAAAAGATCGCTGAAACCTGTTGATAACATTGCTGCAGATCCAAGTCCAAGCATTTTCAAGGCATTTCGCCGTCCAATAACTAATTCCTTTTCCGATGTTTTCATATTCCTACGTTTTAATTATTGTATCTCATCTATTGTACTGCAGCCGTTTACCTCTGCATAGGTTTCATATTCTGACGTTCCTTTGCATAGGCCCTTATGAATTCGGGTGAAGGAGCTGCCTTGGGATCATCAAAGAATTTACCCATGGTGTCTGCATTGTCAAGGAGCCATTTGGTAAATTCCTGGTTCATTTCCGGTGTGTAACCACCATCAGCCTGCTGAGCTGTAAACCTGCCCTGTTTTACTCCATCATGAGCAAAAACATCCTGCATACGTGTTTTCTCCGAAGTCTCTACAACCTGCTGTGCGAGCTGAGGCGGAATAAATACCACTCCTTCAAGAGTGCCCAGAACTATATCTCCCGGCATAACGGTAACATAGCCGACCTGTATGGGACAATTAATCCCGATAACAAGGTTAGAGCTGTTAGCCTGAGGCCTGAAATCGCGAATCATTACATTCCATTTTGGATCAACCCCAAGATTGCCGTACAGATCCCTCAGGGTTCCCCTGATAACCGCACCGTTACCTGTCTTGGTCCAGATTGTGGTGCCAAGGTTATCTCCTACATGGGAAGCGTCGAGTATACCTTCACATACATCGGCAACATAAACATCGCCTTTTTGCAGCTGGTCGATTCCCCAGGTATATTGCCCTCTTCCTCTTCCGTCTTTTGTCCCCTGCTGCTGAACAAGGCCGTTCAGGTCGGGACGGTAAGGAAGAAAATGGATCGTTGATGCCCTGCCGCAGATAACAATTTCATCCCTCATCATTTTGAATCCGCCATAATATTGATTGGAATAGGTAGGCCTCCTGAACTCACCGAAGCTTGTAGGTCCCTGCCCTTCGGTATCGCTGAGTCCGTTAAGAGTCTGCCAGGCTTCAGTAACCGATACATACCTCATCCTCTGGACAATGTCGTCTGAAACTTTTGGTCTTCCGTCAGGAAAGCGTTCACCTTTCCATAGTGATGTGTAATAGAGCATTTCATCTTTCGTCAGTGAAGTTGGCTGAGCAGTTGCTGAAGAGCACAATATCATCCCGGTTAACAGAACAAGGCAAAAAGAAAAGTATTGTTTCATGGTCTTCATAATGTACCTCCAATGGTTTAATTATAGTTTTTAACAAAATTATTTATCAGCAATGATCCTAACCTGTTTCACCCCGGGTTCCTTAATCCTGGGTTCTTTATGACTCCAGAAGCTGGCAAGTGACGAGGCGGCTATGTTCATCCATGTACCGAAAATAAGAGGAGCAAGAGCCGCTGCCGTGCTTTTAAGAACATCATATGCAAGGCCTACCGCAAGCCCTGAATTTTTGAGACCCACCTCTATGGTAATAGCCCTCACGTCTTCATCACTGAACCGCAAAGCTTTTGATGCCCCGTATCCAAGGGCAAATCCGATCAGGTTATGCGCTATGGTGGCAATGAAAAGGGCCGGGCCTATTGTCAGTAATGTTGCCTTGTTATGTGCTGCCACAACTACAATATACAACATAATAGCTCCGAGCGATAGCTTCGGAAGAACAATATCCATCCAGTCTTCGGGACCATTGGTACGACGAATTATAATAATGGTGACCGATACAATGGCGACAGCCCAGGCCACCAGGATCAGTCCTGTCTGTGAAGATTTAAGTACTTCAGGGAAAGGAATAAATATCAGGACCAGACCTGCAATTAAGGTAAATATTGCGAGTAGAGTCATGTTTATATCTTTCTTAACCCATTCCAGCTTACCATATAGAATTTTATTGGCAATGACACCTGCGAATATTGGGATTAATATCATATTGACAATACTGATCATCATGCTTGTAGTGTTTACCTCAATAAGTTTACCTGCAAATATCATCATAAGGAAAGGAGTTACCAGCGGCGAAAGAAGGGTTGCAAAGGTGGTGAGTGTTACCGACAGGGCCAGATTTCCTCTGGCAAGATATGTCATCACATTCGAAGCCACTCCTCCGGGGCATGCACCCACCAGAATGATGCCTGCAGCCACTTCAGGCGGGAAATTCCAGACTTTGATAATCAGGAGTGCCGCAAGTGGCATAAGTACGAAGACCATCAGTGTACCGACAATCACCACAACAGGTTTTGAAAATTCCTTGATAAAGTCTCTCAGATTCAGTTTTGTTCCCATCCCAAACATAATAATCTGTATGGATGGCACAATCAGTTTATTGGTGTCAAAGCCCCAGTTGGTAAACATTTCCGGGAAGTACAGAGTAAAAGAGACAAATGCAAAGATCTGGAGTGTGAAGGATAATCCTTTTAGTTTTTCCGACTTCTGTGCACTTAAAGCCAGTGCGAAGAAAAAAGCAAAAAGTACCAGGCCTGATATTGGAAGTTTCGCATTTCCCGTAGCAAGCAGAAGGATTTCTGCAACAGATAGTAAACCTGCCATGGCAAGATACATCTTCATTGCGCCAGAATTTTTCATATACAATTCCGAGTTACTTATCTTTTAAGAATTTGACAACAGTTTCTTTTATCTGATCAGCCTGAAGCCCATATTTACGAAGCAGTTCTTCATAAGGGCCGTTGCTGGCGTAGTGATCTCCTATTCCGATCATCTTCATTTTTACAGGACATTCCTGGCTGCATATTTCAGCAATGGCGCTACCAAGACCACCGGTAATAAAATGTTCTTCAACAGTTACGATTTTGCCTATTTCCCTGGCTGCTGAAAGTAGGAGGTCCCGGTCAATAGGCTTAATTGTATGAATATCGATCAGGCGTACACTGATACCTGAATCTTCCAGGAGTTTAGCAGCGGCAACCGCCTTCGATAATACTGTACCGGTCGCGATCAAAGCCACATCACGGCCATCTTTCATAACTATGCCTTTTCCGAGATTGAAATCAACATCGTCATAATAAAGCACCGGCATCTTCTGATTTCCAATCTTCAAGTAGCAAGGCCCAATGTGCTTTATCATGGCATGGACAGCTTTTTTGATTGTCACAGGGTCACCCGGGTTGATAACCGTTACTCCAGGAATAGTTCTGATAATTGCCACATCGTCAATTGAGTGATGCGTGGAACCGAGCTGATCATATGTAAGTCCGGAGCAACGACCGACAATTTTTGCATTTTGGTTCATATACCCGAGATCATTCCTGAACATCTCAAAAGGACGAGCAGTGACGAAGGGAGCTATTGCAGCAAAGACAGGTATCTTTCCTGTTGTTGCAAGCCCGCTCGCAAACCCTATAGCACCCTGTTCCATTATTCCAAATTCGAAATGCCTTTCAGGAAACTTTTTCAGGAAATCTCCCAGGCCCGATCCCGAACTGCTGTCAGTTGAAAGGACCACAATGTTCGGATTTTTCTCAGCAGCTTCAATAACAGCCTCTCCAAAAGTCTTTCTCGGATCTATCAGTTCATTAATCATAGTCCAACTCTCTCCATTTTTATTTTCAGCTGTTTCTCCAAATCATCAAGATCATGTGCTGCCTGTTCCATCTCTTCGGGATTTGTTTTCCAGTAATGGTAACTTACCTTGCCCTCGGCAAAACTCAGTCCCTTCGATTTTACGGTATCAGCTATTATAACCGATGGCTTGCCTTTTTCAAAAGGAGCCTGCTTCACATTTTTTATTATTGACGCCAGATTGTGACCATCAATAATCCTGACACTCCAGCCGAATGACCGCCACCTTTCGTCAAGCGGTTCATAGCTCATCACTTCAATCGTAGGTCCGCTTATCTGAAGTTTATTCCTGTCGACAAAAACGATCAGGTTATCCAGCTTGTGCATCGATGCAGCTGATGCTGCCTCCCAGTTTGATCCTTCAGCAAGTTCACCGTCGCCCATTACAACGTATACCAGTGACTGAGAATTATCCATCCTCAGCCCTAAAGCCATTCCCCCTGCAATTGAAAGACCATGTCCGAGGGCGCCTGTATTTGTCTCAACTCCCGGAAGTTTGTGCATGTTCGGATGTCCTGGTACCGGGCTGTCAAGAGACCCATAGGTATCAAGAACTGACACATCGAAAAATCCGCGTTCGGCAAGTGCGGCATAGAGAACAAGACATTTATGTCCGGCTGACAGAACAAAACGGTCCCGCTGAGGCCATTTTGGATTACCCGGATCAATTTTCATCAAATTAAAATAAAGTGCAGTTACAATTTCAACCGCTGAGAGTGCACCTCCTAAATGACCTGACTCTCCCGCCCTGATAAGCCGTAAAATATTCCGTCTTATATTAAGTGCAGAATATTCCAGCTTCAAAATTTCCTTTGAGTCCATTAGATTTTAAAAAGAATAATTATCGCTACTAAATCTGGTGCTTCCTGGCGTATTCCACATAGGAAGCAACCTTAGGTTCTGAAGAAGTTCCTTGTTGCCAGATTGATTCCATCCAGATCTTAACGATCTGTTTAGCCACCTCCACTCCCGTGGTGAACGCCCCTAGTGTCAGAACGTTTGCGTTATTACTTTTGATAGCCCGTTCGGCTGAATAAGCGTCTGAGCAAAGAGCTGCATATATACCAGGTACCTTATTTGCTGCAATACTCATACCAATACCGGTTCCACAGAGGAGAATGCCCCGGTCATACTCTTGTGCAGCAACAGCCTCTCCTACTGCAAATGCCACCCTGGCATAAATAGGATCTTCACTTCCAAAATCTTTTACAATATAACCCAGTCCCGTCAGATGGGAAATAATTAAATCTTTAAGTGCCGCCGCATTAGGATCACAACCGATTGCAACTGATGGTTTCAATGAAGCTTTCATAATTCAGAAATGTTTAGAAAATTACGAGATCCAGCGCTCAGTTCCATACGTGCATATTCGCAATGATAGTGAAATTTAAATTGAGTACAAAAATAAAATATATTAATTTGGCACATTTGCCGGATCTTATTTTGACACATGATTTTTCAAGGTATTAATTCAGGGAATATTACACTTACTCTTTGCACCAAAATAAAAGAATCAGGCAATTAGTTTAAAAAATCAGTCAGAAGTAATATCATGATCCTAAAATTCTTCGCTTGAACGAATTTCAAAAGGATTTGATGAAAAATTAAAGGACCTTAAACTATCTTTGAGTAATTTTCAATCTTTCATCAGAGTTATTAATTGCGGGAATGAGACTTTTCATTTTATCATTTGTTGTTTCATTATTCTCCATAGTTACGAATGGCAGATCCTATTATTTCAGGCATTACAGGAATGACAACGGTTTATCGAATAATACTGTCATGGCCTGTATACAGGATCGGAGAGGTTTTGTGTGGTTTGGCACCAAGGAGGGGCTGACCAGGTTTGACGGTTTTCAGTTTAAGATTTTCCTTCATAACCCGTCGGTTCCCAACTGCCTCTTAAACAATATCATTTCATCAATATGCGAAGATGGAGACGGCTGGATCTGGATTGGAACATCAGAAGGCATCTGCTATTATATGCCGGATAATGATTGTTTTGACACAATTGAATCCGAAAGTCCCAAAATTGAAGGACTGGTATTTGACCTAAAGGCTGATAATAATAATTGTATTTGGATAGCGACTCTCTCAGGGACTTATAAATATAATAAAGAAACTAAAAAACTGAGCTTTTATCCTGCAGCTGATTATTGTACACCACGAAGCATTGATCTGACAAATGCAGGTGATATATGGGTGACCGGAAGGGATGGGAAGATATATAAATATAATGCCCGAATGGATAATTTCACCAGTTTTGAAATTCTTACCGAAAAAGAAATATCAGCTTCTGTTAATCTTGTAAATATTTTAGATGCAGGCATTTATGGTTTGATAATATCGAGCGATATTGCAGGTATCAGGCAATTCGATCCAAATACCGGGAAGGTAACAAAATTGTTCGAAAAGGATAAAATATGGAATAATATCCTGATACGAACAACATCTTTGTTTAATGACCAGGAAATCTGGATAGGATCAGAATCAGGTATTTATATTTATAATCTTACAACAGGCTATGTCGCAAATCTCCATATGGTTAGTACAGATCCGTTCTCTCTCTCAAACAATGCAGTCCGTACAATTACAAAGGACAGAGAAGGAGGTGTGTGGATAGGAACCTTTTACGGAGGTGTTAATTACCTTCCGCAGGAAGACAAACCATTTGAAAAGTTTTACCCGACAGGTTTACCAGGGGCACTTAACGGGAATGTGGTAAGAGAGATACGTGCAGATTCATATGGAAATATCTGGATTGGCACTGAGGATGCCGGCCTGATAAAATTAGATCATCATACGGGGATGTTTACCAGCTTCACAGGTGGTTATAATCAGGTTAAAATAGAAAGCAGAAATATCCAGGGACTCCTTGTTGATGACGATGACCTCTGGATTGGAACGTTTGATGATGGAATATATATCCTGAATCTCCCTGCAGAAAAGATAACAAATCATTTTGAATTAACGGATGGAAGGAGTGGTCTTAAAACAAATTCTTTTATCACATTTCTGAAATCAACTGATGGGAAAATCTACGCAGGCAGTGTCATTGGATTATACCAGTTTAACGAGGAGACTTCATCATTCAAATTACTGGAAAATGTTGCAGCAGGCACCTTTATCCATTCTTTATATGAGGATAATAAAAGAAACATCTGGATAGGGACCTATGGAAGAGGATTGTTTAAATATGACAGATTTTCAGGGACTTGTGAAAAAATATTGTCTGACAAAGTGGATTATGAAGACCTGAAGTACGAGCATGTTACATCAATTTATGAGGATAACAATCATAAGATCTGGTTTACCACAGAAGGCAATGGTTTCAGCTATATTGACGGGGAGACTGAAGAAATTACCAGATATGTTCCGGGTAAGGATATTGATTTCGCGATATATTGTGCCTATGCTTCAGGATGGTCATGGAAATTTGTGGATAACATCAACCAGGGGGTTACTCCGCCTTGATCCCTCAACAAATAAATTTAAAACATATACCAAAGACGATGGCCTTTTGGATAATACCTTCAGTTATAATTCGGCTTACCAGGATAAAAATGGTAAAATGTATTTCGGAACAGTCAGCGGACTTGTTTCATTTTACCCTGCTGATATAAAAGAAAACATGTATAATCCACCGGTCTATTTTACAGGATTCCAGGTAAATGGCAAAGAATATTTTGTTGATTCCACAGGATCTCCCGATTTCAAATCAATTCTTGAGACCAACCGGATTTCTTTAAAATATTATCAATCTTCTCTTAGTATTGACTTTGTGTCTCCAACTTTTACAAGCCCTAATCAGACAAAATATAAATACAGAATGGAAGGCTCTGATCATGATTGGGTTACTGATCTCGGGTAACAGAAAAGTTTATTATACAAATCTTTCTCCAGGAGAATACAGGTTCAGGGTTTTTTCCTCGACTGATGGTGATACGTGGAGTGCGAATGAAGCCCAGCTGGAAATCAGGATTTCTCCACCGATCTGGTTTTCTATTCCTGCTTACACATTATACATAATTATTTTAGCATTTACCGCGTACAGGCTGATCATCTATTACATAAAAAAGAATGCCCTGGAACATCAAAGAAAAATAGATATCATTGAAACCAATAAGGAGAAGGAGATACTTAATGCAAAAATCAATTTTTTCACTAATATAACTCATGAGGTCCGTACACCTCTGACTTTAATCAAGGGACCCCTTGACAGAATTTTACAGTCGGGGATTAAAGATTCAAAGGATACTGAAGTTAACCTTTTAATTATTAAAAGAAATACCGACAGGCTGCTTAGCCTGACCAACCAGCTGCTTGATTTCCGTAAAACCGAGAAAGAGATGTTCAAACTCAATTTTATAAAGACGGATCTATACGAACTGGTTGAATCGACTTTCAATTTATTTCTCCCGTACAGTGAGGAAAAAATGATATCAGTTCAGCTGCATTCCCCTGTAAATCATTATTATCTGGCAGTGGACAGGGAGGCAATAACAAAGATATTAAGCAATCTTCTGTCAAATGCCATTAAATATGCCGAATCGAAGGTTGATTTATTCCTCGAACCTGAAACTGACCAGGACAACATCATAAGGATACGTGTGAACAGCGACGGTAAATTAATACAGAAAGAATTTGGTGAAAGAATCTTTGAGCCATTTTATCAGATAGACTCTGATAAGCCGGGGAAAAAAGGTACCGGACTTGGACTCTCTCTTGCCCGTTCACTGGCAGACCTTCATCATGGCAGGCTTTTTCTTGATACTACCGAAGAAAAGTACAATTCATTTGTCCTGGAACTGACCAAGCAACAGGAAGAAACAATTATCAGGGATATAGAGCAGGATGGGATGAATCTGAGTGAATATCTTGAGTTTGAAATTTTTGGATCTCTTGAAAATTCCCGTCCGAATATACTTCTTGTAGAGGACGAAATTGAGATGGGGAAATTCATTGCCAAAGAAATATCAAGGGATTATAATGTTATTCTGACTCACAACGGCGACGAAGCGCTGAAGGCGCTTAAAAAATATAATATTACCCTGGTTGTCAGCGATGTTATCATGCCAGTTATTAACGGATATGAACTTAGCAGGCAGATTAAATCCAACATAGAATTCAGCCATATACCTGTTAGTACTTCTTACGGCAACCATACATCTGAACGCAAAGATCGAAGGCCTTGATTCAGGTGCAGATGCTTATATCGAAAAACCTTTTTCAACTGATCTTTTAATGGCTCAGATCGTTAACCTCATCAAAAACAGGAGCCTGGACCGCCAAAACTTCATTAATTCTCCGCTCGCTCATTTCAAATCAGTTGCAATGAATAAAACTGACGAGGAATTCCTTAGAAAACTTCATTCTACCTTGATGGATAATATCTCTGAGAATGATTTAAGCGTGGAAAAGATTGCAGAGATAATGGGAATTAGCGTTTCAACCCTGTACAGAAAGGTAAAAGCCCTTACAGACCTTAATTCGGTCGAATATATCAGGCTGACCAGGCTTAAAAAAGCAGCAGAATTACTATCGGAAGGAAATTACCGAATCAATGAAATATCTTACCTTGTCGGATTCTCATCTCCATCATATTTTGCAACCAGTTTCCAGAAACAATTCGGGATTTCACCCTCTCAATTTATCAGGAAAAGCAATTAGGAATTATACTGACCTTCCAATGTAATGGGAAATAATGTTTAACTTGCATTAACCGTTTTGGGTATAATATCTTCAAATCTAAAGAACTAATTCTGATGATCAGGAAAAAGAATATAACATGTTCCCTGCAAATAAGTATTAGACTATTCTTATTTCCGAATAGCTAACATTGAGTCTGCATTTTACCCTGAGGTCATAGTATATTTTCGATAATGGCTCAAATTATGAAAAAACTTAACGTAATTTTTACGCTAAGTTCTTGGAAAATTGAATTATTTTTTTTATCTTTGAAAATAGGTTCCGTATTTATTAGGATTTTAGATAACCTGATTGCAAATATATAAATCTAACTAATCTTAAAACCTACGCCTATGAATCATTACTATCGAACCTGAAATCTCTTTTTTCGGAATCTTCTCAGTGCTATATACGCACAACTATTTTTACTCTTACGGCAATAATTTTTACTGAAAGCCTAACTAGTGAATTAAATTTTAATTATGAAAAAAACTAAACATTTACGACGGACGGATTCCAAATCCGGTCCGGGGAAATTGATTGGAATTTCCAGATTATTTAGTCTCCTTGTACTGGTTGGAGCAATTTGCTTCTCCCAGAATAAGGTAAACGCACAGGATACACCTGTGAACAATTCCGGTCTTCTTACTGCTGTAACCAATGTAACCCCATCAAATAATGCTGATGCAGAGTTGCAGCAAGTGAGGATAACCGGTACGATTCTGAACGAGCGTGGTGAACCGCTTCCCGGGGCTACGGTCCAGATTGCAGGCACTGTTACCGGTGCTCTGACAGATGTCGAAGGAAAATTCACGCTTGATGTTTCTGACCCGAATGCTCAGGTCAATATCTCATTCATCGGATATATTACCCAACAGGTGTCCTTAGCTGGAAGAACAACCATTGAAATCAACCTGGTTCCTGCAATCGAAAGCCTCCAGGAAGTTGTTGTGGTCGGTTATGGTACTCAAAAAAGGACAACAATAACAGGGTCAGTATCCAGTGTTAAAGGCGATGTGATTGCAAAGATCCCGGTAGCAAATGTGTCGAATGCAATGGCAGGTCAGCTGAGCGGTGTGATTTCAAGACAGCAAGGCGGAGAACCGGTTCGGATAACGCTGAATTCTATGTCAGGGGTGTTGCTACTACCGGTTCCGGTGTTCCCCTGATTGTTATCGACGGTATAGTAAGAAGTAGTGCTGCTTGGAACGGCACACGATATGTACTTTCCAGTAACCTGAACCAGATTGATCCTTCAACTATTGAATCAGTTACCGTACTTAAAGATGCCTCCGCAGTTGCACCATACGGAATGGCGGGTGCAAATGGCGTTATACTTATCAAAACAAAATCAGGAGCTGCAGGCTTGCCGACCCTGTCACTAAATGCGTATTATGGATTGCAAACACCTACATATTATCCGCATTTGCTGAATGCAGTTGATTATATGAAACTTCGTAACGAAGCAGTTATCAACGATAAGGGGACCAGTGCAGTCTTACCCTTTGATCCTGAATTTAATTGCCAATTATGCAGACTCGACTGCCATGGATCCTGATAAATTCCCGGACAGCAATACCAAAGAACTGGTTAATTTCAACCAGCCGATCCAGAAGTACGACTTTCAGATATCCGGAGGTACCGAGAAACTGAAATATTTTACAGGTATCGGTTATTTCGGCCAGCAAGGTTTGTTTGACAAGGTTAATTATAAGCGGTATAACTTCAATTTAAACCTTGATGCACAAAGTCACCAACACCACAACAATTGCAGCCTCTTTCATCGGAACGTTATGAAAGAACGAACGATCTTGATGTTGCATCATCGGCAGACCAGCTTTTCAGGAACGGTTACAAATTCATACCAACAGAGGCAATCAATTATTCAAACGGCCTGTGGGGCCAGTTTGCAGGTAACTCGCCTGTTGCAGTGCTCAATGGTGATGGTTACAGATTTCAGGACAATAATACTATCCTTACTTCTCTGAGTATTGAACAGCAGCTTCCTTTCGTTAAAGGTTTAAGTGTGAAGGGGGTCTTTAGTTATGATTCAAGATTATTATATGATAAAGGATGGCATACACCTTTCTACTATTATATAATAGACCTCACCAAGAATCCGCGTACCTTTACCCAATCGATATCCACACAGGAAGGTAACGTTCCGGCATATACATACCTGACTCAGGACAGATTCAAGATGGAGGACTTATACCTACCAGGCTTACATTAATTACGCCCGCTCATTCGGCAAGCACAATATTACAGGCCTGGTGGTTGCAGAAAAAGGAACGGTGAATATGACCGTCTGTACGCACGCAGGAATAATTTTGCTGTCGGCATAGATGAACTGGACCTTGGAAGTTCTAACAAAACTGATTACGACAATGGAGGTTCATCGTCGGTAAATGCCCAGATAGGCTATGTCTACAGGGTTACCTGGAACTACGACAACAGGTATATGTTTGAGGCGTCAGGACGTTATGACGGGCATTACTATTTTGCACCTGGTAAAAGATGGGGATATTTCCCGGCTTTCTCTGCCGGATGGAGAATCTCGGAAGAGGACTTTATGAAGAGTCTTGACTGGCTCACTAACCTGAAGCTGAGGGCATCGTGGGGTAAATCAGGTAACCTGGCCGGGTCGGCATACCAGTATCTTTCAGGTTATACACTCTCCGGAAACGGTTATGCTTTCGGATCCGGAGCAATGGTTCAGCAGGCTTATGTCGACACTGAGAATAACCCGAACATCACCTGGGAAGTATCTGAGAAATCAGACATAGGTATTGAAGCTTCTTTGTGGAGGGACTTATTAACCGTTGAAGCAGACTTCTTCTATGAAAAGAGATCAGGTATGTTGTTAAGCCCTGCTATAACTGTTCCTTATGAATATGGTTTGAATCTGGCACAGGAGAATGCCGGCAAGATGGATAACTACGGTTTTGAATTGACTCTGGGCTCAAGGAAAGAATTCCAGAACGGTCTGAGGCTGAATGTAAATGGAAATATCAGCATAGCCAGGAATAAGATGGTTCAAACATTCGAAACCGCAGCCACATACGATAATCCTAACCGCAGGCGTACAGGAAGAGCTTACCAGACTAATCTTTGGTTATAAAGCTCTCGGTTTCTTCTCAACATCTGACGACACAAACAGCGATGGTATAATCAACAGTACCGACGGTTATAACATTACCCAGTGGGGTACTACTGCATCCGGGTGACATCAAATACGCGGATCTCAGCGGCCCTGATGGAATACCTGACGGCAAAATTGACAGCAATGACGAAACTGTTATTGGCTATCCATCAGGATTATCCGCTGTTGGTTTTCGGATTGACCGCAACCGCCAGCTGGAAAGGATTTGACCTCAGTTTGTTCTTCCAGGGAGCAGGGATGACTTCATATAATACTCAGAACTTTATGACATTCCCGTTCTTTAACAACAACAGTAATGCTGATTATGAGTATTACAATAACCACTGGACTAAAGATAATCAGAACGCCAAATACCCGATCGCCTGGCCGAGCCCGGTTGCCAACATGCAACAGGCAAGCACTTTCTGGCAGAGAAACGCTTCATACCTGAGACTAAAGAATGCTCAGTTCGGCTACACTCTTCCGAATTCGGTATTGCAGAAAATAAAGATCAAAAGCATCAGGGTTTATCTTGCGGGCCAGAATCTGCTTACGACTCAGCGGCCTTAAGTTTATGGATCCGGAGAGTTCTACTTATCAAACTGATGGGACGTTTTATCCTACGATGAAGTCATACACTATCGGTTTAAATGTAACCTTCTAGTTGTCACATATAAAATTAATTACTATGATAAAGTATAATATAATCAGGAACGTTGCATTTATAGGACTGCTGCTCTTTTTTACCGTTTCCTGCGAGCAGGATAAGTTCCTGGAAACTACGAGCAAATCGACTTTGACTGATGCTACAATGTGGGCTTCCGAAGGAAACGCAGACATATTCCTGAATGACTGCTACGGCAGGCTTGAACCCAAAGGAAATCAGCCTGATAACCTCGATAACTTTACCTCTGATAATGATGCAGGCTTCTACTATACTTCCTTTAACTGGAAGAAAGGAATTGTTGACCCGCAAGGCGGGGCGAATGGTTCAATATGGGGTGGAACAGTAGGCCCTTTCCAAATTTATGGCTGGCAAGGCTATTACCAGACTATCAGGAAGCTGAATACATTCATAGGCAAAATTACTGAAAACAAGGCAAACTTCTCGGATGCCTGGTTTAATAAACGTATGGATGAGGCCAGATTTCTCAGGGCGTATTTTTACAGTGAAATGTTTGTCAGGCTTGGAGGCCTTGCATTGGTCAAAGAACCGCAGGACAGGCTGACGATGAGCGAGGACGAAATGAATCTCCCAAGAAGCACATTCGAGGAAACGCTCAATTTTATGGTCAGTGAACTGAGCTCCGTAGTTCAGAATGAATACCTTGCCGTAAAATACAACAATGGTAGTTCTGATGCGGGAAGGGCAACACTCGGTGCAGCCCTGATGCTTAAAGGCTGGCTTCAGCTGTTTGCAGCGAGCCCGGCATACAATTCGGATGACCCGGCTGTTCCGCGTACATCCGATAACCTGCAGGCATTTGCAGATTTTAAATTGTCGCGTTGGGCCGATGCAGCTGCAACCAACAAGCAGTTCATCGACACATACGGGCATAAAGGTACCGGGGCGTACGACCTTTTCTCCCCCATGAGCCAGTTCTGGTATGAATCGAATGAATACAATAAAGAGGTCGTCTGGGACAGGCAGCACGTCTCAACAACCATGGCACAGAGCTTCGATACGTACGGAGGCCCGGTATGGATTTTGGGAACCTACTATACATGGGGTAACTATTGTCCCACCCAGGAGCTTGTCGATGACTACCAGATGGCTAACGGAAAAAACATCACAGATCCAACTTCAGGTTATAATCCGCAGAATCCTTATGTGGACCGTGAAAAAAGGTTCTATGATTTTATAGTCTATGACGGTGCTCCCTACAAGCAGGACTGGATGACAACAACTGACATTATCTATACCAGGTATCGATAAGGTTCATCCTTCAAAGAACCAGATTGATTACGGAGGCGATGATGTCGGCAATACCGGTTATTATTTCAGGAAGAGACTTGACAATGCTCATCCGAGAGGTGGTAACCTTGATGGCAGAAATTATGTATATTATCGCTATGCGAGAACTCCTCCTGAACTATGCTGAAGCGCAGAATGAAGCAGTTGGTCCGGATGCATCTGTTTATGAAGCAGTGAATGCCATCAGGCAGCGACCCGGAACAGACCTTCCTGCTCTTGATCCAGGAATGACACAGGCTGAGATGCGTACTGCCATTAAACGTGAAAGGAGAATCGAGCTGGTATACGAAGGTCACAGGTTGTATGATCTGTGGCGGTGGAAGGATGCAATGGTCGAGCATGAACAAAGATCTTCACGGAATGGAGATCAAGAATACTGTACCTGCCGATAACAGCGGAGTATGGACATATACACCGATTTCACTTGTGCATCCGCACGTGTTTACACAGAAAATGTATTTCTGCCCGATTCCACAGGCTGCAATAGACAGGAATCCGAATCTTAAACAAAACTTTGGCTATTGATGATCTGAAAATGTTCATCTGATTTATAGAGGGCCATAAGAGATTTCTTTTATGGCCCTTTTATTAACCGGCTTTTCATATATAAATTTGAGGAAATAAATTCTGATGAATACGATCAGATACCAAGCAAAAAAATCAGATATATTCCCATAAGCATGCTGTTTGTCATTTACTTCCTGTATTTCGCTTTGTTAAACCAGTATCATATCCTTTATCTTGAACAGAACCAGTTATTTGTCTGGAGTGCATGATTTTCTTAAGGAACAGTTTTCATTACCAGGGGGTTTAGTAGCTTTATTTAGGCAGCTTTTTCACCCAGTTTTTTATTTCTTCATGGCTCGGAGCATTTATTTATACTCTGAATGCTTTGCAGTTTTTGTGCTTTCATTCTACATTTTTAAGAAACATAATTTTGAAAACATAGTTTTATCATTTGTTCCGGTATGGCTCCTGGCAATATTACTAAGCAACGAGTTCTTCACATTCGGACAGGCGATCGGGTTTTTGCTTCTCCTGTCTTACTTTGCTCTATACGTATCAGTCAACAAATCACGATCACGTTATTTACTTTTCTTTGCAGGATGGCCATTCTTTTACCTGCTTGCAGGAGGCTTTTCCATTCCTGTCGTATCTTATTATGTGTCCTCCACGAACTATTTTTCAGGAAAGAAAAAAAACGTTATTTCATAACTGTTCTTTATGTGATTACAGGCGATTCTGGTACCTTATTTATCAGCCCAGCCTTATATTTTATATCCAGCCTGACAAGATCTATTACGTATCCTGTAACGGTTGAACTTGCATTCAATATTCCTGTATACTCTGATACTGCTAATTTGTATGGACTCCATTAATTTTACTGGCAGGGTTTCTATTATATAAGATTCAACCCCTTAAAAACAGGTTATTACCCTGGAGCATGACCAGTGTTCTCGCAGGGTGATCAATAATTGTTCTTATGGCTTTTACGGTTTATAAGCTTGCTTATAATAAAATGGCAGAAATGATGCTGGGAATTGACCATTACGTTCAGAAGGCTGAATGGAACAAGGTTCTTAAGCTTTCAGACCGGTACCCGGGGTATAATACTCTTGTGATTCTATTATACCAACCTGGCTTTATACAATTCCGGGAAACTGATGGATAAGATGTTTAATTATCCTCAGATCGGTTCGCAGGGATTAAGGCTGAAATGGCAGCGTAATTTAAATCTGTTCTTTGGAGGAGAAATTTTTTCTCAGTTAGCTTATAATAATGAATCAATTCATTGGGCTTTTGAAGCTCTCGTGGCAAAAGGATTGAATCCGCGATCCCTGAAAAAATTGACTGTCGGGTGCATGGTAAATGGAAATTATGACATTGCACGTAAGTATCTCAGTATACTGAACAGAACTCTTTTTTACAGGAAATGGGCACGGCAACGTGTCAGATATCTGTCTGATCCTGGCCAGACGAAAGAAGACCCTGAAATTTCCCAATCCAGTAATCTCCTGGTCAGGTCTAATTTCTTTTCAGAGGTAAATGGGTTGAATCTGTGGATCTGCTGAGAAACCATCCTGAGAATAAAATGGCTTACGAATATCTGCTTGCTTCATTGCTTCTCGACAGGAACCTTGATGATTTTGCCAAAGTAGCTGTCAATCTGAAACTTTATGGCTATAAAGGAATTCCTTTGCATATTGAAGAGGCATTGATCTTTTATGATTTTTATGAAAATCAGAATATTGTTCCTGAAGGATATTCCTTCAGAAAGGAGACTATTGACAGGTTCAACGATTATGCCAGGACTTATTCCAAGTTCAGAAGCGACCGCAAAGTCGCTGCTTATGAACTAAGGAAAAAATACGGAAAAACCTACTGGTATTATCTGCAATTCCCCGACAACTGACTATGATGACAAGAAAGAGAACAATAATATTACGGGTTGCACAGCTACGTTTGCTCTGTTTCATTATTCTTATCACCGCAATAAGCTGCAATAAAAGAATGCCTGGATATGATGAGTTAAATCAGAATGCAGTTATAAATCCTGATTACACCTCAGTTACAGTTCCGCCAAACATTGCTCCGCTTAATTTCAAGGTAAATGAAACTGCTGATAAATATCTGGTAAGATTTCATAATTCAAACGGAATTGATTTTATAGTCTGCTCCGGGAATGGCAGTGTGAAAATTCCTGAGAAGAAATGGCACAAATTGTTGTCGACTTCAATATCGAAGGAGTTCTTTGTGGATATTTTAGTAAAGAAGTCTCATAAATGGTTGAAATTTAACACAATCACCAATAATGTTGCACAGGATTCTATTGATAAATATTTGGTATACAGATTAATCGATCCTGAGTTCGAGACCTGGAATATTATGGGCATATATCAGAGAAATCTTGAAAGCTTCAAAGTTACGCCGATTATGCTTAACAAAGTGAGCGACGGTAACTGCATGAACTGCCATACATTTTGCAGAAACAGCAGTAAAACCATGATGTTTCATATGAGAAGCGAACACGCGGGAACTGTCATTTACAGGAATGGTAAGATCTCTAAGATAAACACCAGGACAAGCAAGACAATTGCAGCCGGGATGTATCCTGCCTGGCATCCTTCAGGAAATTATATCGCTTTCTCGGTCAATAATATAGTGCAGAGTTATCATTCAATTCCAGGGAGGACGGTGGAGGTTTATGATACCCTTTCCAATATTGTTCTTTACGATGTAAATAAAAATGTCATAACCAGCTGCTCAGCATTATCGGACCCCGATAATCTGGAAACGTTTCCCGCATGGTCGCCTGATGGCCGTTATCTGTATTATTGCTCTGCAATTAAAAATGTACTGAAGCAACCTGATTATGATAATTTTATGGATGTGCACAGCAAGATCCGGTATGATCTTCTCCGTATTTCCTTTGATCAGGAAAGCTGTAGTTTTGGTGCAGTTGACACTGTTCTTACTGTATCAGATACTGTAAGCAGTATCTCCCTTCCGAGGATTTCACCTGATGGCAGATATATTCTTCTCTGTAAATCTGAGCATGGCAATTTAACAATATGGCATCCCGAAAGTGATCTGTATCTGCTTGACTTAAAGACTGGCATAGTCTCCAAACCAGACATCAACAGCGACAAGTCAGAAAGTTTTCATACCTGGTCATCCACCGGAAGATGGGTCGTTTTTAGCAGCAGGCGCGATGATGGCTTATTATATACAAGGCCTTATTTTGCTTATTTTGATACATCAGGCCAGATGCATAAGCCATTTGTACTGCCTCAGAAAAGCACAGAACATTATTTCAGGATAATGAAATCATATAATCTGCCTGAACTGGTCACTTCCAAAGTTGACCTGAATCCACGTAAACTTGCAGCGATTATTAAAGCGCAAGCTGCAAATGCGGGATTTCAGGATTTCTAGATGTGTTTTCCTGAAACCAAATCACAATAAAGAGTAATTCTATGGAATAAGTTTTTATATTCTTGTTTGTAAATAAATTGTGGATGAGGGAATATTTTAGCCTTCATAAATAAAATCCGTTATGAAGTTTTTTGCTTTTCTCGTAAAGCTTTTTATCGAATCTGTACAACTGTGCAGGTTTATGGTCTGACCCTTTTTTCCTTTTCAAGTAATGGTACCACAAAGTCCAGGTGCCTCATTTTTTTACGAAAATTCCTGTTATCCAGATTAACATTTAAAATGGATTCGTAAATATTCTGCATTTGTCTTAAAGTAAACTTTTTAGGAAGCAGCTCAAAACACAGTGGCCTGTTCCGGATCTCTTTCCGTAGATTCTCCAGTGCTTCCTCTATAATTTTGTTGTGATCGAATATTAATTCCGGCAGGGTATAAACAGGATTCCAGATTGTTTTTTCAGTTATTGTACTTTCTGATATTTTAATCAGAGAATAATAAGCGATGGTCACTACCCTGTCTACCTTTATTCCGCTGGTCTTGCGAAGCCATTCCAGATCTTCCCTGGGAGTTAACCGGTCAGGATCACCAAAAACAGAATATTGCTTCAAATAAATATTTTCAAGCCCCGTCAGATTTTGGAGCGTTCTGATTGCGGAAGTGTCAAGGTCTTCATTTTCCGAGATCAGACTGCCCGGCAATTTCAGCTTATGGCCACCCAAATGACTATGTGGAACCTTTTCTCTTTCAATAAGCAAAACTTTAAGTGTGCCTTCATCGAATCCAAAAATGACACAGTCAACAGAAATATGCGGATTTAAGGTCATTACTGTTTTTTAATTTAAAATTAACTGGTCCAGGGGTGTATATTATCCTGGTGTTCATTCAGTTTACCGGAAGAAAAACTCCTAATGAAGATCCCTTAAGACGGAAGATCCTGATCCTCCTTTAAGGAAATCAAAATCACAACCTTTGTCGGCTTGTTCAACATGCTTTATGAACATACTTACATATCCCCGTTGAGCAACCGGTTCAGGAAGAGTCCAGGCAGCCCGCCTCTTTTTCAGTTCTTCTTCGGGGACCATAAGAGTAAGGGATCGTTTATCCAGGTCAAGGTCAATTATGTCGCCTGTTCTCACAAGAGCCAGGGTTCCTCCTACTGAAGATTCAGGGGAGATATGCAGTACAACAGTTCCATAGGCTGTTCCGCTCATGCGGGCATCAGAAATCCGGACCATATCCGTAACTCCTTTTTTAATCAATTTTTCAGGGAGTTCCAGATTTCCCACTTCCGGCATTCCCGGGTATCCAACCGGACCGGCGCCCTTTAATACCATAACGCAATTCTCATCTATATCAAGTTCAGGATTGTCAACCCTGGTATGGTAATCTTCAATATTCTCAAAGACAACTGCCCTGCCCCTGTGTTTAAGCAATTTCCCGGAGGTGGCAGAAGGTTTAATGACCGCACCATTTTCACACAGATTACCCTTCAATACTGCAATTCCGGCTTTAACTTTTAGTGGCTTGTCAATTGGAGCAATCACATCGCGGTTGTAGCAAACCGCCCCTTTACAGTTTTCACCAATTGCTTTTCCATTGACGGTCAGCGCATCAAAATGAATGATATCCTTAAGCTGATCGATAATCACCGGTAATCCGCCCGCATAATAAAAATCTTCCATCAGATATTTTCCTGAAGGCATGAGGTTTAACAGAAGGGGCATATCGCTTCCCAGGAAGTCAAAATCATCCAGGGTTATGTCAACTCCGATCCTTCCGGCCAGGGCTATCAGGTGAATGACAAGATTAGTTGAACCACCGACAGCTGAGCTTATTTTGATTGCATTTTCAAATGCTTTCCTGGTCAATATATCTGACATTTTCAGGTTCTCATTAACCATCTCAACGATTCTGTTGCCAGACAGGTGTGCCATAACCTTTTTCCTCGAGTCCACGGCTGGAATAGCAGAGGCTCCGGGCAAAGTCAATCCGAGAGCTTCGACCATAACCGCCATTGTTGATGCTGTACCCATAGTCATGCAATGGCCGGCGCTTCGCGACATACAACTTTCTGCCTCAGCCAAATCCTCTCTTGTAACAGATCCTGCTTTCATTCCTTCAGATAACTGCCATGTAGCAGTACCGGAACCAATATCTTTCCCCCTGAATTTACCGTTTAACATTGGTCCGCCCGGCACCACAATCGTAGGCAGATTAACACTTGCTGCTCCCATCAATGTCGAAGGAGTTGTTTTATCACAGCCGGTCAGAAGAACGATGCCATCGAGAGGGTTTGCCCGGATGGTTTCTTCCACATCCATGCTTGCCAGATTTCTCCAGAGCATTGTCGTTGGTTTCATGATAGTCTCCCCAAGCGACATAACAGGAAACTCCAGAGGAAAGCCTCCTGCTTCGTAAACTCCACGTTTCACTATTTCTGCAAATTCCCGTAAATGACCGTTGCAGGGTGTCAGATCAGACCAGGTATTGCAGATGCCTATTACGGGTTTACCCCTGAACATATGGTCAGGATGCCCCTGATTTCTTAACCAGCTTCGATGTACGAAACCCATCTTATCATCCTTTCCAAACCACTCCGTACTTCTCAAGTAAGATTTCTTTGCCATATTTTCAATTATTATTTAAAAAAATCCCTATAACAGACCTGCCCTCCTCATTACCGGATCGAAAGATAAAAAAAATTAAAGGTTTTTCTTTCTTCTATTAATTTTCAATCATCATTTGCATAAAATTTAAACTTTTTTTCAATAATTAATAATGACTTTTACCTTCATAAGATTTCTTATTATCCAATATTCATTTAACTAACTCTAAAGGACATAAAACTATGAAAAAGGTCATAAAACTAGGAAAAACGATTTAACATTTTTATTGATCTTGTTGCTTACCGTTAATCGCCTCTGTTCAGGGCTGACGAGGAAGTCACTAAAAGCCGGAGATATGGTTATCTGAACCCAATTATATATGATGAGATTTAAAATTTTTATTTCTTCGCTGGTATTGATTTACTGCTGTCAGTGTATGAGTGCCCAGGATAATCAGAAGAACAGGGCAATTGTACTAACCGATATTGAAAATGAACCTGACGATACAGAATCACTGGTCCGGTTGCTTTTATATTCAAATGTGATTGATATAAAAGGAATTATTGCAACTACCTCTGTTCACATGAAAAAAGAGGTACACCCCGAATCGCTTCAGAAAGTCATTAATGCCTATGGACAGGTTCAGGCAAACCTTTTAAAGCATGAGGCGGACTTCCCCGTACCAAATTCCCTGCTGCAAATTGTAAAACAGGGTTTGCCGGAATATGGAATGGACGGCGTTGGAAAAGGTAAAGATTCACAGGGTTCCGACTGGATCATACATATCCTTGATGAAAACGATCCCCGCCCGCTATGGGTATGTATCTGGGGCGGTCCGAATACTCTTGCCCAGGCATTGTACAAAATAAAACAAACAAGGTCGGAAGCTGATGCTGAGAAGCTGGTTAAAAAACTCAGGGTCTATACAATATCCGACCAGGATGACAGCGGTATCTGGATGCGGAAGAATTTTCCTGACCTGTTTCTATATTGTAAGTCCGGGCGGGTACGAAAGCTCGACATGGAATGCTATCAACCAGTTCTTTCCCGGAATTAACAATAAGGTGATAAGTAATTCATGGCTGGCACAAAACATCCAGCAGAGCCATGGTCCACTGGGTGCCGTTTATCCGGATGTTGCATACGGAATGGAAGGAGATACTCCGACTTTTCTGTTTTTAATACCAAATGGCTTGAATAATCCGGAACATCCTGACTGGGGAGGCTGGGGTGGTCGCTATGAATTTTACCAGCCGGAGTATTCAACACTGAATACCAAAGGATTTACCGGCGGTGTGCCTGTTGAACCTGAACCACGTGCAATCTGGACCAACGCTTCCGACATGTTATGTACCTTATGTATCTAATGAATATGGACGTGCAATCAGAAGGGACACCGTTGTTTTCAATAATAACAAGGCTACACTGTTTCGCTGGAGGGACGATTTCCAGAATGATTTTGCAGCAAGAATGGACTGGTGTACCAAACTGTTTCAGGAAGCCAACCATCCTCCGGTTCCTGCGTTAGGGCATCCTGATCAGATCAAAGTAAAATCGGGTGAAGTCTTCATTCTGGATGCCAGCGGTACATCAGATCCCGATGGCGATAATCTGAGTTACCTGTGGTTTCAATATCCTGAAGCCGGCTCATATAAGAAACTTATTCGTTTTGATCCGGCCGAAAACCTGTGCAGGATCCCTGTTATCAGGGCCCCGGTGGTAGAGAAACCGGAAACAGCACATTTTATTCTTAAAGTGACCGACAAGGGAAATCCTCCTCTGTCAAGATATAAAAGGGTAATAGTGAACATTTTACCATAATGACCATTGTAATAGTTTATTATCTGTATTAATATAAACCTTCATAGGAGACATTAAAATGAAAAAGACATTATTCGCCATTTTGCTGATGATCACATCCGTCAGCGGAGCCTGTTTTGCACAGTCGGGCCAGGCTTCGAACGTTTTTAATGCTGATACGGCTCATCCTTCCCCTTACAATCTGTCCGGAGCCCAATATCCGCGTATTGAAGCAGATTCGCGGGTTACTTTCCGCTTTAATGCTCCGGATGCCCGGAAGGTGCAGGTTTCCATCGTAAATGTTCCCTTTGATATGGTCAAAGGACCTGACGGTGTGTGGACATATACCAGTGAACCGCAGGATAAAGGTTATCACAACTACTGGATGATCGTCGACGGCGTTATCGTTGTTGATCCGGCCACCAATGCATTTATGGGTTACGGCCATATGTGCAATGGTTTTGAAATACCCGACCCTGATGGCGGCTTTTATGAATTGAAAGATGTGCCTCACGGGAACGTTCTGATCAAAAATTACTATTCAAAGGTGGCCAAATCGTGGCGCCATATCTTCGTTTACACGCCTCCTGATTATGAGAAAAACACGTCTGTCCGTTACCCGGTGCTTTATCTTCAGCATGGCGGCGGTGAGGATGAAAGAGTATGGATTGAAATGGGACGCACCAATTTAATACTCGACAACCTGATCGCAGAAGGAAAAATCAGACCATTTATTGTTGTAATGGAAACCAGTGCCGTGGGTCCTCAGTTTCCGATGGGTCCTCGTCCTGCTGCTTCCGCTGCAGGTGCCGCAGCACCAGGCGCTCAGCGTCCGGCAGCCCCGGCCCCCGGTGCTCCCGGAGCCGGTGCCCGTCCCCGTTTCTCATTCGACACATATGCAGAACTCATGATCAAGGACATGATCCCCTGGGTTGACAAAAACTTCCGTACAATGCCCGACCAGGCTCACAGGGCCATGTCGGGATTGTCGATGGGTGCCATGTGCACAAAGTCGGTTACACTGGCCCACCTGGATACATTCGGATATATCGGCCTTTTCAGCGGCGGTACAATTGCTCCGGCAGAAATTTCTGACAAATCAAAGGTCAGACTGGTATTTATGAGCTACGGCAGCCGCGAGAGAGGTTCTGACGGCGTCAAAGCCGCAGCAGATGCACTGACACCAGGCCGGGATAAAGAGTGTATCATATGTTTCCCCGCTTACTGCACATGAATGGCAATCGTGGAGAAGAAGTCTGCATGAATTTGCATTACTTCTGTTCAAAGATTGAATATCAGGTTGATACAAAAATATTCCAATAGAAAATTTTAGTAAATATCATTTAAAAAGCAAACAAATGAAATACAGACAATTAATTGCGATACTGGTAATACTGATTACATGCAGTATATGTTCAGCACAGACAGACAAGCCAACGATAATCTGGACGATTTCAAACCTTCAACCCTGAACCAGCCCGGACAGGAATATCCGCAGGTCAACTCACAAGGTTATGCAAGATTCCGCATCATAGCACCCGATGCTAAAAGTGTCGTTGTGAGCCTTGGACTGGGCGGCACAAGAGGAGGAACTCCTCTCACAAAGGCTGAGGATGGCTCATGGACCGGCACTACGGCAGGACCGATGGAAGAAGGCTTCCACTATTACCACCTGACGATTGACGGCGGCGTTTTTAACGATCCCGGTACCTTGAATTTCTATGGTTCCACCCGCTGGGAAAGCGGTATAGAAATACCTGCCCATGACCAGGATTTTTATGCACTGAAAGATGTTCCTCATGGAAAAGTACAGCAGATCCTGTTCCCCTCCAAAAGCACAAACACCTCGCGCCGGGCATTTGTCTATACCCCTCCTGGTTACGAAAAGGATAAAACAGAACGTTATCCGGTGTCTCTATCTGCAACATGGCTGGGGCGAGGATGAAACTGCATGGAGTAACCAGGGTCACGCCAATCTGATTATGGACAACCTGATAGCCGAAGGCAAGATCAAGCCCTTCATTATAGTAATGACCTATGGTATGACCAATGATGTAAAGATTGGCGGCATGAAAAACTTCAAGATCGAGCCCTTTCAGACAGTTCTTATTGACGAACTGATTCCTTATATCGATGCCAACTTCCGAACGCTTGCTGATCAGCCTCATCGTGCAATGGCCGGTCTCTCGATGGGAGGAATGGAGACCAAGACGATCACCCTGGCTCGCCCGGATGTTTTCTCACATTATGGTCTTCTCAGCGGTGGCACTTACGCCCCTGGAGATATCAAGGATAAGTCGAAGGTCAAACTCGTTTTCCTGAGCTGCGGCAGCTTCGAAAATGCCACCGGCGTCAGGAATGCCGCCACCGCACTCAAGGAGGCAGGCATTAATTCTGTATCGTACATCTCTGAAAATACGCGTCACGAGTTCCAGACCTGGCGTCGCAGTCTGCATGAACTTGCACTGCTTCTGTTTATTGGTAAATAATATAGAGTTGATAACTAATCAGGTTCTGCTGAGATAATTATAATTACATCAATAAAGGTTGTTATTAAATGAAATACGGGCATTATTAGTATCCTGATAATCAAACAAGTTATAAGCATACCCATGAAAAAGACCCTCATTTACTTTTTGTTTATCCGTATCCTGATGCTTGCGGGATGCACTGACAAGGATAAAAAGATCTCAAGATTTGATTTCACAGGTCCAGGGGATCCTTCTCTTATCAGGGGTTTCAATTACACACCTGCCAATGTTGCTTCTCCCAGGCATCATATTGATTGCTGGGTTCATTATGACTCTGCAACCATTGAATTTGATATGGACCTGGCCAAAAGTCTCAATATGAACCAGGTGCGTGTTTTTGTTCCTTATACAGTGTATATCGAGGATAGTGTTGCTCTTCCTGCAAAACTGAAACATTTTGTACGTGTTTGTCATAAAAGAAATATAGGAGTTATGCCCGTACTTCAAGGAGGACCCTGGATGAGGGATACGACACAACTCACTCTGGGGAGAAATTGGGTAAAGTTCCTGGTTGATGCGATATCTGATGAACCCGGACTTGCATTCTGGGACGTTATGAATGAACCTGACTGGCCAACAACTCCGAGGGAAAGGGTTTTAAGGAATTTCGAGAATTGTAAGTTTATGGCGAAAACCTTTCACGAATTCGATCCTTCTACTCCTGTAACAATCGGAATGGCTTTTGTCGATGGTATGATTGAGTTGGCAGATTATGTGGATGTACTTCAGTACCACGATTATATGCAGACCCGGGAGCAAATCAGGAATAACATCACCAGGGCTAAAGAATTTGCGGAAAGAGTGAAAAAGCCGCTGATAAATGGTGAAATAGGTTGTATCGCGCGGGCAAATCCGTATGATATTACCCTTCAGGAACATATGAATGCAAAAGTAGGATGGTATATCTGGGAACTGATGATTGTCCGTACAGGATGGGGAACAGTTCATGGTGTGTTTTATGAGGACGGCAGCGTTCGTGATCCATCAATTCCTGCTGCAATAATGGGCTTTTTCCGTAAACGTTCCCCGGACATACTTCCGGCGGTTCCGGACCATGAAGGTTGGGTTACAAGGATAACAGACCGGAGTGATCAGTGGCTTAAGGATACTGAAGGAACCTGGAAGGATGGACTGGATATTGCTGAAACTTCAGCTCACCTGCTGGAAGCCGGAGAGCTGACTGCAATGAGAATCCCTCCCACATGGGAGGTCGAAAAGCTTAAGCAGGGAGAGGTTGATTTAAAAGCACTTAAAGAGCTGATTATCAAATTTAAGGACCAACTTGAACCTTATAAAAAGTCATCTGCACGGGATAACTGATTATTGGCTTCGCTCCCCTCTTCGCCTTCGCGTAGCCGCTTCGGCGGAGCAAGGTGGGGACAGTGTAAACGAAGAAAATCAATAAGGTTTTGTCCATGATTCCCGATTGTCATAAAATTTTAAATACCTTTCTTTAATTTTAAACCTCATTGGAATTTTGATAAGAAAAAGCATTTTCCTTAATGTTAATTATGCTCTTTGGGAGTTTATTGGAGTACCCCCTGGGGATCCTTAAATATACTTTATTCGCCAGGTCAACCGGATTTTTGCCAGTGGTGCAGTCAATTCCGGGAACCAAATAATCAATTAAACCAGGAAGCCAAATACCTTAAATTATATGAAAAAGTCAATCCTCCTCATTTCAGTATTAATTTCATTGAACTATCCCGCAAGATCACAGGATGTTGAAAAGCATGCTCCCGTGGGATATGATAATTCCCGGACAGGGATTTTGCATGGCAAAATTGATACGGTCACCTATGCCTCAAAAACAGTAGGTACAAACCGTAAGGCATTAATCTACACGCCACCCTCCTACTCTAAAAACAAAAAATATCCTGTTCTATACCTTTTACATGGTATTGGCGGTGATGAAAAGGAATGGCTGAACGGTGGACAGCCCCAGGTCATTCTGGATAATCTTTATGCCGAAAACAAAATCGCAA
The DNA here is from genome assembly GCA_963849615.1 of uncultured Bacteroidales bacterium. Classification (GTDB taxonomy): domain Bacteria; phylum Bacteroidota; class Bacteroidia; order Bacteroidales; family VadinHA17; genus LD21. The sequence continues at coordinate 78,101 of CAWKIC010000014.1, forward strand.
CCAATGATAGTGGTAATGCCCAATGGCAGGGCTATGAAGGATGACCGTGTGGGAAAAAATATGATGGCGCCTGATAAAGTGCAGGCCTTTGCTACTTTCGAGAAAGATCTGCTCAGCGACCTGATACCGTATATCGAGAAAAAATACCCGGTTATTAAAGACCGTGAACACCGTGCTATTGCGGGACTTTCGATGGGTGGAGGACAATCCCTGAACTTCGGGTTGGGTAACCTTGATGTGTTTGCCTGGGTAGGCGGATTTTCATCAGCGCCCAACACAAAACCACCTGAACAGCTGGTTCCGGATCCTGATGAAACCAGGAAGAAACTTAAACTTCTCTGGATTTCATGCGGAGATGCTGATGGTCTCATCACCTTCAGCCAGCGGACACACGATTATCTGAATGCAAACAATGTACCCCATATTTATTATATTGAACCGGGAGTGCATGATTTTAAAGTCTGGAAGAATTCCCTTTATATGTTTTCCCAGTTGATTTTTAAACCGGTCGATGTATCCAGATTCAACAAATACAGCCTTATCGGGATTCCTGCCCCGACCAATGTAAGAGGAGGTAAATATCCGCAGATAATGCCTGACAGCCGTGCGGTATTTCGTGTTAAAGCTCCTGATGCTCAAAAGGTTCAGCTCGATCTGGCAAAGAAATATGATATGGTAAAAAACAGCGAGGGAGTATGGGAGGTAACAACCGATTCTTTAACTGAAGGTTTTCATTATTATTCTTTATTGGTTGACGGACTAGCTATTGCAGATCCGGCAAGTGAAACTTTTTACGGAATGGGCCGGATGGCAAGTGGTATTGAGGTTCCATTCAGCGGGGATGGCTATTACTCAGTTAAAGATGTCCCGCATGGAGAGATTGCCATTAAAAGATATTATTCTACAGTATTTAATGCATGGCGTCAGTTTTATATCTATAAACCTGCCGGATATGATGTCAACACTGATCAGAAATATCCCGTACTTTATATACTTCATGGCGGAGGCGAAGATGAAAGAGGATGGGCTACCCAGGGTAAAACGGACCTGATCATGGATAATCTCATTGCAGCAGACAAAGCAAAACCGATGCTGATAGTGATGCCTGACGGAAATGTCACAGGCCAACAGGGGTTTGGAGAGAATACGCTGAGAATGTTCGAAAGAGAGCTCAAGCAATCCATCATCCCGTTTGTTGAAAAGAATTATCGCGTTGTGACCGGTCCGGGTAATCGTGCCCTCGCTGGATTATCTATGGGCGGATTGCAGACTCTTTATGTTGGGATCAACAATCCTGAGATGTTCCCTTATCTGGGGGTATTCAGCTCAGGCTGGATAATGCCTGCCCAAAATGACCTGGCCAATAAACAATATGATTTCATTAAGAATAATCCTGATAAGATGAGCTCTCTGAAGCTTTTCTGGATTGCTATGGGAGGGAAGGAAGATATTGCTTATAACAACTGTCAGGCTATGCTGAAAAAACTTGATGAACTCAAAATTAAGTATACATACGGCGAATACCCCGGAGGACATACCTGGCCGGTCTGGAGGAACAACCTTTACAATTTTGCACAATTGCTGTTCCGGTAATTAATTTTATCTGAAATTGAACTATATGGCAAGAATATTTCGTGTAATTACATTCCTGGTTTGTATTTCGCCGTTAAGCATTAAAGTTCATGCACAGGAAAGACTATATCCTAATGAATTTCCGCTAAGTGATGTCACCTTACTAGACGGTCCCTTCAAACATGCCCGTGATCTGAATATCCAAACTCTTTTAAAGTATGATGTTGATCGTCTG
>CAWKIC010000015.1:0-27523 GCA_963849615.1 uncultured Bacteroidales bacterium
CTTTCGTTAGTTTTCAATTAGTTCTTCAACAATCCTGACCGAATCCGATACGCATTTTTCACAGATTACTTCATGCACGTTATTCTCCTTTATGTAGCGTTGACCTTCTTCTGTTCTGAGATCACAATTTAAAAGTGACTTGCAGTCGAGTACACCATAGATTGATTTGAATCTCTCGCTGAATTTCTGAATGCCCGCATATGTTTCCTCTTTTCTGTCCCTGTTATTGGAATGCTTTCTCCAACATGGATCCCGAGAACCATAAAGGAACCCGTAGCAGCGCCGCATGTTTCCTGCAGACGGCCCATTCCACCGCCGAAACCACATGATATCCTGGCAGCCATTTCCCTGTCAAAATCAAGTTCGTCCGAAAAGGCTATCACAACCGCCTGGGCACAGTTCATTCCACCTCTGAAAAGTTCAACCGCATTTTCTGTTTTTTGATTTCATCGTTTTAGCTTATAGTTTTAAACTTCATACCATCCTCTTTGCAGATACTTTTTATAAGTCTGCGTCCCGACATTATCGACGTCGGCAACCCCCCTCCCGGTTCTACCCACTGTCCGCACATGTAAAAGTTTTTCAGACCAGGTAAAGTCTGTTTCATCGGTTTCATTATGACATAATTGGCCGGTGTTATCAGCCATCCCTCGAAGCTGCCCTTCCAGTTACCGGTGTATCGTTCAAAGGTTATCGGCGTTGCAATATCTACCATTTCAACCTGATCCTTTATACCCGGGTAACGGTGTTCCAGCTGTTCGACAAGCAAGCGTCCGATCTCCTCTTTTTTTCGTAGATATGCCGTCCTGTCCTCCGATAGTTTCTTCCAGTAATTGTAGTCAGTCTCCAGGGTGATCGTCAGAACGGTTTTACCTTCGGGGGCCAGTGAGGGATCATGATTATAAAAATGAAGCCAGATCCGGTCACGGACTGAGTCTCCGATTTCGACCGGGTTTTCCAGGGGAATACTTATACCGGAAACAGTTAGCGGCTCTTCATTGAATGTTCTGTTCACTCCTATACCCGCGAATATGATGGGATAGAAGACCTGCCATTTCTGATAGACATCCTTTATTTTGCTGTCTGAATATTTTTCGTCAAGCATCTTAAAAATAGTTGTGTATCCGTCAGCAGCGGATACGACTTTGGAGCTGCGGTGTTCGGTGCCATCTTCGAGCCTGATCCCTACGGCTCGGTTTTCTTCAACCAGGATCTTTTCAACGCGGGCGTCATAGGAAATTATACCTCCGAGCTGCTTATACCTTGCCTCCATCGCATCTGACATCGGCATCGATCCGCCCAGGGGATAACCTGCGTTCCTGTTATGGAGGTAGGCAAATGTAAACAGCATGAAAAACATTGAGAATTCGGGGATCCATGCCTCCCTGAATGCTTCTCCGAGGAGAGGATCCTTAAATCTGGCGGCAAAATCAACGATCGTTGTCTTCATCCATTTCTGCATCTTTCTGCCGTTCATTATGAACATTAAACCAAACCTGATCTGTTTTACCATCCGTCTTAGAAAGGGATCACTTTTCAGAGGCTGGTCAAATGGCAAACACATTCTTATCCCGTGGGTAAATTCCCTGATTGTCTTTTCATCGTCCGGAGAGCATTCGATAAGGTGTTTTTCAAGCCTGTCAACATCACTGTAGAAGATAACTGAACGTCCGGAGGAATCCTCAAAACGCATATACTCATCCATGTCGATAAACTGCCTGTCTCGGGCTATACCGACTTCTTCCCAGAGATCGTGTATGCCGCTTTTGGGGGAAGATCCTACAAGCCAGTGGATGCAGCCATCGATGGTGAAACCCCTGCGTTTCCAGGATGTGCATAATCCGCCGGGTTTGTCGTGCATTTCAAAGATCTGGGTTTTGTATCCGTTCATGCGGGCATAAATTCCTGCTGCTAGACCCGCGAAGCCTGCTCCTATTATTATCATTGAATCGTTATGTGACTTATTCATACCGGTCTCATTGAAGGATAAACAAATTTAGATTTAATTGGCTGAGAATTGCTAATGATCTATGACAAAATGTATATTGATATTGCGATTTTTTGCTATTTTTGGGTCTGGAAAAACATAAACAAAATCAGATATGAAAAAAGCACTTATTGGAATTGCCGGTGTACTGGTAGTGGCAATAGTTATCGTTTTATTTGTTAATGCAAGAGAGGGCGATAAGGTGGCTAAGAAACGAGCGACTGAAATGAAATCGGATTGCGGAAATTCTCCTATGGCAACTCCGGCTGCCTGCCCGGGACATTCGACCGCTGCAACGGAAACGGCAAAACCATGCTGCCCTGAAGCTACTTCAGAAACAGGTACTGCAACGAAGTAACCCCAGGAAAACTTAATTATATTTTCCTGACGGGAATTTATCTTCCTCTCATTCATTCTTAACAGAATTTCTCCAATTCTTAACATGTAACTGCTTGATTTTTCTGATATTTGCTAATCATTAGCTATGCGGCACTCATGAAACCCACTAATCCCGGATCACGCAGACAAAAGATCATACTGTATTATACCCTGGCTGTAGTGCTGCCAGGCATTATTCTGGGCTATATGGCCTACCGGGGCATCCGTAACGACCAGGCTCTGCGCGAAAAGGAGAGCCGGAGGAAGCTTGAAATGAACAGTCAGGCTTTTTTTACTGCAATTGATTCAAGCTTTGTGCAGTTCATGAATGAACAGACCGCTGACTCAATGCTTTCCGGCTCCAGACAGGATGATCCTTCACTGCTTGTATTGTTTGTCAAAGACACCAGCGGTTCAAAAAAACTCATAACCCATCAATTGCTTTATCTCCCTGCTGAACTGCTTACCGTCCAACCTGAGCAGTTAAGTCCGCCAACCAACCTGAAGGAAGGTCTCCGGCTGGAGTTTATCGAGCGCAGGTTTTCAGACGCGCTCAGGTTTTATCAGGATAAAATCCTCAAAACAACTAATCCCGCAGAAAAAATCCAGGCACTGGTGGCTTCGGCCCGGTTGTATAACAAGATGAACCAGCCTGACCGGGCTAAAGCCCTGTATGATGAGATCCGGAAAGATTACCCGGGAAGCCTTCTGAACGGACAGATACCGCTCGGACTGATTGCCGGTCTGGAAATTCTGAAGATCAACAAGGCTAGTGGAGAAAAGGATGAAATGAGGAACAATTCCCGGCAATGTCTGGAGCTTTTACTTCACCCTCCCTGTGAATACGACGAAAATCAGTTTGACCTGTTTTACCAGTCTTTCAAAGAGATCATCCCGGAAACAGATCCGGTGATTGATTCCCTGTTCGCGGAACTCGATACTCAAAGAGCCCGTACTGATTACCTTATCCGGATACTCACTGGACCGGATCTGGACATAACCAACGGCAATAATCATTTTAAAGGCAGTAAAAATGGAATATCCAGTATCCCAATTAATTCAGCTGAGCTTACAGCAGTGTATTTATCATGGAATAAAAACAATGGAGTACAAACCGGCATGGTAATTGATTTCCCGGTTTATCTGAAATCTATATCAGAAAAGCTGATCCAAAAACTCGATCCAGATTCTTCGATAAACGTAAAGATTGAAGATAATAACGGAAAGCTTATTTTTTCAAGAGTTATTAAAGAAGGAACCGGCTACCTTTCTTTCCCTTTTCCCGAAAATCTTCCCAAATGGAAATTACTGCTAAGTGAAAATAAACCTGGTTTCATAGCAACATTATTGAAAGCAGGAAGCGGCATATATCTTTTTATTTTTATTCTGATCGCACTCCTCATGGTACTCGGTTTTGTTTTTATCATGTATACCCTTAACGTGGAACTCAGGCTGAATAAACTGAAATCGGAATTCATTTCCAATGTATCGCATGAATTAAAAAGTCCGCTCACTTCCATCCGCATGATGACGGAAATGCTGCATCACAACCGGGTCCAGACGGAAGAACGCAAATCGGCATATTACTCAGCGATGCTGGAGGAAAGCGAACACCTCAGTCATCTGATAGATAATATTCTGGATTTCTCGAGGATGGACGATGATCGCAAGAAATACGATTTTACCGATCTGGATCTGGATGAACTCCTCCTGAAGTTTCTCGAATCAACCCGGGAAAGGCTTCCGGAACCAGGTTTTGACATCCGGTATAATCGCCCTGACCGGGTGCCGGTCATCAAGGCCGACAAGAATGCCATTCTCCAGGTTTTTTATAATCTGGTTGACAATGCAATAAAATTTTCCGGGACATCCAGACAAATTGACATCAGCTTGTTTTCCAAAGATGATGAATTACTGTTTTGTGTGAAGGATTACGGAATTGGCATTTCCGGTAAAGATCAGGAAAAAATATTCGACCGGTTCTATCGCGGCGACGAACCACAACGGTTGGGAATCAAGGGAAGCGGGATCGGTCTGACTATCGTTAAAAAAATTGTAGAAGCCCATAAAGGGCATCTGACAGTGGAGAAGCAAGACCGGTGAAGGAAGTACTTTCTGTGTATCATCTGCCCTATCAATAAAAATAACGGAACCATGAAAAGGATTTTGATAATTGAAGATGCCCGGAACATCCGGATGGCCCTGGAGGATGATTTCAAATTTGAAGGTTATCAGGTCGACTCTGCCGCCACAGGACCGGAAGGGCTCGAAAAGGCGATGGATCTGGACCTTGATATCATCATTCTCGACCTGATGCTGCCGGAGTTAAACGGGCTGGAGATCTGCAAGGAATTACGGCGGCGCGATATCGGAACACCGATCATCATGCTGACGGCCAAAAGCCAGGAATTCGACAAGGTGCTCGGACTTGAGCTCGGAGCAGACGATTATATAACCAAACCATTCAGCCCGTTTGAGCTCCATGCCCGTGTCAAAGCCCTGCTGCGCCGGTCGGAGATCAGGAACCATCAAACTGCCACGGCAACAATAAAGATTGGCCCGTTTGAGCTGGATCCTTCAAAATACCTGTTTACAAAAAACAACGAACCGGTTCAGCTCACCACTATTGAATTTGCCCTGATGAAGCTGCTGATGCAGCATGCCGGACATGTAATCAAACGGGATGACATTCTTCGCAGCGTCTGGGGTGAAGAGGTTTATGTCACACCCAGAACCGTTGATACCCATATTGCCAACCTGCGGAAGAAGATTGAGGATGATCCGGAACAATCGCACTGGATTACCGGCATACGTGGTGCGGGATATAAATTCAATCCAGATGAATCTTAACCTGATCTTAACCAAACTTAACCGGATGTTCATATGCTTAACACAAGCACAGTGGTACCTTTATCAAGAAAATAATTCACACCATGAAAACACATCTATTTCTGATTATTGCTTTTGTACTGCTGACAGGTTCACTTTCTGCACAGGACAACAAGGCATCGGTATCACTTACAGCAGCAATTTATGAGGAAGAAGTAACAGGCAACCTCGATAAGGCTGTTGAACTCTACCTGGACATTCTGAAAAAATATCCTGATGACCGCCCGGTGGCCGCTAAAACCCTGTATCATCTGGGATTGGTCAATGAAAAAATGGGCAAACAAAAAGCCAATGAGTATTTCACCCGTCTGGTCAACACTTATCCTGATCAAACCGAGATGGTAGCCCTGGCAAAAATGAAACTGGCGACACTCGGCGGCTCCGGAAACAAAAATGGCCAGGGGGGACTTGTAACACGCCGGATCCTTACTGATGCCTCAGGTGTTGATGGAAAATTAACAGCAGATGGCAGATACATCAGATATCTGGACAGGAATACTGGCGATGTTGTCCAGTTTGAGGTTGAGAGCGGACACACGAGCCGGATTAAGAACAAGGGTGACCTGGGTGATAGATTGAACTACGTTGAGGGTTATGTTTTTTCGCACGACGGAAAACAAATCGCATACGACAGATATACTACGGAGGGTAAACCTCAACTGCTAATTAGAAACCTGGATTGTTCTGTCCTTCGCACGCTTTACGATGAGAGCAGTACCATTCCCTTTGACTGGTCACCTGACGCGGGGTCCATCATTGCCCTGCGCGGTATAATAACAGACAATATGATGGAATTGGTTCTGATTTCGACAAAGGACAGCTCAGTGCGTGTTCTAAAGAAGATTGAGTCGGGCCCATATGTGTTGAAAAGTGCTAGTTTCTCGCCCGATGGGCAATCTATTGCGTTTAGTCTGGTGAATGATGGAAATCCACCCCAGGGCGACATCTACATGATGACCGTCTGATGGACGTAATGAAGTGGTTGTTGCCGGGCATCCTGCGGAAGATGAACTGCTTGCATGGACACCTGACGGGAAGAAACCTTACTCTTCCTCAGCGACCGCTCAGGAACCTGGGACATCTGGACAGTCAGTATCACGGGCGGAAAGCAACAGGGTGAACCAGAGATGTTGAAAAAAGACTTCGGCAAGGGTTCAAAGTTTCTTGGATTTACCCCCGATGGCTCCCTTTATTACAAAACTCTCACACCTTTAGGTCACCTTTATTTTGGTGAGGTCGACCTTGAAACCGGTAAGGTACTCGTTCCAGCTGCACCAATGACTACAAGGTTTAACGGTCCACCATCGAGGTCAACATGGTCACCTGATGGCAGAAGCCTTCTCTATGTTTCGGGCGGGCGTGCAATGGGCAACGGAAACAACAACCTCACGATCCGGTCTACCGAAACCGGGGAAGAGCGCTTTCTGTCTACACGGCTTCGTAAGGTTTGGGATATCTACTGGGCACCGGACAGTCGTTCAATCCTTGCCTGGGGGATGACAGTAAAGGAAAATGCTCTCTTCCGGATTGAAACTGAAACAGGACAGATCAACAAAGTTAGCAGATGGACGCTGGGCCCCAAGGCTCAGTCCGGACGGCAAGACGATGGTTTACATGGGCAACGGAGGGATCACAATACGCAACCTTGACACCGGTGAAGAATCGGTCGGCGTTAAGTTGGGGACTGAAGTACTCAAAAGCTACGACGATCTCTCACCGGACTGCCAGGAAGCAGTGTTCCAGGAGAACGGCACTATTTATACTGTGTCACTCAAAGGAGGGGAGCCGACAGAAACTATTTAGCGGTTTGACTCATTATTACGTATCTGAGGTGGACCAGGGATGGTCGTTATATTATTGCCCAGGCACTCGATTACAAAACCGGTTGGTTCCTGCCAATCAGTGAAATCTGGAGGATTCCGGTACAGGGAGGAACACCCCTGAAGCTGGACCTCTCTGTTCCCAAAATGGAATTCTTCACGCTTCATCCTGACAACCGCCACTTTGCATACAGCATTAATGATGGAACCAATAACGAGTTATGGGTTATGGAGAACTTCCTGCCGAAATAAAAGACTTACGATAAAAGCATTCTCTGGGGACAACTGATTTGAATGTGTGACCCTTTTTTATTCCTCCGTTTTAAGGATAATAATTATATTTATTGGTTAATTAAAACCTGAAATATTAAACTATGAATATACCCTTGCGTAATGTGATTCCGGGTTTCTTATTTATTTTAATTTCAATTTCATATCAGGGCTGCAACAATGATTCTTCATCCGATATTAAAGATCTTGATATTGTCATTTTGAACGGAAGGGTCATTGATCCGGAATCCAGGCTTGATGCGATAAGGAATATAGGTATAAAAGATGGTTCTGTTCAGCTCATCACCACAAAGGAAATCAAAGGACAGACTGCAATAGATGCTCATGGCCTGGTGGTTGCTCCGGGTTTTATTGATTTCCACCAGCATGGTCAGGATCAGGAAAACTATAAATACAAGGTTATGGATGGTGTGACAACCGTCCTGGAACTTGAAATGGGAACTGCTGACGTTGACAGCTGGTATAAGGATAGGGAGGGGAAGGCACTTATAAACCATGGTGTGAGCGTTGGACATGTACCGTTAAGAATGGATATCATGCACGATGCGGGAGGGTTTGCACCTGTTGGGGATGCAGCTTACAGAGCAGCTTCTGATTCAGAGATAGTGATGTTAAAAAACGGGATTGAAAAGGGATTAGGATCGTGGTGCTCTTGGTGTGGGATTTGGTTTAATGTATACTCCTGCTGCTTCAAAATGGGAAATTCTGGAAATGTTCCGGGTTGCTGCCGGATCAAAAGCTCCATGTGTTGTCCACATGCGCTATGCAGGACTGGAGGAGCCAAATAGTTGCATTGCTGCGCTGGAGGAAGTGATTTCAGCAGCAGCCATAACCGGTGCCCCGCTTCATATAGTACATATAACAAGTTTAGGATTCAGCCTTACTCCCGATATGTTACGGATGATTAAGGAAGGACGCTCCAGGGGTTTGGACATTACGGTGGAATGTTATCCCTACACGGCTACACAGACCACTATTGAATCAGCTGTTTATGACGAGGGCTGGCAGGAAAAGTTTGGCATAAGTTATGGTGATCTGCAATGGGCTGAGAACGGAGAACGGCTCACTGCAGAAAGTTTTGCAAAATACAGAAAGACAGGCGGAATGGTTATTGCTCATTCAATCCGGGAAGAAATCGTAAGATCAACAATTGCAGATTCAATTGTATTAATAGCCAGCGACGGAATGTTAACCGGAGGTAAAGGGCATCCAAGAGGAACAGGAACATTTGCACGGGTATTAGGCAAATATGTTCGTGAGGAGAAACTCATCTCACTGTCCGGGGGATTGAGTAAAATAACCCTTATGCCTGCAAAAAGACTTGAAGAGATTGCACCCGTCATGAAAAAGAAAGGCCGGATTTGTGTAGGTGCTGACGCCGATATTACGATCTTTGATCCTGTGCAGATCATTGATCAGGCAACTTATGAGGAACCTGCAAAATATTCCAGGGGGATAGTCTATGTTCTGGTTAACGGGACCATAGTGGTCAAGAATAGCCAGTTGCAGGATGGCATTTTCCCGGGAAGAGGAGTACGGGGATTTGTTAAATGATTTCTTTTATAACAATAACTGATTCTTTTGTAACTCTTTAACAAATGCAGGCTTAATTAAGGAGATGACCTATTTGTCAGGATAGGCCACAATCCCTTCAAGCCTGCTAAATCCTTTTTCACTCCTGACCGACATTTGGGGATTCCGTTTGCCAATCATGGTGGCACAACCGATTTCACCGTATTTGTTTATAGCAACGAATTTTTCGCCCGGATAGAAATCCGGGTTCACTTTTTTGTACCTGTCTATTATCATGTGCAGGGCATCTTCGCATGCCTGCTGAGGTGTTCGTCCTTCCTTCATTTTAAGGACCATGTAATATGAAGCGCACGATTTTATCACATCCTCACCACGGCCTGTCGCTCCGGCAGCTCCCACCTCGTTGTCAACATAAAGGCCGGCACCTATGATAGGCGAGTCGCCCACACGTCCGTTCAGCTTGAAGCTAAGGCCGCTGGTGGTGGTGCATCCGGCAATATTGCCATTAACATCAATTGCCAGAACATTGGTTGTGCCATAGTGGTGTTCAATATCAGGAAAATCGTGCCAGTATGCCTCTTTTTTAATAAGGTTCTGTAGATGCTCGGGAGCTCCCCAGTCATCCGTAGGGCTCATTTCCTCTTTCCAGCGGAGCCAGATTTTCCTTGCTTTTTCAGTAAGCAGGTTCTCTTCCTGAAAGCCCCAGGCTCTGGCGAATTCAAGCGCCCCCGCGCCGACAAGAAGTACGTGGTCGGTATGCTGCATAACCAGCCTGGCAACCGATGCCGGTGTTTTTATATTCTCCAGACAGGCAACAGCGCCTGCTGAGTAGGTTTTGCCATCCATGAAGGAAGAATCGAGCTGCACAACACCATTTTCATTTGGAAGTCCTCCATAACCAACACTCGTATCTTCAGGATCCACTTCTATTATATTTGCAGCCTTTTCAACAGCATCAACAGCGCTCCCGCCTTTAATAAGTATCTCCCAACCTGCCTCCATGGCATTCTGTCCGGTCTGATTGGAATGGCTGGTAACAATAAGCGGAGTAGTTCCTTTTCGCTTGTCCTGAAAAGCAAATTCCCTGAATGACGGAATAACCGCAGCTCCGGCGCTTAATCCTATTGTTTTACCAACAAAATCACGGCGTGAAATTTGATTTTTCATTGTATTGGTGGATTAATTTTTGTTTTTCTATTCAGATGCAGTCCCCGAAGGCAACTCAATTATTTTAATATTGCGGAAGTGAATTTCTCCACCTTCTGATTCGAGGCAGAGATATCCCTTTTTCCGGGACGAGTGACTTATTCCGTTGACAAATTTGCCATTCACCGAAAGCTTGATTACACCATCCACACAAATGACATCATAAATATTCCAGTTCCCCCTTCCCTTGCACCTGTTTTCAATTGACTTGCTCCTGGTTCCCCTTGGATTATCGGGGGTTGTTGTTACCCCACCAACACCAAAGAGTTCTCCGTGAACATATGCATCGGGAGGAGTAACACCTTCCTTTTTATTCAGATTTACCCAGTCCAGTTCGAGCATCTGCACTTCAACCCCGTCGGGCAAACGTGATTCCTTTGACGGGTTGGCACCTGACCAGACAAAAACTCCCGAATTGCCTCCTGGTTCCATATGCATCCATTCGATATGAAGGATGAAATTTTCGTATTGTTTTTCAGACCGCATGACACCAATTGGCCTACCCGAACAAACAAGTATTTTCTTCTGTTTTGTCCAGGTCTCTTCAGAAGTATTGACATCTATCCATTTTAAGGGTATGCTTTTCCCTTGAGCTGAAGGGGTAACGTCCTTCAGGATTACAGCCTTCCCAAATTCCACCCCGGTTTTTTGTGCATAAGTGTTAACTCCTGCGATCAATAAAAGAGCAAGGAGCATCTGCTTCCGGAATACCGGTGATCCTGGTTTTCTTTTCAATTTTTTACATTTTAGTTTACCATATTTCCCAATCCTTTACCCAAAATCCTATGATCTTCCCAAACCCGGGTAAAACTAAAGATTTGGATTCAGATCTGCAAAAATCCGTGTTATCAGGAGGGAATCGTAATCTCCCCCTGATTGAAATCCCGCAGATCCACATAAAGATAAATTATATACTGTTGAAAGATAAAAAAACAATAATAAAAATTACAGCTGCAAATTTTAATGAAGGGATAATAACCAAATCTGCTTTATGGATGTTTTATTATTGTCAATTATCTTACATTTGAAGAGTTTATAAAGGGGATTTAGCTCAGTTGGTTAGAGTATGTGACTCGCAGTCACAAGACAAGGGTTCGACTCCCTTAATCTCCACGATTAATATGAGACAGTTATATATTCAAAAAATAATTGTCTTATAAATTTCAATACACACCCGAATAGACAGAGCGACCTTAAAATTAGTTGATTTACTTTCTTTTAGCGGTAAAAGAAAGTAACAAAGAAAAGCCGCTGGAAACGATAAGTTAAGTCTTTTTCTACGCCCGCTACACAAAGCCTTGATGGCGCTACGAAACAGACTTAACTTCGCGCCGTTTCCAGTTTGCCACCGCACCTCAGCTAATAATGTAACACCTTAGGAATATAAGGTCAGTTCCCTCTCTACAGGCCAGCCCTGCAGTCGGGCTCCACGGAAGTGATCGCTTCGTTCACCACTGAAAAAAAGTGGGTCCAGGAAATAGTACAAAACTTTAATCCTGAAAAAGTCCTCGAGAAGGGTGAATTTGTATTTGAAACTCCTACATCTGCTACTGCCACATCTTTTAATTCAGAAGGTGCTAAAACAGAAGAATATAAAGCAACAAGAATAAAATAGAAAGCTGAATACCGCATACATTGAAACCATTTCCTTTGGTATGCAATGCGTAAAAGAGGCCGCCAGAATTTCCGTTTTCAGGAAGGCTGACTTTCATTCTATCAAAAATCAAACGGAGTTGGTTTTTTTTATTCTAAAAATGAATCTGAATCGAACAATTCCTTTAATTAACTTGTATTATAAACAGCCAGCATTCTTCTTAAAGAATCCCTTTCCTTAAAGGGAATCCTTGTGTTATAAACATGGGAGCTTTTAACAAAGCAGGAGGAGTGCTGGTTTCTTTTTCGTACCGCGTAAAATCGATTATGACGTTTTCATAATTTATAGTTGCGGGGCTTCTTAACCAATTCTCTTATAACCTTATCCATTTTCATATTCTCTAATATTTTTCTTAATGTTGATCTTATAGTTGGCTCTGTCCAACTCCCAGCGCAATAATGAATAGCATATGAATTATCCGTCGCTTCCTCCAGATCGCCAGCAAATATTTCCGATGGCAATATTAACATGTTATTATTCAAATGTTGCAATTCATTTTTATATTTATAACCATATTTTTCTGCCAGCATTGCGTATAAATCAGAAGCAAGAATTTGATTAGAAATACTTCTATCGTCAATAATAAAATGCTTATCACTATAATATGCCAGGCAGTCTTCTAAATATGGATGACCCTTTATGCTACCTAAAACTGCTGCCTGGATACCAAAACCAGGCTTACGTGTAAAAGGTATCTTTGCAGTTCCATCTTCATTTAATAAATCAAGTGTTTTTCTTTTTCTTATCACTGAAGAGTTATATCTTACCGATGTAAAAAAATCATATTTTAAAAATTGATCAAATTTCTTTTTTACAAGGACATCCGAATCCATATAAATGCCACCTTCTTTGTATAAGGCATAAGAACGGATATAGTCAGCTGCAAAGGCCCATTTTTTTGCTTTACACGCTTCTTCGACATATAAAACAGATTTTATTTCAAATCTATCTTTGTCCCACAAAATTAGTTCATATTCTGGCATTATTTCTTTCCAGCTATTTATACACATTTGTATGTTGGAAGGCATATCTTCTCCACTTAACCAGCAATAATGAATTTTTTTGGGGATCATCTACTTCTCCTCTTTTAATGAAAATGCCTCGAACCTTAAATAGTGTTGAATATACAGTCTTATTACCAGATAAAAGATTTAATGTTATTCCTGACTGCTATAAAGATAATTTTTTTGTATTCATTTATAAAAAACTCTGAAACGTAGGCCTCTGAGGTCAGAAACTGCTGACGTATGGAGATGATGCCTTGTTTAGAATGCGGATCAACATTGGAGGCTCAAGAGACTGCTTCTTTCTGAATCATAAAAGCATTTCATAAATCTCCTCCAAAATAGCAAAGCTCAGGAGTCCTAAGGTACCTGACCGTGAAAATAATATCTTGTGAGGTTTGATGCCAGGGAAAAGCACTGGAAATCTACTGGAATTAAATTGATGTTACTGCTACCGGATTCCTGTATCAATTTCTATATTCAGGTTAGTTATGTTATCCGGTAGTATTGTAATTTCAACCGGCAGGTTGCTGCCCCCAATGTAACTTATGCCTTTTTCAAGAACAATTAAATAGGTTCCCTGCTCAAGATCTGTTCTGTATGATCCATCCAGCGAGGGCTTAAGAAGAGTTATCCTTCTTCTGGCATCCGAGGTCCAGACTGCAACCGGATAAGCTTTATATGTATCGGCAGTTGGCAAACAGCCCGGATCAGGCGGATCCTTTTCTACAGGACATAACGGACCAATTGAGATTTTTCCTTCAAGAAAACCCGCATCCCCGGTAATTATCTTGTCACACCCTGAATAAAGTAACAGCCCCGTCAGGAATGCTAAACCAGGGATAATATTTTTACTGAATTTTAACATTATTAAGGGTTTGGTTCGTAGTTTTTTGTACAATAATTATGCCAGTAAGATATAAAAATCATGTCAGAGATAATGTTTATCGGCACATTAATACCTTTCAGGTTCAACCTGGCTATATTCCTCTTATTAAAACAATTATTTTGCAACTTTTTGATGATTAAGTTGTCATAAGTAAAAGGGCTGCAAAACTAAATAGAGATCAATTATAGTTTGTATTTTTTATTAAGTAAGTAATTTAACAAAAACAAAAGGAGAATTAAAAAATGGCACAACCACTTGACACTGTAATGGCATTTCACAATGCTTTCCGGCTTGACATGACCAGAATTGATGCTGCAGCACTCGAATCTGCAAAAATGGGAAAGGGGCTTACACCGGCGATTGAGCGCTTCCGGTTCTTTAATGAAGTGCTTGTCTGGCACGCTAATGGAGAGGAATTGGCTGTATTCCCTGCGGTTGAAGCTGTGGCACCTCTGGTCGCTGAAGCATACGAGAGAGATCACCGTGGCCTTGATGCTGCATTCGACGCCCTTCATTATGCAGTTTCTGCAAATGACGTGTTGGCAACAGCACGTGCTACGGCAGCATTCAAATTCCATCTCGATATTCACCTGGGAAAGGAAGACGCGCACTTATACCGTATTATGAGGGAACGGGTTTCTATGCCCGATCAGGGTAAAGCAATCGGTATCATGGCAAGTATGGTACCACAAGACCGTTTTCCGGAGGTTGTCGCGTGGTTATACCCTCTGTTGGACAACAATGACCGTGAAAACATGACTCGTATCTGGCAAACGGTGATGCCTCCACCAGCATTTGATCATGCAAAACTTCTTATTCAAAAGGCAATCGGCGATGAATGGAAGGAGCTGACCCGGCGGATACCTGCACTGCTTCCAATATGAAAAGAAAAACCTGTATCAGATTATAATACAGGTTTTTAACATTTCTAAATGTAGCCCCACCAGGAATCGAACCTGAATTTAAGGTTTAGGAAACCTCCGTTCTATCCATTGAACTATGGGGCCTGATATCTTTTTAAAAATCTTTTCCGCAACCACTAATAATATTTCTCAGACCTTATTTTACTTCTCGGCATTGCAAATGGCAGCGGACTGAATTCCAGGGTCATGAAAGGGAGAGTTGGAGAAGCAAGATAGGGAGAAGAGCGTAGCCGCGGAAGGAGGTAGCATGGAACAAGGCTGATGCAATGGTTGCAAAAATATATATATTTTTAGGCATTGCAAATGGCAGCAGGAATTCCGGGTCATGAAAGGGAGACTGGGCGAAGGGGGAGGGGGGAGGGGAGAGGGACCCCTTCTCTCCCTCCCTCCCCTGGGGTAACTTTGGAAGTGAAATCGTTGATTTTGTTTAATCCATAATCTTTCCTAATTTCATACTCAAATTCATAAGGCCATGAACTGGATCGATTTTGTTATCATCGTCCTTCTTGTCTTCGGACTGGCAAGGGGATTCACAGACGGATTCATCAAGGAACTGGCGTCGCTGCTGGCTCTCATCCTCGGCATCTGGGGAGCTATTAAATTCTCTGCATTCACTGCCGGAAAGCTTTATGATTATTTTGATATGACCGGAAGATATGTCGGAATAATTTCATTCCTCGTTACCTTCATTATTATAGTTATTATCATTCATTTTATCGGGATTCTTGCAGATAAATTTCTTGATACACTGTCGCTGGGCTTCTTAAACAGGCTGCTGGGAATTGTTTTCGGAGTTTTCAAAACTGCCCTTATTCTCAGTGTCATTTTCGTGGTACTTAATGCTATCGACGCCAAGCATAAATTCCTCCCACGGGAAACAATCGAAAGGTCAAAATTCTATAGTCCCATCGCCGATCTTGCCCCCATGCTCTTTCCGATAATCGGGGAGGGGAGCTTCGACAAAAGCTTCGACAGGTTTAAAAAAAAGCCGGAGGGAGTAACTATTTAAGCCTCTTTGCTATATTTGCAATTCATAAAATAAATTTATGGGTTTTGTTGATGAACTGAGATGGAGAGGTATGATCCATGATATCATGCCCGGTACCGGGGAATTGCTTTCGAAGGAAGTCACCACAGGATATATAGGTTTCGATCCCACAGCCGATTCACTGCATATAGGCCATATGGTTCAGGTTATGCTGCTGGTTCATTTTCAGCGGGCCGGACATGTCCCTGTTGCACTCGTTGGGGGCGCTACAGGTATGATAGGGGATCCCTCAGGGAAATCTGAGGAAAGGAACCTCCTTGACGAGCCAACCCTGAGGAGAAACGAGGCGGGGATTAAAAAACAGCTTTCAAAATTCCTTGATTTCAGCTCATCCAGAAAAAACAGGGCTGTCATGGTAAATAACTATGACTGGATGAAGAACTATTCCTTCCTTGAATTCATCAGGGAGATAGGTAAACATATTACAGTAAACTATATGATGGCAAAAGACTCGGTTAAAAAGAGACTGGGATCCGAAGCCAAAGAGGGTATGTCTTTCACCGAATTTTCTTACCAGCTCGTACAGGGAACCGATTTTCTTCATCTTTACAATGATCTGGGCTGCAG
Organism: uncultured Bacteroidales bacterium; assembly: GCA_963849615.1. GTDB lineage: Bacteria > Bacteroidota > Bacteroidia > Bacteroidales > VadinHA17 > LD21. Next base: position 16,190 of record CAWKIC010000015.1, read on the forward strand.
GCTTCAGATGGGAGGTTCGGACCAATGGGGCAATATTGTAACAGGTACTGAACTGATACGGCGCAAAACAGGCGGTGAGGCTTTTGCACTGACATGTCCGCTAATAACAAAAGCTGATGGCACAAAATTCGGGAAGACCGAATCGGGAAATGTGTGGCTCGACCCCGAAAAGACCTCTCCCTATCAGTTCTACCAGTTCTGGCTTAATGTCTCTGATGATGATGCAACCTCGTATATCAAGATATTTACACTGCTCGGACGCGATGAAATAGAAAGCCTGACCGGTGATCATAAAAAGGCGCCTCATGAAAGGATCCTTCAGAAGCGCCTTGCCGAAGAGGTAACAGTCATGGTTCATTCCCCCGAAGAATACCATGCGGCTGTGGAAGCATCGCAGATACTTTTTGGCAAGGGGACTACGGAATCACTCAGGAAGATGAATGAGGTTACGTTTCTGTCGGTTTTCGAAGGAGTTCCGGTGTTTGATATAAGGCGTGAATTGCTGCAGCAGGGGGTGAATGTGACCGATCTCTGTGCAGAACATTCTCAGGTATTTACATCAAAGGGGGAACTCAGGCGTCTCGTCCAGGGTGGTGGCCTGAGCATCAATAAGGTTAAAATAGATGATCCCGAAAAGCTTATCGGGGCCGAGTCTTTGCTTAATAATAAGTATTTGCTTGTTCAGAAAGGGAAGAAGAACTATTACCTGCTGAGGGTCATTTGAGCTACCTCTCCACCTAAGAAAAATGCAGTTGGCAGTTGGCAGTTGGCAATAAAAAACCGCCGCAAGCCGCGAGCCGCAAGCCGCAAGCCGCAAGCCGTTAATGCAGGAAATTACTTTAGAAAGTCGATCGCCAGAATTGACACATCGTCGAAGAGCCAGGGATTGTTATCGGGAATGCCAAGGCCGGTCAGCATTTCACTGATGTTCTTCCCAACAGGTCTGGTATTTGTAATATACTTTATTATTTCACTTGTCTGTATCTCCTTCCCGTCATCTCCCTTCAGGTCCGAAAGACCGTCGGTATAACAGACAAGCTTTGAGTAGTTACTTATGTTAATTACGTCCTCCACGACGGGTGGTATTTCATCGAGCATGCCTATTCCCACGCAAATGGAATGCAGGTGAGTAATCTTTCCCGAAACCGTATCGAACAACACAGGGGGGTTATGGCCTGCATTCAGGTATTCAAGGATGCCTGTCTGCCTGTCGTAACGTGCTACAAAAAAAGTGATGAATTTATCGTTTGCTGCATTAGTATTAATAAGAGCGTTCAGCTTCCGGATCAATTCCGGGAGTCCGATACCGTACGTGAAAAGTGCCCGCAGGCTTGCCTGAAAATTCGACATGAGTATTGCAGCCGAAATACCCTTCCCCGAAACATCGGCAATGCAGAACCCTGTTTTAGTGTCTGAAAGCTGAATACAATCGTAATAATCACCCCCCACCTCGTAGTGCGGGTAGTAAAAACCCTTAACAACTATATCATTGTTGGCGGGCATTGTATTGTTGTCGGGTATCAGCTTTTGCTGCATCTTTGCTGCAAGTTCAAGCTCCTTTTTAAGAGCCTCCTGGTGAAGACTTTCACTGAAAAGCCGGATGTTTTCGATAGCAACGAGAATGATGCTCGAGATAGTCTGGATGAAGTTCAGGTGCTTGATCACCGGGCTCACCCCTTCACCTTCTTCCTCAATGTCGCCTATAAGGACGAAAGCCAGCGGAGCGTTGTTATTATAGACCGGAATAACTATATCGACCCCTTCCAGTCCAAGATCTGGATTTCTGAAGGCTGTCTCCTTCAGCTTTAGCAATTGTGATCCGATGTCAATGCTTTTTTCGAGGTCCTCGGGGAAACCTCCGTTAAGCAGGCATTCCCATTTAACCGAGTGCTTGAAAATGAGTATTTTTCCTATACCGAGCTTATTGCGAAGGATCGATTCATACTTCGACAGGAGTACCTCAGTTGGCAGATTGGCATTGATCGACAATGTAATATCGAGAAGTGCATCCAGTTTGAACCTGGAAATACGTAACCTGTCAATTGAAGCTCTTTTTTCGTTCATTATATGCTACTTGGCCCGTTCCATATAGGTTCTGTTCCTGGTATCTATTTTGATCTTATCACCTTCGTTTATAAAAAGAGGAACCATTATGGTGCCCCCGGTCTCTATTTTTGCCGGCTTCAGGGTATTGGTGGCTGTATCTCCCCTCAATCCGGGTTCCGAATAGATCACTTTCATGACTACAAATTGCGGAAGTTCAACCGAAAGTATGGTCTCGGTATCGGCATGCACCACTACTTCAACATTTTCTCCCTCTTTCAGAAATTCAGGATTATCTATAAGCTCTTCCTGAACATGGATCTGTTCATATGTTTCAATGTGCATGAAATAGAAACCCATGTCATCCTTATAGAGATACTGGTAGGGATGCCTTTCCACCCTTGCGAGATTAACTTTTGTCCCTGAAGAAAAGGTGTTGTCAATTACTCTTCCTGTCTTTATGCTCCTCAATTTTGTCCTTACAAAAGCCGGACCCTTACCCGGCTTTACATGTTGAAACTGGACTATTGTATAAAGATCGTCATTGAACTCGATGACCATTCCATTCCTGAAGTCTGCAGTACTTGCCATAAACGTCTGTGTTACTCACTGTTTTAATTTAGTCTTTCTTCCTGATGTTAAGCGGGTATTTCAAACCTTCATAGCTGACTATTTCAGCTGAAAATGCCCCGACAAATATATCAAATCGTATTTTAACCGGTAAAAAATTCTCATCTGCTGAAAACCAGAATGACATATCTTCCTCCGTTTTGAACAGCCTGCCTACCTCAGTTACCGGGTTGAATTTAAGACACCTGATCCTCCCAACCTTCGTTTTTACCTCATCCGGACCCAGGTATCTGAGCCTTATCGGATAGAGTTCATCTGTAAACCAGGTCATGATTGTGATCACATCACCTCTCTTGAAATTGGCGAAGTCCGGAAGGTAGTGATTCCTGAAGTAGTAAACGGACGAAACTATGTCGTGTATCCCGGGTTCAGTTATATGGATCCCCGTCAGATCGCTTGTGAGAATGGCTGAATCGGGTCGTGTGTAGCGGTCGAAGATCACCTCGTTATACTTTCTGTATCTGCCTTCCTGTATATTTCTGATTGAAAAAACAGGCAGCTCAGTTTCCGGGTCGATATAGCTTTCGTAAACGTCCTTAACCCTGAAAAGGGCTTCGGCCATCCCTGTTGTCTTCCCAAGAAATACAGAATGCCATACTTCTTTGCCCCTGAAAGTATCGGTAACCAGCTCAAGGGAGCCGATGCCTGCCTGGATAACTCCATAATGAATTTCAAAATGAACCTTTTCACCCGGCTGGTAAGAGAATTCCTGGCCAAAAGAGAGTGCTGGCATTAAAAAAGCAAATGATAATATCCTTAGTAACTTCATAATTTACTGTTGACCTTTGCACCTGCTAAACAAATTACCTGCCAAGTATATTTTTTTTAGGACGCGAAGTTATGAAATCTTTAAGATAAAAAGGTTCAAAGTATGCAATATCTTCAAACCGACGCTCTCTAAGTGATTTATATGCAAGCCAATACATATATGCTGCGGATATCCTGAATTCGTCTGCAAATCCGGTGTTATTCCTCTTCAATACCTGCCTGCATTTTGATGCGCCGTCGCCGAAGAATAGCATCCTCACATTCTCCGGTATTTCGCTGAATGAATCCTCGTGTATTATTTCTGCTGATATATCTTTTACGGTATTGCCTTCCGCATCCAGAACAGAAAAGAAGACCTCCATCCTGCGGGCATCAAGCATGGGAACGTATAAAGATGTACTGTCCAGACCATATTTATGCTTAATCTCCTCAGTGATCCCGTAAAACATTGACCGGGTGGTTTCGATGCCTATGAGAGGAATGCCGGCAGCATAGGCGATCCCTTTTGAAGCCGAAACTCCTATCCTGAGCCCTGTATAGGAACCCGGTCCCTTGCTTACGACGACAGCCTCAAGATCGGAAGGTCTTATACCGGCCTGTGCCAATAGGTCCCCGATAAAAACTGTAAGTTGTGAAGCATGCGATTTATTTTCGCTGCTCTCTTTTAATGCCACAACTCCTTTACTGTCACAAAGTGCAACAGAACAGACGGCTGTTGACGTTTCAAGACAAATTATCATATTTCAGGATGAAAGCAGAAATCTATTTCAACGAAAAAAGATCCTCCTTCTTAACGATCTCAACAAGCGTGCTGTCAGAAAGTTTTTTGTTGATGGCGCTGAAAGGAGCGGAAATAACCCTGTCACCTGCCGCGATACCGGAAAGTATCTCTATGTAGCTATTGTCCTGTATACCGGTTTTTACATCCTTTGCAAGGGCCCGTTGTCCGTCGGTTATAAAGACGAGAGTACGGATATCCTCATCCGACGGGGTTACGACGATTTTGGTAGTGTCGGTCCGTGTCGTTACGGACTGGATGGGAACAGCAATAATACCGGTTTTGGATTCGGTCTGGATGTCAACGGTAGCAGACATACCCGGTCTGAGAGGATTCGCATTTCCCTTTTCTTCAAGCTCCCTGTAGGATTCAGGAAGAACGAGGATTTTGACATCAAAGTTTGTTACCTGATCAGCTGATACGCCTGTAGTCTTTGCTGAATTTGCTATCTCTGTCACTACACCCTTGAATTTCTGGTCAAGATAGGCATCGACTGTTATTACAGCAGTATCACCCAGGGTAACCCGCGGGATGTCATTTTCATTTACCTCAACCTGCGCTTCCATACGTGAAAGGTCGGCTACCCGCATCACTTCCGTTCCTGTCATCATCCCGGTACCCACAACCCGTTCACCAAGCTCCACAAGCAGCATTGACACTGTACCCGACATGGGTGAATATATTGAGGTCTTAACCAGATTCTCATTAGCCTCTTTAAGCGACGCTTCGCTGCTTATAACAGCATACCTGGCAGCATCTACCTCCGCCTTTGCAACTGAATATGTAGCCTCGGCCTGCTCAAATTCCGATTTTGACATTGTTTGCTCTTCAAAGAGCTGCTTTGTCCTTTTAAATGAAAGATCAGCCTGCAGAAATTGCGCTTCAGACTGGGCAAGACGTGCCCGTGCTGAGCTTATTGCTGCTACCGACCTGTCCCTTTGTGAGACATAGATATCAGGTTTTATTCTGAGCAGCAGCTGTCCTTTATCGACATGCTCCCCTTCTTTTACTGTCAATTGAACTATTTCACCCGAAACCTCGGGAGAAATTTTTACCTCTGTCTCCGGCTGGATCTTGCCGTTGGCTGTTATCGATTCAACGATGGTCCGCATTTCAGCGTTTTCAACAGCAACCTTGACTGTTACCCCCTTCCCGAACCAGCCGGCTTTCTTTCCAACGACAGCGAATATTATCAATACGATGACTACAGGCGCCAGTATCTTTAGTAATTTATTGCTTTTCATGATTATATGACTTAAACTTTGTTTTATTTGGCCAGATTCAGGGGTATTCCTTTATAAAAATCAAGAACTTTTGTTTTGAAGACGAATTCATATTTTGCCTGCGCCATATCCGACTGTGTATTCAGAAGCTGAGTTTTGGCGGCATTATAATCGACAGGCGTCACCATTCCCACATTGAATTTTTGTTCTGTGTATCTGAATGATTCCTCCATCGACGTAACAGCTTTTATGCTTGCTGTGTACTTTTTAAGCGCTGCAACGGCATCGGCGTACGACTGTTGTATATTTTTGTAAAGTTGCTTCTTCTCATTCTCAAGTACATACAGACTGTTCTCTACATCCAGCCGCGAGTTGGCTATGTTCTTGTTAACCTGCCAGCCGTTAAGGATAGGAATACGCAATGAAAACCCGACGCCATAGTTTATGTTATCATTTAACTGATCGGAGAAGGAGTATTTTGTAAGCGGACTGCTTGGCTTTATCGCGATATCCGAGTACCGGGTACTGAAGGAATGGTTCATCGAGAGCTGAGGGCTCCTGGCACCGGAGGCTATCTTCCTGTCAAATTCACTTGCTGCCAGTTTCATTTCTGCACTTTTGATCTCAGGTCTCAGTCCCTCTGCCTGCGAAAATATGTCACCTATCTCACCTGAAATGACGCTGTTTGTATCAATTTGTATTTCAGGTGTTATTATCTGAAATCCCTCCGGCGTTTGAAGTTCAAGAAGCTGGGTAAGATTCAGGTATGAGATGTCAAGCTGATTTCTTGTAGTTATAAGCTGTAGCTCCTCGCCTGCAGCCTGGGATTCGATTTGCAGAAGGTTGCCTTTTGCCAGGCTGCCGGCGTCTACCATTTTTCTTGTTTTTTCTATCTGCTGTCGGGTGATCATCAGCTGGTTGTTAGTCGCCTGTACCAGTTCATTGTTCAGGAGTATCTGGAGATAAGCCAGTGCAATGTTGAGAGCTATGTTGTCCTTGATCTTCTGAAGGTCAAGCTCGCTTGCCAGCACTTCATACTTGTTCTTCTGGATTGTATTGTAATTCTGCAATCCGTTGAACAGGTTCATACTTCCGCCGACGTAAAAACTGTTTGACTGAATATTCTGATTTGCAGTGAATTCATAGGTGGTTTCGTCAAGAGCCCTTCCAAATGAATAGTTATGCGTTACCTGGCCGTTCAAAGTGGGCAGACGGCTCAGCTTTGAAAGGTCAAGCGCGTTTTTCTGGTACATTGTCTGCAGTACCTGCTGTTTGATCTGGATGTTGTGTTCAATTGCATACCTGATGCATTCCTCGAGCGACCAGGTCTGCTGCTGCCCGATAGCATAGCCTTGCGAAAGAAGCAGACAGACTATCTGGATTAAATATTTTTTCATCTTAGATTAGTTTATTTAAGGTCACACGGAGGGTCTCTTAATCGTTTATGTTATTCTGCAAATGCTTCATTTCAGACACCTTTGACCTCTATAAAATATTTTTAAAAAGAGGTTACGAAGATAAACAATTAGGTTTAATTGGCATGTGGCGCATGCTTAAATATTTGACAAGCTCCACAATTTTTAGTCTTTGGCAGGGTGAAGGGCTTTGTAATATATCCCGGTTATGAAAACCAAACGCAATGGTAATGAGCTTACTAACGTCGTAAATATTCAAATTTATTCAAATGTTTTGGCGGCATTTGTAAAATAGTTATCTTTCACGGCTTATTTAAAAACATTGAATTATGCTTCATTATAAAGAACTAGGGTTAGTGAATTCGAGGGAATTGTTTAACAAAGCTGTTGAGGGCGGATATGCTATTCCGGCATTTAATTTCAACAATCTCGAGCAGATGCAGGCAATTATCGGCGCCTGTGTGGAGACAAAATCTCCGGTGATATTACAGGTATCAAAGGGTGCGCGTAAATACGCCAACCAGACTTTACTTCAGTTTCTTGCCAAGGGGGCAGTAGAATATGCAAAGGAGCTTGGTTACGCAATACCCATCGTTTTGCATCTTGATCATGGCGATTCTTTTGAAACCTGCAAATCGTGCATCGAGACCGGTTTTTCATCAGTTATGATCGACGGATCACATTTCCCGTATGAAGAAAATGTCAGGCTTACCAGACAGGTTGTAGAATATGCGCATCAGTTCGATGTAACCGTTGAAGGTGAACTTGGTGTTCTGGCAGGTATCGAAGATGAAGTATCGTCGGAACATACATCCTACACAAGACCCGAAGAAGTTGAGGATTTTGTTAAAAAAACAGGAGTCGATTCCCTTGCCATTTCAATCGGAACTTCGCACGGAGCTTTCAAATTCAAGGTAGGACCAGGCCAGCTCCCTCCTCCGTTGCGGTTTGACATTCTCGAGGAGTGTGAAAGAAGGATCCCCGGTTTCCCGATCGTGCTCCATGGCGCTTCATCAGTACCACAGGATATCGTTGCCGAGATTAACAAATACGGGGGTAAAATGGAAAACACGGCAGGTGTTTCGGAGGATCAGTTACGGAGAGCAGCAAAATCGGCTGTCTGTAAGATCAATATCGACAGTGACGGGCGTCTGGCCATGACAGCTGCTATCCGTAAAGTATTTGTTGAGAAGCCGGGTGAATTTGACCCGCGTAATTACCTGGGCCCTGCCCGTGATAAGCTGAAAGAGCTCTATAAGCATAAAGTTATGAATGTGCTTGGAAGCGCAGGGAAGGCGTGAGAATGAACACCCCCTCTCCCGCTAAAGCGGGATCTCCCCCGGGTTGCTTGTTTAAGGTATGAACACCCCCTCTCCCGCTAAAGCGGGATCTCCCCCGGGGGGGAGAAAATCCGTCGACTTTTAGAGAAATCTGGTATTTTGCAGGGATTTTTCCCCCCTCCGGGGGGAATTAAAAGGGGGAGCTCGACCTGAAAATAAAGTTTTTAATAATCTAACATCCATATATCCAGCCAATTACAGACCAGCGCTTGTTCCCCTGTTAAAAACTAATTCAAACACAGAATAAATCTGATAACTGTTTAATTAAATTAGCGGTCAATATCAAGTAATTAACGTTTGAAACGTACTTCAAATAAAGAGGAAAGCTTAAAAAGGAACAACAGGCTTTCACTCATGCTGAATAACAGGGAAGCGAGGGCGCTGGACATCTACTGCAACCGTTACAGGGTAAAGAATAAGTCGGAGTTCCTGAGGGAGTCAATAATGAAGGCTATTCTGAAAAGGTTTGACAGCGAGTATCCCACCTTATGGGAGGAACCCGGTCCCACACTCTTCAGGCGAGGCCTTACCAAATAGTCCGATCCTTCTCCATCATCCCATAGTTTTCTCTGCAAAAAGCAGCCTTCCGGTTAAAAAATCGACCCTAAACCGGCATCTTGTCACTTATGAGAGACTAAAAAGCCTGTTGCACCGTTTATATGTGGAATGATGACCTTAACGAGATACAAAACCGAACCGACAAGGAGGACGCCCCGTATCATCCTTGAACCCGGAAGGATATTTATTCTGGGGCGCTCAATTCCTGTTAACCCGGGTGAATTTTACCGTCCCATACTGGAATGGATAACCAACTATACGCGTGATTACAGGGATGAGACAAAGATCGAATTTGGCTTTGAATACATTAATACCAGTTCAACAAAGTGGATTTATAATATCATCAAGGAGATATCCAGGGTTAAGGAAATGACCGACAAGGCCAGGATAACCTGGTATTATGAGCAGGGTGATGAGGATATGTGCGAACTTGGGTTGATCCTCAGGTCGCTTGTTGAATGTCCGTTCAACGTTGTTGAAGTTGAGGGGATGAAAAAAAATCAATTTGATCCTTCAGTTTCCTGACTTACTGTCCGCGGATCAAAAAACCACTGTACATAAAATAATTCAGGTTGCTGGTTTCTGGTTTCTTGTTGCTGGTTAGTTGCTGGTTAATAATGTAATGTACAATGTTAACATAAGCTGGCAGACCAGAAGTCAATGATATCAAAAGGCACATTATCAATCAGCAGCAACCAGTAACAGACAGACTTAGGTTAACTAATAAAAAAATTTTCTAATTTTGCATCACCGGAAACGGAGATAATGACCCATGGTGTAATTGGCAACACGTCGGATTTTGGTTCCGCAGAGTCCTGGTTCGAGCCCAGGTGGGTCAACAAAAAAGAGTGAGAGCGAGTTAACTGATTACCTGGGCTCGAGCCACCGCGGCAGGCTGGCCCCTTCGCTAAAAACGCCCACAGGGCATTTTCTTAACGCTCGGTCCGGTTCGAGCCCAGGTGGGTCAACGAAAAAGAGTGAGAGCGAGGGCGGGAGTGTCAGCCGCAGATAGCATTTATATGAAATATCTGAAACTGTTTTTATTAAAACTTCGTTTAAGTTCATGCTTTTGTGCGGTGGCATTAGTTTTTCTGGTTCTCGCTTCATGCCATAACCCGGCTGAAATTTCCACTGGTGATAGAACAATCTCATTTGATGAAGGCTGGCTCTTTATGAAAGATACGCTTTCAGGCGCTGAATCCCCTGATTTTAATGATTCAGGCTGGAGGATCATCGACGTTCCTCATGACTGGAGTATTGAAGATCTGCCCGGACAAAACGGTGTGGATATAATCGGACCATTTGATAAATCAGCCATTGATAAAGGTACTACCGGCTACATGGTGGGAGGCACAGGCTGGTACAGGAAAAACTTTACCATCAGGGAGGAGGATAAGGATAAAATTGCCTGCCTTCAATTTGACGGTGTTACTATGACATCCGATGTTTGGTTGAACGGAAAACACCTCGGATTTCATCCTTACGGATATACTCCTTTTTACTATAATATTACTTCTTATCTGAATCCCCCGGGAGAACCTAACATTGTTGCTGTTCGTGTTCAAAATGCAGGGATGAATTCACGCTGGTATGCAGGATCAGGCATTATAAGGCATGTATGGCTCACTCTGGTAAATCCTGTTCACATTGATATTTCAGGTGGATTATACATAACAACACCCGTTATAACTGAAAATTCTGCAGATGTGAAAGTTGAAACTACTATTGTAAACTCCGGGAATAGTGATGAAAGTATCGTCCTGCGTACCGAATTGTTGGATCCTTCAGGCAGGCTGGCTGCAACTATAACCAGCAATTCAATGGTGGCTTCAGGTCAAAAAGGACAGGTAATACAGGAAATTCCGGTAAAGATGCCATCTCTCTGGTCGATCGATGAACCGAATCTCTACCATGCGAAAGTATCTGTGCTGATAAATAATAAGATTGTTGATGGTCTGGCAACTCATTTTGGGATCCGCAGTATTAAGGCAGATGCGCAGAACGGGTTTACTATCAATGGTAAACCGGTCGAAATGATCGGCGGTTGTATTCACCACGATAACGGGCCCCTGGGAGCTGCTGCCATCGACCGTGCCGAGGAGCGTAAAATTGAGGTGCTGAAAAACAGCGGCTTCAATGCCATCCGGACCGCCCTCAACTCCGTCATCAGCACTCCTGGATGCCTGCGACCGGTTGGGAATGGTAGTTATTAATGAAATCTTCGATGTGTGGGAGACTGCTAAAAGGAGTCAGGACTACCATCTCTATTTCAGGGAATGGTGGCAGAAAGATGTGGAGTCGTGGGTAAAGCGTGACAGGAATCACCCGTCAGTCAGAGTATGGAGCATTGGGAATGAAATCGGTGAAGACTTTGATACATCTGGATTGAGAATTGCGAGGAATCTGAAAGGCAATTCGGCCGGATTGATAAGACACGATGGGGGTCACAGTAGTGCTTTGTCGATTTCGCATGGATGAGGGGTCAGAAAAGTAAATACGGAACGTATCCCGTAAGATACTACCTCTTTCTAATTTAATTGGCTATAACTATGCGTACAAGAGATATGAGGAGGATCATA